>JAQUVQ010000003.1 GCA_028693285.1 Smithellaceae bacterium
TCTGATGGCTTCCGGGGAATTCCGCGTGCCTCGCCCCAATGCGATTATCGTCGCCCAAACGCCTGCGGAGATTCTTTCCGACAAAGTGCGCGCCCTCCTGGAGCGTCGCTATCTTAAAGGCCGCGATTTTTTTGATCTCTGGTATCTTTATGCCGTCCTGAAAACACCCGTGGATGTTGCAATGATCCAGAGAAAATTTACACTGTACAGGGCGGTCTTTGCCGCTCAAAGAAACATGGATTATTTTATCAAGCCTTCAAAGCAAGACAAAGAAATGATGCGCGAGGCTATCGCGCAAGACTTGCTGCGTTTTCTTCCGCCGGAGGTGATCGCTGTCCATCAGCCTGATGGATTTGCCGCCTTCCTGGAAACGGCTCGTTCTCTCTTTGGCGAGCTGCAAGCCAAGGGAGTGCGCCTGCCATGACGTCCGTCAATATCCTCCGGCAATTGCCGAATCTCTTTCATTATGCCGATGTGGAGAAATTCACCGGCAACGCCAATGTCTTCCTCACCCGGGCGCTGGCTAAAGGATTTGTTGAACGGGTGACGCGCGGGGTCTATATCAACAGGCTTCGTGAAGGTGAGCCCAGTGTTGAAGAGGTTGCCTGCTTTCTGCGGACGCCTTCCTATATTTCCTGCGAATGGGCGCTCAATCGTCACGGCCTTATCCTGCAATCGCCGGTCGTCTGCACGGTTCTGACGCTCGACACGGCAGTCGGCGCCGCCCGGAATATCCGGTTCGGAGGCATTACGATTGAGTTCTCGCGCATCGCGCCCCGCCTATTCAACGGTTTCGAAACCCGCAACGGCTTCAACATGGCGCTGCAGGAAAAGGCGCTCCTCGATACCATCTACCTGCGTCAGCATATCCCGTTTGCTGATGAGTTGGATCTCGACAACATTCAAAAGGATAAATTGATGTCACTTTCTGAATTGTTTCCCGCAATTGTCAGGAAGCGCCTGGAGGCAATGCTTGCATGACTTATCATGCATCGTATGTCGGAAAATATTAGACATACTATGCTAAAATGTGCTCTTTTCGTAAATGAAACAGGATAGCGCTCATGGCGCTTGAAATACCATCAGTTTGCTTTGACAGGGAGGTTTAAGTGAAGATTACGGTTGCAAGGGGAAGTCTTGACGATGTTAAAACTCAGGCAATTATTTTGGCTTTTTGCGAAGGGGAGAAGACGCTGTCCGGTCCCGCGGCGGAGATTGACAAAAAAAGCGGCGGGCTGCTGAGCGATGTTATAAAAAGCGGTGATTTTGAAGCAAAGCCGTCACAGGTATTGGTGATTTATGCCGGGGGTTTCAAGCCAGCCAAAAGAATCGCGCTGGCGGGCCTGGGCAAAAGAAGCGAATTGAATCTGGAAAAAATCCGCCGGGCTTTCGCCAAAGCCATGCAGCATCTGCGCGGTTTGAAGATCAAAGAAGCGGCAACAGCCTTTGACGCGGATCTTCTGCCGGACAAAAAAGAAAAAGTTGTTGCGGCGATGGCGGAAGGCGCGGGCCTTGGCCTGTATCAATACACACCCTACAAAACCGTTAAACAAGACGATCTGAAGAATTTTCTGCAACTGGAAATTGTCGCCCGCCCTGCGGATTATTCCTGGATTCAGGATGTTGTTCAAAAGACAAACATCATTACGGACGCGGTTTGCTTTGCCCGCGATCTGGTTTCGGCGCCGGCCAACGAAATGACGCCTGGCATTCTGGCCGCCCACGCGCAGAAATTGGCGAAGAAAAAAAATGTCGCCTGCCGCGTGCTGGAGAAGGGCAAGATGAAAGCGCTGGGCATGAACGCGCTTCTGGGGGTTGCCGCGGGCAGCCATCAGCCGCCGAAGCTGATCATCCTTGAATATACCGGAGGCAAAAAAGGCGAAGCGCCGATCGCGCTGGTCGGCAAAGGCCTGACGTTTGACAGCGGCGGAATTTCCATCAAGCCCGCGGAAAAAATGGATGAGATGAAAACGGACATGGCCGGCGGCGCGGCGGTGCTGGCCGCGATTAAGGCGGCGGCGGATTTGAAGCTGCCGGTCAATATCGTCGGCCTGGTTCCCGCTACGGAAAATATGTCCGGCGGCGGCGCGCTGAAGCCGGGCGACATTTTAAAATCCTTCTCAGGCCGGACGATTGAAGTCCTGAACACGGATGCCGAAGGAAGGCTGATTCTGGCCGACGCCCTGTCCTATGCGTTGAAATATAAACCGGAGGCGATCATTGACATCGCCACGCTGACCGGCGCGTGCGTTGTGGCGCTTGGGGAAGAAGTGGCCGGAATGCTGGGAACGGACGACCGGATGATCAAAGAGATCGGCGAGGCGGCCCGGGCTACAGGGGAACTGGTCTGGGAGCTGCCGCTGTGGGAGCATTATCACGATCTGATCAAAAGCGACATCGCCGATTATAAAAACACGGCGGGACGAATGGGGGGCGCGATTACGGGCGCGGCATTCCTCAGCAAGTTTGTGGGCGAATCCCCGTGGGTGCATCTGGATATCGCGGGGCCGTCCTGGACCACGAAAGACCGGGGCTACATTCCCAGGGGCGCGACGGGTGTTCCCGTCCGTCTGCTGGTGGAATACTTAAGACAATATTCTGCAAGGAAGCAACACGTACATTGATGTCCGCGATGACCGGCGGGTTTAAAAACCCGCCCTGCGTCGTTGCTGTGAAAAAAACTAATGTTTCTGTAGGGCGGGCCTTCAGGCCCGCCGTTACCGGGTCAAATGACGATGCCGCTTCTGGAAATTCAAAATGTAAAAACCGTTTTTACAACGCAGCGCGGTGTTTTGCGGGCCGTTGACGATGTTTCCCTGTCCCTTTCCGCCGGAGAAACGCTGGGCGTCGTGGGCGAATCCGGCTGCGGCAAAACCATGCTGGCTCTTTCCATCATGCGGCTGATTCCGCCCAATGGCCGGATTGCCGAAGGCCGGATTTTATTTGACGGGCGGGACCTTCTTCAACTGACGGAAGAGGAGATGCGCGAGCGGCGCGGCCGGGACATTGCCATGATTTTTCAGGAGCCGATGACGTCGCTCAATCCCGTTTTGCGCGTAGGCGATCAGATCGCGGAGGCCATTCGGCTGCATCAGCATGTTTCGGACCGGGAGGCGCTGGACCGCAGCGTGAAACTCCTGGGCGAGGTCGGCATTCCCGATCCGGAAAAACGAGTCAGGGATTATCCGCACCAGATGAGCGGCGGCATGCGTCAGCGCGTCATGATTGCCATGGCCATGTCCTGCCGCCCCCGGTTGCTGCTGGCGGACGAACCCACCACGGCGCTGGACGTGACTATTCAGGCGCAGATTCTGAAATTGATTTCCGATCTCAAGGAAAAAAATAATATGGCGGTCATTCTGATCACGCACGATCTGGGGATTGTTGCCGAGGCGGCGCAAAAGGTGGCGGTGATGTATGCGGGCAAAGTTGTGGAAACCGCGGAGGTGGAGAAGCTGTTTGCCCGACCGCTGCACCCCTACACGCGCGGGCTGATCGAATCACGGCCCTCGGGATGGGCAGAAAGCGATGCGGAAAAGGGGTCCTATTTAAAAACCATTCCGGGAACGGTTCCCGGCCTGCTGGATCTGCCCCCCGGCTGCCGTTTTGCCGACCGCTGCTCGCTTGCCGAAGAGAGGTGCCGGGCGGCCGGGCCTGCGCTTGCGGAATTGGAAGCGGGGCATTTTGTCTCCTGCTTCGTCGCCGAGAGCCTTGCGAAAAGTTAATGACGCATTGTCGAGGTGTTCATGGCTTCCATATTGATGGATATTCAGCAACTGAAAAAAACCTACGTTTTAGGCGGCGGGTTTATGGGGCAGAAGCCCAGGGTCATTCGGGCGGTGAACGGCGTCGATCTTCAGATCTTCG
This sequence comes from Smithellaceae bacterium, assembly GCA_028693285.1. Classification (GTDB taxonomy): domain Bacteria; phylum Desulfobacterota; class Syntrophia; order Syntrophales; family Smithellaceae; genus UBA8904. Next base: position 3,868 of record JAQUVQ010000003.1, read on the forward strand.
AGGGAGAAACGCTGGGGCTCGTCGGCGAGTCGGGGTGCGGCAAATCCACGATGGCGCGCCTTCTGATCAGGCTGGAGAAGCCGGACGAGGGGAGTGTTTCTTTCAGAGGCCGGGATATTATTTCCTTGGCATCGGAGGATGTAAAGACGTACCGGCGGCGCGTACAGATGATTTTTCAGGATCCTTATTCTTCGTTGAACCCGCGGAAATCCGTCCAAAGCATCATTTCCGAGCCGCTCACAATTTTCCGGGCGGCCGATCGAACTAAGCGGAAAGAAAAAGTGCTTCAACTGATGAAGAAGGTTGGCCTCAGCGAAGAACAGGCCCGACGCTATCCCCACGAGTTCAGCGGAGGACAGAGGCAGCGCATCGGAATCGCCAGGGCGCTGGCGCTGCAGCCGGAGCTGGTCATCGCGGACGAGCCGGTTTCCGCGCTCGATGCTTCCATCCAGGCGCAGATTCTGAATTTGCTTAGCGATCTGAAAAAAGATTTCGGGCTGACCTATCTTTTTATCTCCCATGACCTCAATGTCATTCATCATGTATCGGACAGGATTGCCGTGATGTACCTGGGCCGCATCGTTGAGCTGGCGGACAAGAATGATCTCTACCGGGAGCCGCTTCACCCCTATACGCGGATGCTGCTGGCGGCCATGCCGGGCGGTGATCCGCAAAGGAAAAAATGGGGAACGCAGGTTCGCGGAGAGGCGGCCGAAGCCCGGCAGGCGGGTTGCAGTTTTAAAAACCGCTGCATTTATAAAATTGCCGTTTGCGATGAGGCGGTTCCCGAACTGAAGCCCTATCCGGGACGGGGACTGTGCGCCTGTCACCGCACGGGCGAGATATGATCCCAAACCGTTTGTGATTTTATAGAAGAGACAATGCGCTGTCATTGCGAGCAATTTACCAGGAGCTACGCACCAGGTTATAAATGGAAGAAACTGTAATCTCCCCTCCCTCGATGGGAGGGGCAGGGGGAGGGTGAAAACAAAGGCTTCCCCCTCCCCTCAATCCCCGCCCACCAGGGGCGGGGAAGTATCTTAGGAGCAGACTCTTGGTCTGCGTGGCAATCTAAAAAAGGAGATTGCTTCACTTTGCTCGCAATGACCAGTTCTTGTTATCGTGAGAATACAAAACTTAACCTGCGTGCCACCTGGTTATGGCGTAATCTTAAATATTCAAATGGAGCAATGACCATGCATCATGAAGAAAAAGTTTTCTGGTCCAACGGCAGTCTCACCGGCGAAGGTTTGTGGCATTCGGGCGCAGTGGATGCGGGCGCGGTGATCTGCCATCCGCATCCGCTGATGGGCGGGTCCATGCACAATAATGTCGTGGAAACCGTCCGCGACGTATGGAGCGCCGCCGGCTTTTCCACGCTGCGCTTTAACTTCCGCGGCGTCGGGAAAAGCACCGGCCGCTATGACGAGGGCAGGGGAGAAAAGCAGGATCTTTTGTCCGCCTGCGCATACGCAAAAAGCCGGGGCGTTAAAAAATTATTTCTGATCGGTTATTCGTTCGGCGCGTGGATCTGCTGTCGCCTGCTCAGGGACAATCCCTCCGTCGCGACGTCCGTTTTGCTGGTATCCCCTCCATTGCAATACTTCGAGTTCGACTGGGACGGACTGGAAAACACCGTGGAATTGATGATCTGCGGGGATCAGGACACGTTCTGCGATGTCGAGACCCTCTCAAAAAAAGCAGAATCCATTTCGGCAAAATTGACGATCCTTTCCGGAGCCGATCATTTTTATTTCGGACACGAAGCCCGGCTGGCTGAGGATTTGAAGCGGTATATTCATGAAAAAAAAGCTTGATTTTAAATAAATTGGTGTTATGTTCTGATCAAATGCATCGGTTTTAGAGCCGGTTTTACAAGGGTTGGAAGCTTCGGGTCGGTAAATAAGTAGTGTTGAGATTGATTTACAAAAAAAGAAAATAACCGCAAAGAGTTCTTTTTGAAATAAGAATTCTTGCGGTTTTTTTAGTTTCTGACGGGATGAACCGGAAGAAACAAAAATTTGAAAGGGGGGGCTTTAGAAGTGGCAGAAGGTAAAGTGAAGTGGTTTAATGAGAAGAAGGGTTTTGGCTTCATTGAAAATGATGAAGGCGGAGATGTTTTTGTACATTATAGCGCCATTGCGGGAACGGGTTTCAAGACTCTGTACGAGGGTCAGAGAATTCGTTTTGACATTGAGCAGGGCAACAAAGGGCCCAGCGCGGCGAATGTTCAGCCACTCTAGTCGCTGAAAACGATGAACAAAAAAATGCCCCGTCTTGAGGGGCATTTTTTTTAGCTGAAAATCATGAAAAAAAATCTGATCGTCATCCTGGGCCCGACGGCTTCGGGCAAAACGTCGCTGGCCGTCCGTCTGGCCGCCGAACTCGGGGGAGAAATCATTTCCGCGGATTCGCGCCAGGTTTATCGCGGGATGGATATCGGCACAGGCAAGGATCTGAGCGACTTTCATTTGGAGGGCCGCGTCATTGACTGCCATCTGATCGACATTTTGGACCCGGATCAGGAGTTCAATGTTTTCGAGTTTCAGAAACGCTTTTACGAAATATTTTCCACGCTCAGGAAAAAACAAGTCCTGCCCCTTCTGGTCGGCGGCACAGGCCTGTACCTGGAATCGGTCCTGACCCGATACTTCATGCCGAATGCCGAACCCGACGCGCGCCTGCGGGAAGAGCTGGCGGGGCTGGCGATGGAAGAGCTTCAGGATATTTTGTTGTCCATGAAACCCCAACTGCACAATCAAACCGATCTTCAAGACCGGGAACGGCTGATCCGGAAAATAGAAATCGAAAAAGCCAGGCAAAACCCGTCAAACCACCCGGACCGGTTCCCGCAAATCCATGCCGCTGTCTTCGGTGTTTATTGGGAGCGCGCCGAACTGAAAAAAAGAATCTCGGCGAGGCTTCTCCAGCGGCTGGAGGAGGGGATGATTGAAGAAGTGTCCCGGCTGCACGACGAGGGAGTGTCCTGGGGAAGGCTGGAGAGCTTTGGTCTGGAATACCGGTTCATCGCCCGGTGCCTGCAAAAGAAAATAACCAGGGAAGAGATGGCGGCCGGCCTAGAAACCGCCATCGGGCAGTTTGCCAAGCGCCAGATGACATGGTTTCGCCGCATGGAAAAAAAGGGCGTTTCGATTGAGTGGATTCCCGGCGGCGATTATTCCGCGCTGCGCGGCCGCGTCCTGGACGCGCTTCAGAGATATTCTCCGTGAAGAAAGCTTCCCTGATCAATGATTATCTGAGCCGGTACGCGGCGGGGCCGTCATGGCGTCTGCGGGCGGAGGATTCCGGGTCCGTCGAACAGGTTGTCGTCATTCCGGCTTATGCGGAAAGAGACTTGATCTTTTTCACGCTGGCTTCTCTCGCCGCCAATCCCGAGGCGATGCTGGAAAAAACAATGGTGCTGTGCGTGGTCAACAACAAAGCCGACTCGCCCAAAGAAGACAGGGAAAACAACGCTCTAACCCTTGCGCTTCTCGATGCGCTGGCGAAAAGGCGGCGTTTGGATATGCCGGATGCGGACGGAAATCTTCAGGAGGCATGGCAAAGAGTCGCCTCCAGCCGTTTGCGGCTGGGATTTGTGGATGCTTCTTCTCCCGGACTGGAAATTCCCCGCCGCGCGGGCGGCGTCGGAATGGCGCGCAAGATCGGCATGGACGCAGCTCTCGGCCTGCTGGCAAATTCGAAACAAAAGCTCCGTTTGATTCTGAGCCTTGACGCGGATACGCTGGTCAAGCCGGATTATCTGACAGGCGTCCGCACAGCTTTTTCCTCCGGCCGGGCGCAGGCCGGCATGGTGGATTACGAACATCAAATGCCTTCGGACAGGGAGAGTCAGGAGGCGATTTGCCGCTATGAGATCTTCCTTCGCTACTGGGTTCTGGGTCTCAAATTTGCAAAATCACCCTACGCGTTTCATTCCATCGGGTCCACGATGGCGGCAACGGATGAAGGATACCTCGCCGTGCGGGGCATGAATCGCCGCGAGGCGGGCGAGGATTTTTATTTTCTGAACAAGCTGGCCAAGGCGGGCCCCCTGCGCAGAATTCACGAAACGCGAGTTTATCCTTCCGCGCGGCTTTCAAATCGCGTTCCCTTCGGGACGGGCGCGGCGGTGGCCAAACTGGTTTCCGCCTCGTCCGGTGACTTCGGGCTGTATGATCCGCGCGTCTTTGCCGTTCTTGAAAGGTGGCTCACACTGATGAAAGAATCTTTTGAAGGCACGGCGAATGAGATTCTCGCACAAGCGAAAGAGATTCATTCGGGCCTTGGGGAATTTTTGGACGGACGGAAATTTTTGTCGGTCCGGCCGAAAATTCGCGGCAACGTGAAGGATCGCAGGGCCTATGAAAGACAGATGCACGGCTGGTTTGACGGCTTCGAAACATTGAAGCTGATCAATTATCTGACTCTGTATTTTTATCCGAAAGTTTCCCTGCCTTTCGCGGTGAAGAAGCTTCTGGAGATGCAAAACCCGGCATGCCCGTCCCCGTTCTCCGCCGAAGGAGCGACCGGCCTTGAAGAGGGCATGAGGATGCTCCATGCCCTTCGGCGGCTGACCTGAAAGCGGGAATTCGACAACGCCGGGGATAATCTTCTTGACTTTGCAAAAGAACTTCGCGTATAGCGCAAAAACATGACGCCTGCAGAGGGTCCGGGAGGAAATTCATGAATAAATTCTGGTTCAAAAGCGTTCTGATGATTTTCGTGCTGGCACTGGTTGTACCGATGCTTGCCTGCAGCAAAGAGGAGGGGACGGCAAACACAACCGCACCGGCTGCTTCGCAAAGCACCGCTTCCGAATCGATCCTGGTGCCGGAAAAACCCGCCGAAGAGCCGGCGGCGCCTGCACCCGCTTCCGTTCAGGCGCTTGCCGCCGACGCGGCCGTCAGTGTTGACGGCATTGTCCTGAAGAAGAGCGAGCTTGACAAAAAAGTTCAGGCCCAGATGAAACTGTATCAGGACAAGATACCGGCCGACCGGAAAAACGAAGTGCGGTCCGGTTTGAAAAAACAGTTGACGGAAGATTTTGTGATGCGGACGCTTTTGGCCAATGAAGTCAAACGCAGAAACATCACGGCCACGGACAAGGAAATCCAGTCGGCCATGGATCAGATCAAAGAAAATCTTCCACCCGATAAAAACCTTAAGGAATTTCTTAAGGAAAATAACGTATCCCGCGATGACATTGATCTGGGTGTTCGCATACAAAAACTGGCGGCCATGGAAACCGGCGGAAAAATCAAGCCGTCGGAAAAGGAAATCAGCAAGTTTTACGCGGACAACAAAGATAAGTTCACCACCGGGGAAAGCGTTCACGTTCGGCATATCCTGGTGGCCATAGACGCCAGGGACGACGAGAAGATCAAGGCTGAAAAGAAGGCAAAGATAGAAGGCCTGCGCAAGCAGGTCCTGGCCGGCGCCGATTTCGCCGAAGTGGCCAAAAAAAATTCCGACTGCCCCAGCAAGGAAAACGGCGGGGATCTGGGCGAAATCAAGAGGGGGCAGACGGTGAAGCCCTTTGAGGACGCGGCGTTTTCGCAGGAGATCAAAACGGTCGGACCGGTGGTGAGCACGGAATTCGGCCATCACGTTCTTCAGGTGCTGGGGCGCACACCGGCCAAAACCGTCGGTCTGGACGAGGTGAAAGAGCAGATTTCCCTGTATCTCGAACAGCAGAAGCAGGCGGACGCTTTTTCCAAAATGATGGCGCGGCTGAAAAAAAACGCGGTCATTCAATACAGCAAACCTTGAAATGAGAATCAGGCAGGCGGGTCGAATCGATGAAGGTCTCTGGCTTCTGGGCACACAGGAATCCTGTGTGTACCTGCTGGAGGGAACCAAAACATCGGTTCTGATCAGCGCCGGCATGCATTACATCCTTCCGGATCTTTTCCGCCAGTTGGCTTCGTGGGGAATGAAGCCCGAAAAAATCGAACATGTCGTCATTCTGCACGCCCATTTCGATCACGTCGGCGTGGTCCCTTATCTGAAAAGAAACCGGCCGGACCTGAAGCTCTATGCGTCCGCGCGCGGCTGGGAGGTTCTGGCAAATCCCAAAGCCGCATCCGTGATCAACGAATTCTCGGAAAAAGTCCGGCTCAGAGTGAAGGGCGAAGAAGATCCTTTGGCGGGGATGGACTGGAAATGGCGCGATGACGTACAAGGCGAAACGCTGGCGCGGGGAGACCAACTGGATATCGGCGGCCGGCAACTGCAATTCTTTGAAACGCCCGGACATTCGTCCTGCTCGATTTCCGCCTGGGTTCCCCAAATGAATATTCTGTTTCCGTCGGATGCCGTGGCCATTCCCTACCGCGACGAATACATCATCGCCGTCGGTTCGAGCTTTGAAAAATACCTGGCCAGCCTGGATAAGCTTGCCGGCCTGGACGTCCGAATGATTTGCGCTGACCATTACGGATGCGTTGAGGGAGTTGAGGCGAGGGAATACATCGGGCAAACCAGAGCCGCGGCGCTTCAGATGATGGACCGGATGCGCGAGGCGCTGGCGCAGGAGGGAAGCGTCGAGGCCGCGGCCCGGCAATTGATCAGGCTTCACTACGAACGAAGGCCGGATTACTTTGTCCATCCGGACATTCTGCTTAGAACCTACACGCAAATGCTCAAACAACTCACCGGATAAAAAACTATTTGAAGCTGTGCTCCGCGTCCGGAAAAGCGCCGGTTTTCACCTCTGAGGCGTAGCGCTTGACGGCGTTTTTGATTTCCTGGCTCAGATGGGCGTACCTTTTGACGAATTTGGGCGTCATTCGGTCGTTCATGCCCAGCATGTCGTTCACGACCAGGACCTGCCCGTCGCAGGAAACCCCCGCGCCGATGCCGATGGTCGGAATGGACAGGATGCGGGTGATTTCCGCGGCCAGCTTTTCCGGCACGCATTCCAGCACCACGGAAAAGGCGCCCGCTTCTTCGAGAATCACGGCGTCCTTCATCATTTTTTCCGCCGCGTCCTCCTTCTTGCCCTGTACTTTGTAGCCGCCGAGCTGGTGGACCGATTGCGGCGTAAGCCCCAGATGCGCCATGACCGGAATGCCGGAGAGCGTCATTTTACGGACGATTTCCGCGTGCTCCCGGCCCCCTTCGAGTTTGACGGCCTGAGCGTTGCCCTCTTTTAAAAAACGTCCGGCATTGGCCAGCGCCGCCTCCTGCGACACCTGGTAGGAAAGAAAAGGCATGTCCGCCACAATCAGCGCCTTGACCGATCCCCGGGCCACCGCTCTTGTGTGATGGATCATGTCCTCCATCGTCACGGGAAGCGTGGTGTCGTAGCCCAGAACGACATTGCCCAGAGAATCGCCGACGAGCAGAATGTCGATGTCGCTTTCGTCCAGAATGGACGCCATGCCGAAGTCGTAGGCCGTCAGCATGGTGATTTTCTCGCCCTGCGTTTTCATTTTCTTGATATCCAGAATCGTTTTCCGGCTGATCTTAGTCTGCGTGCTCATGTTTTGCTCCTTTCAGCATTCCCAGAATTTCCTTGGCCTGAGCGGCGCTCAGTGTGCCTTTTTCCCTGGCGAGTTTCACCGCGATGGCGCCCAAGTGAGCATACATCGAAGCGAAGTCGGGAAGATGGCGTGCCATGGCGTCGATGTGTTTCTGAATGGTTTCCGAATCGCCGCGCGCGATCGGACCGGTGAGGGCGTTCGGGCAGCCCTGATTCTCAATATTTTTCAAACTGCCGTACACCAGCGGCAGATAGGCCCTGCGGGCGTCTTTCTCCGAAAAACCGATGGACCTGTAAACGGCTTCGACGACGCTCAAAAGCGAGACGAGGTAATTCGATGCGATGCAGGCGGCCGCGTGGTACAGAGGCTTCTGAGCGGCGGAGACGGGAATGGGAATGCCCTGAAGATCGCGGACGATGTCCGCCGCCAGTCTCTTTGCGCCCGCGGCGGCCGTGACGCCGAAGTAGCTTCCCGGTATGCTGGAAACGGCTCCGTCAATGGAGGAAAAACTCTGCAGCGGATGAATGCTGGCGGTGAGAGCGCCGGCCCGGGCGGCGGGGGCGAGCAGATCCAGGCCTCCGGCGCCGCTCATGTGAAAAACTTTTTTCCCCTTCACGTCCGAGCCGGAAACGATCTGGGCGCAGGCGGCCGCGATGCGGCCATCCGGCGTCGTGATCAGAATGCAGTCGGCGAGCTTAGCCGCCTGGGCCGGATGATGAAACCCCGGCGCCCGAATGTAGGACGCGGCGCGTTTCAGATGAGCGGCGGAAAGATCGGCAACGGCCGCGACGTTATGGCCTGACTTCTGCAGCAGAAATCCGATGGCTGTGCCGACCATGCCGGTCCCGACCACGGCGAAGGTGAGCGAAGACTTTTTTTTCATTTTCACGTCCATAAAAAAAGGGTCTTCCGCGGCGTAAGGAAGACCCGTATTTGACAGTTTTGTGGCGACTCCCGTCTCAGTCTGCAACAAGTGATCCAAGCGGTTGGAAGCTTCCTAGCACACGGGGCCTGAGCCGTCAAATAATTTTTCCCCGCCAAAATAGCTTGTTTTTGCTTGATTTTGCGGCTAAACAGCCAACAGGGGAACAAAATGAAAAAAGTGGAGTTGATGATATTCGATTTTGACGGAACGCTCGCGGACACGGGAGCGGACATTGCCGCTTCCGTCAATCACGCCCTGAGAGCGCTGGGGCTGGCATCAAGGCCGGTTGGGGAGATTCTCAGTTTTGTCGGAGACGGCGTGCGGATTTTGATGGAAAGAGCGCTGGGTGATGATCATCGCTCAAGGCTGGAGGAGGCAATGGAATTTTTCCTTCAACATTACGAAAATCATCTGCTGGATCACACGAAGCTCTACCCGGCGGCCGAAGAGGTGTTGAATCACTTTCGTTCCAAAAAGAAAGTCATCCTGACCAACAAGCGTTATTACCTGACGGTGGCGATCGCCAAAGGGCTCAAGATCGACCGGCATTTTCTGGAAATTGTAGGCGCGGATTCGACGCCGTTTCAAAAGCCGGACGGGCGAGTCATTTCCTGTCTTCTGGAAAAGTATGATGTCGCCCCGCACAGGGCCGTGATGATCGGCGACGGCCGCAACGATGTGGAGGCGGCCCGAAACGCCGGAACCTTGTCCTGCGTTCATTTGAACGGACTGGGCAACCGGGAGGCAATGCTCAAAATGGGCGCCGATGCTTATGTGGAGCGCCTGACGGAAATCAAATCCCTGTTTCAATGACGATGATCCGGAAAGTAGAACAGACCATTCGAAAATACTCCATGCTGGAGAAGGGCGACCGGGTGGTGGTCGCTCTGTCCGGGGGGGCGGATTCCTGCGCGCTGCTTGGGGCGCTTGCGGCTCTTGCGCCGCCGTGGCGTCTGGAATTGATTGCCGCCCATTTCAATCACGGCCTGCGCGGCGAAGAGTCTGACGGGGACGAAGCGTTTTGCCGTTCGCTGGCCGGAAAGACCGGTCTGGTTTTTGCAACGCAAAAGCTGGCCGAAACCGCGATTCCCGCGGGCCTGTCCCCGGAAGACTATCTGCGGCGGGAAAGGTTTCGCTTCCTGGACCGGACGGCCGAAGATTACAGGGCGAATAAAATCGCGCTCGGACATCACCGCGACGACCAGGCGGAGACCTTTTTGATCAACATGATCCGCGGAAGCGGTCTGGACGGACTGAAAGGCTTTCTGCCCGTTCGGGAGAACCGGTACATCCGACCGCTCATCGGCGTATCCCGGGAGGAAATTCTAGGTTTTCTCAGGGAGCGGGGCGCGGGCTTTCGCGAGGACGCATCCAATTCGGAAGGGATTTATCTGCGCAATCGGGTCCGCCTGGATCTGATCCCCTTTCTTCGGGAAAAATTCAATCCTCAAATGGAGCAGACGCTGGCGAGGACGGCGGAAATTATCCGCCGCGACGACTCGTTCATCGATGAATGCGTTCGGAAGGTTCTGTGCCTGCCGCATATTCGAAAAGAGGAAAACGAAATTTCCTTTTCCGCTTCGTCCGTTCTTTCCCTTCATGACGCGCTCGTTTACCGGGTTCTTAAGTCTCTTCTGGAGGGCCTGGCGGCCGGGGAAGGCGGTTTCTCCTTCTCCCATCTTCAGGCGCTGGCCGGCCTGCTGAAAGAGAGCCGGACGGGAAAAAGGCTCTCTCTGCCGCATGGAATCGCCGCCCGCAGAGAATATGACCGCGTGATCCTCACGGCTGAACCCGAAGAAAGCAGTCCGCGCTACGAATATCCCCTGATGATCCCCGGCGAAGTCGAAGTCCGGGAAAGACGGATGATCTTTTCCATCCGGCGGGAAAAGGAAGTCCCCGTGAATTTAAAAGACCGCTCCGCGTTTTTCTTTGACGGAGACAAAATCCGGGAGCCGCTGGTGGTCCGAAACCGCCGGGAAGGCGACCGGTTTGAGCCGCTGGGAACAAAAGGGTCCCAGAAAATCAAAAAGCTGTTCATGGACCGCAAGATTCCCAGACGGGAGCGCGGCCGCATCGCGCTTCTGGCCGACCGGGAATCCGTGATCTGGATTGAAAATATGCATTTCAGCGAGAGGGTGAAGGTGACGCCCGAAACGAAAAACCTGCTGGTTTTGGAAGTCCGGCCCAAAACCGCGGGCCGCCGCCCCGCACAAGAAAATATTTGAGTTAAACCGGATATTATTATAAAGGTTGCCCAACAGTTTAATTTCAAGGAGAAAGATATTGAATCAGGCTCAAAAAAACATAGCGCTTGTCCTGACAGTGCTTCTGGTATTCCTCCTGGTCTGGCAGTTGTTCAATCAGCAAAACACCACCACGAAAGAAATCACCTACACGGATATGCTGACGCATTTGGAAAGCGGCGAAATCACGGAAGTTACCATTCAGGGAGAGGCCGTTTCCGGCAAGCTGGCCAACGGCAGTGTTTTTAAAACCTATGCCCCGAAAGACGACGGTCTGGTCGGAATGTTTCGTGAGAAAAATGTCAAAATCACCGCCAAACCGCTGGAAGAGAATCCCTGGTACATGATTCTTGTGTCCTGGTTTCCGATGCTGCTGCTGATCGGCGTGTGGATTTTCTTCATGCGCCAGATGCAGGCGGGAGGCGGCAAGGCGATGTCTTTCGGAAAAAGCCGGGCGCGGCTGATCACCGACAAGTCCAAGAAGGTGACCTTTGCCGATGTGGCCGGCGTGAATGAAGCCAAGGCGGAACTGGAAGAGGTAATCGACTTTTTAAAAGACCCCAAGAAATACACCAAACTGGGCGGCCGCATCCCCAAGGGGCTTTTGCTGGTGGGGCCTCCCGGAACGGGGAAAACCCTTCTGGCGCGGGCGATTGCCGGGGAAGCCGACGTGCCTTTTTTGAGCATCAGCGGCTCCGATTTCGTGGAAATGTTTGTCGGCGTCGGCGCGTCGCGCGTGCGGGATTTGTTCAGCCAGGCCAAGAAGAACGCTCCCTGCATTATCTTTATCGATGAAATCGACGCGGTCGGACGTCACCGCGGCGCGGGACTGGGCGGCGGCCATGATGAGCGGGAGCAGACGCTGAATCAGCTTCTGGTCGAAATGGACGGTTTTGAGTCCAATGAGGGCGTGATTCTGGTTTCGGCGACCAACCGTCCCGACGTGCTGGATCCGGCACTTTTGCGTCCGGGGCGTTTTGACCGCCAGGTGGTGGTGCAGCTGCCGGATGTGAAGGGGCGGGAGAAAATCTTTGAAGTGCACGCGCGCAGGCTTCCGGTCGCGGACGACGTGAATTACGCGATTCTGGCCAGGGGGACGCCCGGCGCATCCGGGGCCGACATCGAAAATCTGGTCAATGAAGGCGCGCTCAACGCCGCGAGACTGAACAAGGAAAAAGTCAATATGGCGGACTTTGAATTCGCCAAGGACAAGATCCTGATGGGCACGGAACGAAAAAGCATGGTCATCAGCGACCTGGAAAAGCAGCACACGGCCTATCACGAATCCGGCCATACGCTGGTGGCCCGGCTGATCCCGGGAACCGACCCGATCCACAAGGTCACGATCATTCCCCGCGGCCGCGCCCTGGGATTGACGCAGCAGCTTCCGGTGGACGAAAAGCACACCTACCCAAGCCGGTACCTGGAAAACAATATCGCCGTCCTGCTGGGCGGGCGCGCAGCCGAAGAACTGATTCTGAAGGACTTTACGACCGGAGCGGGCAACGACATCGAGCGGGCGACCAACCTGGCCCGGAAGATGGTCTGTGAATGGGGCATGAGCAAAACCATGGGGCCGCTCAGCTACGGCAAGAAGGAAGAGCAGATCTTTCTGGGAAGAGAATTTGCGACGCACAAGGATTACAGCGAAGAAACGGCCAGAATGATCGACGAGGAAGTTGTCTCGATCGTCAAGCGCAACTACGACAAAGCCGTGTCCCTGCTTGCCGAGCACATCGAAATTTTGCACAGGATGTCCAGGGAGCTTCTGGAAAAAGAGGTCCTCAACGCCTCGGAGATCGACGAGATTATCGGCACCGCCCTGCCTGTCGAGCATGCCGCGCAAACTTCATAAACGGTTGATGGCGAATTTTGAAGATCGTTGCAATCCATCATGACGGCGAAGCGCTCGCCCTGTTTCAGAAAATCGGCGTGGACCCTTACGGGATCGGCGCGATGACGCCTAAAACGCGGCACGTGAACATCCTGTTGTCCGCCCGGCCCTGCAAGGTCGCCAACATTCTCAAGCAGGAAATGCTTTCTCTGGGCGCGGACGCGGCGGTTTCGCGCGGAAGCGTTTCCTGCGCGGTGGAAGCCACCGATGTTCTGCTCATGGGGACCCACAAGCAGATCGGCGCCCTGGCCGGAAAAATCGAAAATCAGCCCTTCGGACTGGACGTTCTTGCCCGGGACCTTCGCGTGCTTTTGGGCCGTCTGGAAAAGAAGCCCTTGCTCCTGAAAACGGTGAAGCGCGAAATTGTGCTGGGAGAAAGAACGCTGATCATGGGCGTTTTAAACGTGACGCCCGATTCCTTTTCGGACGGCAGACGTTATTTGAATTTCTCCAGCGCCGTCAACCGGGGCCTGCAAATGGCGGAGGAAGGGGCGGACATCATCGACATCGGCGGTGAATCCACAAGGCCCGGAGCAAAAACGGTCGCCCTGAAGGAAGAAATCGCGAGAGTGGTTCCCGTGGTGGAGGAGTTGTCCGCGAAGCTGACGATCCCTCTGTCCGTGGATACCATGAAAGCCGGGGTCGCTGATAAAGCCCTGAAGGCGGGAGCGGAAATCGTAAACGACGTGAGCGCGCTTTCCGGCGATCGGAAAATGGCTTCGGTCGTCCGGAAAGCCTCCGCGGCGCTCGTTTTGATGCACATGCGGGGAATCCCGGCCGACATGCAGGAAGGCGATCTGCGCTATGCCGATCTGACGGGCGAGATTTTCATGTTTCTGGAAAAGGCCGTTCAAAAAGCCCTGGCGGCGGGCATCAGCCGGGAGCGGCTGGTGGTCGATCCGGGAATCGGCTTCGGCAAAACCCACGCGGACAACTGCCGAATCCTCAACAAGCTTTGCGAATTCAGGGCGCTGGGGCTTCCGCTGCTGGTCGGGACCTCGCGCAAAGCGTTTATCGGCAGCGTGACGGGGGATGCCGTGGACCGGAGAATGGAAGGCACGGCGGCGACGGTCGCCGCGGCCGTGATGAACGGCTGTCATATAATTCGCGTCCACGATGTCGCGGCCATGAAAAAAGTGGCGGCCATGACGGATGCAATCGTCCGCGCCGGGATGGACTCATGATTTACGGAATCGGCATCGATCTGGTGGAAAACGACCGCATCGAAAAAATCATTCGGAAATGGGGCCCGAAATTTTTGTCCCGGGTGTTTACCGACGCGGAAATAGAATACTGCGGGCGGCACGCGCAGTCTTCCCTTCATTACGGAGCGCGGTTTGCCGTCAAGGAATCGTTTCTCAAGGCCATCGGCACGGGCCTCGGCGGCGGCGTAAAGCTGGCGGAAATCGAGGTGGCAAACCTGAAAAGCGGAAAACCCGGGCTTCGCCTGTCCGGCGGCGCTCGGGCGTTTGTGGAGCAGGCCGGGATTCAAAAAATCCACCTCAGCATCACCCACACGAAGCATTACGCGTCCGCAGCGGTCTTGCTGGAAAAGGAATTGCCGGATGGCGGATTTGCGGATAAAACATGAACAGGGCAGAAATTGAGCTGGTGTCGGAAAATCCCGGGCAAACCTTTGAGATTGGCCTGTCCATCGGGAAACGGGCGGCGGACGGCGATGTTTTCGCTCTGTCCGGAGAACTGGGCTCCGGCAAGACCTGTTTTACGGGCGGGCTGGCGAGGGGGCTTGGGATCGGCGAGGACTACGCGATCACGAGTCCGACCTTTACGCTGATCAACGAGTATTCCGGGAGGTGCAGGCTTTATCACTGCGACGTTTACCGGCTTTCCGCGGCGGAAGAGCTTGCGGATCTGGGGTTTGACGAGTACCTGTCGGGAAAAGGCGTTGCGGCCATTGAATGGGCGGAGAAGATTCCGGAGGCACTGCCGCCGGATGCCGTTTTTGTGTCTTTTGCCTATGTGGATGAAAACAGGCGGAAAATAAGAATCAGCGGGCCCGCGCAGAGGGTCCGGGATTTATTGCGGGATATTTCGAGGGAGGTTTAAAATTATGGGTCTGGTTGTTCAGAAATTCGGCGGAACATCCGTGGCGAATGTTGAAAAAATCAAAAATGTGGCGGGCAAGGCGATTCGCGAAAAGCAGGCGGGGCACGATGTGATTGTCGTTCTCTCGGCAATGGCGGGAGAAACGAACCGGCTCATCGACCTGGCCCAGAGCGCGGCGGAAAATCCGGACGAAAGAGAGTATGATTCGTTGATTTCCACCGGGGAGCAGGTGACGATTTCGCTGCTTTCCATCACGCTCAATTCCATGGGGTATCCCGCGCGTTCTTTTCTCGGTTTTCAGGTCAAAATCCTGACGGACCAGGCGCATCAGAAGGCGAGAATCTCCGCGATTGACACGGAGGCGATTCAAAAAGAGCTGAAAAAAGGCGTCATCGTGGTCGTGGCGGGATTCCAGGGCGTGGATGAAGAAAACAACATCACCACGCTGGGCCGCGGGGGATCCGACACCAGCGCGGTGGCGCTGGCGGCGGCTCTTAAGGCGGACCGGTGCGACATCTATACGGACGTGGACGGCGTTTACACGACCGATCCCAACATCTGCGCCAAAGCCAGAAGGCTGGAGAGGATTTCCTACGACGAAATGCTGGAAATGGCGATGACCGGAGCAAAAGTTCTCCAGCCCCGGTCGGTGGAAATGGCCAAGAAATACAATGTGCCCGTTTACGTCAAATCAACTTTTTCCGATAAAGGCGGAACACTGGTAACGAAGGAGGATAAGGAGATGGAAAAAGAAGTGCTGTCGGGAATCACCTACGATCGCGATCAGGCGAAAATTACGGTTATTCATATTCCGGACCGGCCGGGCATCGCGGCGAATTTGTTTTTGCCTTTGTCGGAGCGCCACATCAGCGTCGATATGATCATTCAGAACGCCAGCGCCCAGGGCTTTACGGATTTGACCTTTACCGTGGCGAAAAAGGACATGAAGGCCGCGCAGAAAATCGTGGAGGCGACGGCCAAAGAAATCGGCGCCAAAAAGGTGGAGGTTGACGACGACGTTGCCAAGGTTTCCATCATCGGCGTGGGCATGCTCAGCCATTCCGGCGTCGCGGCCAAAATGTTCAAAACCCTGGCGGATGAAGGCATCAACATCATGATGATCAGCACGTCGGAAATCAAAATCTCCTGCGTGATCCAGAGAAAATATACGGAGCTGGCCGTGATGGTGCTCCACGACGCTTTTCACCTGGACAAGAAGAAATAAAAAGTGAAATGGCATGAGCATCAGATTCGGGGGGTCGTCGCGCTGGGAGTTGTGCTGGCGCTGACCTCCCTGATTCTTTTTGCAGCCCCCTCCCTGATCCGCCCGAAACACCCCTTGCTTTCCGAATCCGGCCCGCAAACCCTCGCGGTTGAACTGGCGAATCCCAACGGCATGTCGGGCATTTTTTTCGTCAAGCCGGGAACCTCGCTTCGATCCCTGTGCGGCCGCCTGGAGATTCCCGCGCCGACGGGAAGGGACGTTGTTCTGCAAAGCGGCATGCGCGTTCGCTTCGCGACTGACGAAAACGGGGAGTCCGTCAGGATTGAAAGCATGGATGCCGCGACAAGACTGGCCCTGAATCTGCCTCTGGATGTCAATCGGGCGGAAGTGGAAGACCTGAGGATGATTCCCGGAGTGGGGGAGCGGCTGGCTTCCGATATTGTGGCGATGCGGGAGAAAACCGGCCGGTTCAACCGGCTGGAGGAGCTCATGCAGATCAAGGGAATCAAAGAGAAAAAACTGGAAAAATTAAGAAGCCATCTCTATATCGACGGGCCGCAGGGCTTATAATTTACTGTAGGATTTGTACAGGTCAAGAACCCGCCGAACGTAATTCTGTGTTTCCCGGTACGGCGGCACGCCGTAGTTGTACTTGGCCACCGCTCCTTCCCCCGCATTGTATGCGGCCAGCGCGAGCGTCAGGTTTCCCTTGTAAAGATTCAGCAGATAGCGAAGATAGCGCGCCCCCCCTTCGATATTGTTTTCGGGATGAAAAACATTTTCCACGTTCAGCGCGGAGGCGGTTTGCGGCATGAGCTGCATGAGGCCTTTGGCGCCGGCGGGGGAGACGGCCTTGTGATTGAAATTGGATTCCGCTTTGATGACGGCCTTGATCAGGGAGGCATCCAGCTTGAATTTGCTGGCGGCCTGCGTGATGATCTTGTCGTATTCCCTTACATTGATGCCGGGGGAGAAGATGATTCTTTTTTCCCGGACCAGCATCACGTATTTGACTTTGGGATTGGACGGAACGTTGGTCAGGTGGATGACGCCGTCGGGGTCCTCGTATTTATAGATATCCGCGTGCGAGGGGGCGGCCGGCAGAAAAACCAGGAAGAAAAACAGGACGATCAGTCCTCCCGCCAAGGGGCAAATTTTTATATTTGTCTTGCGAATCATGGTCTTATCATACTGGAAGGGCGCTGGAAGTTCAAGCGGAAAATGGCCCGTCAGGTCACGAATGGATTTCATCGGCCTGTTGCCCAAATATCCTTTTCGCTTGCCTGAGAGTGTTTTGTATAAATCTAAGGCTCACTTCAGGCAATGACAAAACTCGCCTTCGGCTCAGACAGTTGTCATTGCTGATCTTACGCTTCGCCAAGATTTATACAACAAAACCCTCTCAATGGCCGCTCAAAGGGATATTGGGCAACAGGCGGTTGAATTTGTGTTTGTTCTTGACAGGTTTGGCCGAAGGTGGTAATTCATCCGCCACTTAACAGCAAATCATGTCGGGGCGTGGCGCAGTCTGGTAGCGTATCTGAATGGGGTTCAGAGGGCCGGTGGTTCAAATCCACTCGCCCCGACCATTTCTTCCACATCTTTCTCTTGCATTCAGGGGATTTATACTTTACAGGATTGCGGCCGGCAGGGGATGCCGTTTGGCAGGTTTTGCAGCGGCGTGCCGGAAATAATCCGCGTTGACATTTGGACCAATGAATATATAATCCCGAAGCCATCACGGGCGAGAGTGGCGGAATTGGCAGACGCACTGGACTTAGGATCCAGCGGGTAAAACCTTAGGAGTTCAAGTCTCCTCTCTCGCACCAGAATGAAAATGAAGGATAATACCTAAAGAAGGAGAATCTAGGAGTGAGCGAGCTTTCCGTTAAAGTAGAAGACCTGAGCCAGGTAAAAAAGAAAATATCTTTCGAGATCCCCTGGGCCTTTGTAAAGGATGAGCTGGACGGCGTGTACCGGACCATCGGCAAAAAAGCGAAAATCAAGGGTTTCCGTCCGGGCAAGATTCCCCGGAAGGTGCTGGAAAATTATTTCAAAAGCGATGCGGAAGGGGAAACCATCACCAACATCGTCAACCGGTACTACTGGCAGGAGCTGGATCAGCGCAAAATCGTGACGCTTTCCCGCCCGGAGATCGAGCAGAACGGACTGAAGGAAAATACGGATTTTGCCTTCAGCGCCTCCTTTGAAACGGAGCCGGACATTGATCCGCAGGGGTATCAGGGGATTGAGCTTGAAAAAACCGAGATCAGGGTTTCGGATGCCGATATGGATAAGCGCCTTCAGGAAATCCGCAAAATGTTCGCCAGCCTTCAGGATGTCGGGGAAGACCGGCCGGCGGCGATGGGTGATTTTGTGACGATTGATTTTGCCGGCACGCTGGACGGCGAAGCGCTGCCTGAGTTAAAAGCGGAGGACTATCTTCTGGAGCTGGGCTCCAAAAGATTTGTCCCGGGTTTTGAAGAGCAGGTTGCGGGAATGAAAAAAGGCGAAACCCTGGATATTCAGGTCAAATTTCCGGACGATTATACCGAACAGAAGATGGCGGGAAAAGACGTCACGTTCACGGTTGCCGTAAAGGAGCTCAAAGCGCAGAAACTGCCAGAGATCGATGAAAACTTCATCAAGAATTTCGACAAGTACAACACGCTTGAGGAATTGAAGGAAGATGTCCGCAAGTCGATGGAAGAGCAGTGCAAACGGCAAAGCGATGTGAAATTCAAGGAGTTGATCACCGATGTTGCGCTCAAAGCCAATGAATTTGAAGCGCCGCCTTCCCTGGTGGAGCGGCAGATTTTCTACCTGATCGCCGACACGCAGAAAAGGATGAAGGCGGCCGGCATGGACGAGAAGAGCGCGATGGAGCTGAGCTTCCGAATGCACGATCAGTTTAAGGCCGACGCGGAAAAAACGGTCAAATCCTTTCTCCTTTTCAAAAAAATAGCCGAAAAAGAGGCCATCACGGTATCCGATGACGATATCGATAAACATATCGGTGAGTTGGCCCAAATCCATCACATGAATGTCGAATCCGTTCGGAAGATCTACGAAGACGAGGAGAAGAAAGAATCTCTGAAAGCGGATATCCTCCAGAAAAAGATATTTGACTTTATCGAGGAGCGGGCCAATATTAAGGTCGTGGAAAAGATCGGAATGGGCGAGGAGGCTGCTGAATGAATTTGATCCCCATGGTGGTGGAGCAGGATGGACGGGGCGAAAGGGCGTTTGATATCTATTCCCGTCTTTTGAAGGACAGGATCATCTTTCTGGGGACGGCGATCGACGACAACGTGGCCAACGTAGTGGTCGCGCAGATGCTTTATCTTGAAGCGGAAGATCCGGATAAAGAAATATTTTTCTATTTGAATTCGCCCGGCGGCCATGTCAGCTCCGGAATGGCGATTTACGACACGATGCAGTACATCAAACCCCATATTTCGACCGTGTGCATGGGGCAGGCGGCCAGCATGGCGGCGCTTCTGCTGGCGGCCGGCGAAAAGGGAAAGCGGTTTGCCCTGCCGCATTCAAGGATTCTCATCCATCAGCCGCTGGGAGGTTTTCAGGGGCAGGCGACGGATATCGACATTCAGGCCAGGGAAATCCTGCGGCTGAAGGAAGATCTCAACAAAATCCTGGCGGAATTGACCGGCCAGCCGCTGGAAAAGGTGATGAACGACACGGAACGGGATTACTTCATGACCAGCCGGCAGGCAAAAGATTACGGATTAATAGATGAAATCGTGGTCCGGAAACCGCTGGAATCCGGCGTTAAATAAAGGAGATAGGCAGTGATCAAAAGAAACAAGGACAATCGGGGGCAGGGTATGCTTTTTTGCTCATTTTGCGGGAAGATGCAAAGCGAAGTACGCAAACTGGTAGCCGGTCCGACGGCCTACATCTGCGACGAATGCATTGAATTGTGCCGCTGCATTGTGGAAGAAGACGAAAAAACGGTGGAAAAAGGCCATAAAAATGTTCTGCCGGAGCCCAAGGAAATCAAGCGGTTTCTGGATTCCTACGTGATCGGCCAGGAAAAGACCAAAAAAATTCTCTCCGTCGCCGTATATAATCATTACAAAAGGCTGTTTTCCGGCGCCGGTTCGAATGACGGGATTGAAATTCAGAAGAGCAATGTTTTGCTGATCGGGCCCACCGGATCTGGCAAAACCCTGCTTGCGAAAACGCTGGCAAAATTTCTCAATGTTCCGTTTACGATAGCGGATGCCACTACGCTCACGGAAGCGGGCTATGTGGGAGAGGATGTTGAAAATATCATCCTGAGCCTTCTGCAGAATGCCGATTACGACGTGGCCCGTGCCTCAAAAGGCATTGTTTATATTGATGAAATAGATAAAATCGCGAAAAAATCCGGCAACCCCTCCATCACGCGGGACGTCTCCGGCGAAGGCGTTCAGCAGGCTCTTTTGAAAATCATGGAAGGAACCATGGCCAATATCCCCCCAAAGGGCGGCCGAAAACACCCGCAGCAGGAATTCATTCAGGTCGATACGACCAATATCCTGTTTATCTGCGGAGGCGCCTTCAATGATCTGGAAACGATCATTTCCCGGCGAATCGGCACCAACACCATGGGGTTCGGCGCGGAAATCAAAAGCAAAAAGGAAAGAAGGGTAGGGGACGTTCTGGCGGAAGTCCGGTCCGAAGACCTGCTCAAATTCGGCCTGATTCCCGAATTCATCGGACGTCTGCCCGTGATCGCCACGCTCGACGACCTGGAAGAAGCGGCGCTGGTCCGCATTCTGGTGGAGCCCAAGGACGCCATCATCAAGCAGTACAAGAAGCTCTTTGAGCTGGAAAACGTGAACCTCAAGTTTACGGACGGCGCCTTGCGCTGCGTGGCCAAACTGTCGGTGGAGAGGAAATCCGGCGCGCGCGGCCTGCGCTCCATTCTGGAAAACACCATGCTGGAAGTGATGTACGACATTCCGTCGCAGCGGGACATAAAGGAATGCGTCATCAGCGAAGAAGTGGTGCTCAACCAGGAAAAACCGATTTTGATCTATGATCAGAAATCCGAATCCGCATAAGGCATAACCGCCGCAGGAAGAGAAAATGACCGAAGAAAAAGACAACACCCGTACCGGCACATCCAACATCATTCCGCTTTTGCCGCTTCGCGATGTGGTTGTGTTTCCCCATATGATTGTTCCGCTGTTTGTCGGGCGGGAGAAGTCCATCGCCGCCCTGGAATCCGCCATGAAGTATGAAAAAGGGATTTTCATGGTGGCCCAGAAAAACGCCAAGAAAGACGATCCGTCGGAAGACGATATTTATTCGGTAGGAACCATCGGCATCATCATCCAGCTTTTGCGGCTGCCGGACGGCACGGTGAAGGTGCTGGTGGAGGGAAAGGCGCGCGGCGCCATTCTCGAATACGTGAAAAACGACGATTTCTTCCTCGTCCGTGTCGCGGATATCGAAGATGTCGATGATGACCCGAACGATGTGCGGAAACAGGCGCTGATGCGCAGCATCAAGGAATCCTTCGAGCTGTATCTGAAGCTCAGCAAGAAAGTCCACGTGGAAATGATGGGGACGATTGCCGGCATCGAAGACCCTTCCAAACTGGCCGATGTCGTGGTGACCCATCTGAACGTCAAGCTTGAAGACAAGCAGCGGATCATGGAAATCTTCAGCATCGGGGAGAGGCTGGAGGCGATTTATTCGCTGATGCTCTCCGAGATCGAAATTCTGCAGGTGGAGGAAAAGATCAAGCGGCGCGTCAAGAAGCAGATGGAAAAGACGCAGAAGGATTACTACTTAAACGAGCAGATGCGCGCCATCCAGAAGGAAATGGGCGAGAAAGACGACTTTAAAAATGAAATCGCGGAGCTGGAAAAGCGCCTGAAGCAGAAAAAGCTCTCCGAGGAAGCCGCCAAAAAGGTCCGCCAGGAAATCAAGAAACTGCAGATGATGGCGCCCATGTCGGCGGAGGCCACCGTCGTTCGCAATTACATTGACTGGCTTCTGGACATGCCCTGGTCGGAGGTCACGGAGAACCAGTATACCCTCAAGGAGTCGGAGGCGATTCTCGACGAGGATCACTACGGCCTGAAAAAGGTCAAGGAACGGATCATCGAATACCTGGCGGTTCAGTCGCTGGTCAAGAAAAACAAGGGGCCGATTCTCTGCCTCGTCGGGCCTCCCGGCGTGGGAAAAACGTCGATTGCCAAATCCGTCGCGCGCGCGACGAACCGGAAATTTATCCGCATCTCCCTGGGCGGCGTCCGTGACGAAGCCGAAATCCGCGGCCATCGCCGGACCTACATCGGGGCCATGCCCGGCAAGATCATTCAATCGCTGAAAAAGGCCGGATCCAACAATCCCGTTTTCTGCCTGGATGAAGTGGACAAGCTCTGCTCCGATTTTCGCGGCGATCCCTCTTCGGCGCTTCTGGAAGTTCTGGATCCCGAGCAGAACGTGGCGTTTAACGACAATTATCTGGACGTGGATTATGATTTGTCCGATATTTTGTTCATTACGACGGCCAATGTTCTGCAGACGATCCCGGCGCCCCTGCAGGACCGGATGGAAGTCATCCGCATTGCCGGCTACACGGAGCAGGAAAAAATGCAGATCGCGAAGCGGTTCCTGCTCGCCAAGGAAATGGAAGCCAACGGCCTGACGCCGGAGTCCATCGAATTCACCAATCAGGCCCTGCTCAGGATTATCCGCCAGTACACGCGGGAAGCCGGCGTGCGCAACCTGGAGCGGGAAATTGCGTCCATCTGCCGCAAGGTCGCCAAGGAAATCGTCAGCAACGGGAACCGCAGGAAAATTGTCATCAGCTCCAAAAATATCCCGAAATACCTGGGCGTTCCAAAATTCCGCCACGGCGAAACGGAGGAAAACAGCCAGGTCGGTTTGACGACGGGCCTGGCCTGGACGGAGTTCGGCGGCGAACTGCTCGTCATCGAGGCCTCCATTATGGAAGGGACGGGCCGCATGGTCATGACCGGCAAGCTGGGCGACGTGATGCAGGAATCGGTGCAGGCGGCGCTCTCGTATGTCCGGACGCGCGCGGAGCAATTCGGCCTGCCGAAAAACTTTTATAAAAAAATTGATATCCACGTCCACGTGCCCGAAGGAGCCATTCCCAAGGACGGACCGTCCGCCGGCATCGCCATGGCCACTTCCATCGCCTCGGCGCTGCTCAAAAAGAAAGTCCGGGCGGACCTGGCCATGACCGGAGAAATCACCCTTCGGGGACGGATTCTGCCGATCGGCGGCCTGAAGGAAAAAATTCTGGCGGCTCACCGCGGAAACATCAAAATCGTCCTGATCCCCAAGGACAACGAAAAGGATCTGGCGGAAGTGCCGCGCAACGTTCAAAACGCGATGAAAATCGTGTTTGTCGAACACATCGATGAGGTGCTGGAAATCGCCCTGGTGAAGAAGGACGACCTCTTCGGCAACGCGGTGGGAAATGACGTGCAGGCGGGTTCCCCGTCCGTGAATTAACGGGGTTTTTTTGTTGTTTTATCGCTTGACAAGCCAACTCAATGTTGCTAGAAGCCAGACAGCTTTTTTCGGGCAAGGGGGCGGGTAGCTCAGCTGGAAGAGCGCCACGCTTACACCGTGGATGTCACAGGTTCGAGCCCTGTCCCGCCTACCAAAAAAGAAAGTGCATATCGGTTGGAAAAATGATTTTTTGGGGTCGTAGTTAAGTTGGTTATAACGCCGGCCTGTCACGCCGGAGGGCGTGGGTTCAAGTCCCATCGGCCCCGCCAGAAAATCTAAAAGGGAATCAGCTTTTTTGAGTGGTTCCCTTTTTATTTCGCCCCAAAGCCGGGCCGCGGCTTTCCATCCTGCGGAAAACAGCGATGCCGCGCTTTGTTCACCCATCGCCGATGAACGGCATCTCTGAGCGGCGATTTTCCGCGGGGTGATTGACAGAACGGATGTTGCGTGGTTAATTGCCGATGAAAATTCACGCGGGTCGCGCGCGGGGAAAATCGAGACTATGAAGAAAAAGGTTTTCAATCTTTTGTCCTGGAACAGCCCCGAACAGGTTCGCCGGGAACTGTTTTCGGTCCTTTCCAAAGCCCGAAAGAGCGGCGTAGTGGACGACGCATCCCGGAAAATGATCGAAAACATACTGAATTTTACGTCCACCCTGGTGCGCGAGATCATGATTCCCCGGACGGATATCGTGTCGATCAGCGCGGATGACGAGCCGCAGGACATGATGCGGGAAATGGTCGAGGCGCATTACACGCGCATTCCCATCCACCGCGGCTCCGTGGACAATATCATCGGCATCCTGAACGTCAAAGACCTGCTCGCAGCATGGTCGCCGCAGATGAGCGCCGCCGAGATCCTGTCCCATATGACGCGGCCCTACTATATTCCGGAGACGAAAAACGCGCACCTGCTGTTTTACGAACTGAAAAACAACAACAAGCACATCGCCATCGTCATCGATGAATACGGAGGGACAGCCGGGCTGGTCACGCTGGAGGACCTGCTGGAGGAAATTGTCGGCGATATCCGGGATGAACATGAAGAGCATGCCGATTCCGAAGAACTCACCCAAATGGCCGACGGTTCCATCGTCGCGGACGGACGGACGGAAATCGAGAAAATTGAGGAGCAACTGGCGATTCAACTGGACCGCGGCCGGTACGAAACGGTCGGCGGTCTGATTTTATACGCGATTCGCAGAATCCCTCATCAGGGCGAAAACTTTCAAATCGAGGGAATGGACATCACCATCGAGAA
Organism: Smithellaceae bacterium; assembly: GCA_028693285.1. Lineage (GTDB taxonomy): Bacteria > Desulfobacterota > Syntrophia > Syntrophales > Smithellaceae > UBA8904. The sequence continues at coordinate 28,472 of JAQUVQ010000003.1, forward strand.
TGCCGATGAACGAAGCATCCGGAAGGTGAAAATCAAAAAAGCCGAAAACACTCCATGAAAAATAACGGCACAAACATCAACCGGAATCGGACCGGCAAAATGCCGGCCAGCCGCGATCTTTTTTTCGCGCTCCTTTGCGGGCTTCTGTACTTTTTGTCCTTTCCCAAGTTCGGCTTCGGCATCGTCGCCTGGATTGCGCTGGTTCCTCTTTTTATCGCCCTGAACAACGCTTCATCGCTTTCGAGGGCTCTCGTTCTGGGATGGGCGGCGGGCATCACGGCCCACATCGGCCTGCTGTACTGGATTTCTCATGTCGTGGTGAACTACGGTTATCTTCCCATGTCTCTGGGCGTGATCCTCACGATCCTCCTGGCGGGCTACCTAAGCGTCTATTTCGCTCTGTTTGCAGCGGGGATCGTTTACTTCCGGGGCAGGGTTCCCCTGCTTCTGGCCGCGCCGGTTTTGTGGGTTTGCCTGGAGCATGTAAAATCCGTTTTGTTCACGGGCTTTCCCTGGGAGAACCTGGGATATTCCCAGCATGCCAATCTGCTGTTCATTCAGACGGCCGACATCACGGGGGTGCCCGGACTGTCTTTTCTGATCGTTCTTTTAAACGTTGTCATTTTTACACTGCTGACGCAAAAGTCCAAAAAATCCCTGGCGGCGGCGCTGGCCGTGTTTCTTTTGTGGTCGGGAGTTTACGCCTACGGCGCGCTGCGCCTTCGGCAGATCCAGGAGAGCATGAATCATGCAGAGCGCATGGACGTTTCCCTGATTCAGGGCAACATCGATCAAGCCGTTAAATGGAATGAAAATTTTCAAGCCGAAACGATTCGCATTTACGAAGAGCTGTCCCTGCGCAAAGCGATGGCTCCCGAAGGCCTGGTGGTCTGGCCCGAAACCGCCGTCCCTTTCAGCTTTCAGGAGCCGGGTGTTTTGCAGGAACGGGTCAGCCGGCTGCCCTCCAAAACGAAAAGCTGGCTGCTGTTCGGATCCATAAGTTATGCCGCCGGGAGCGCGGGCACGGATTACTTTAACAGCGCCTTTCTGCTTTCACCAAAGGGAGAACTTCGGGGGAAGTACGATAAAGTGCATTTGGTGCCTTACGGGGAATATGTTCCACTGAGAAAGCTGTTTCCCTTTGTCGGCAGCCTCGCGTCCGGCATCGGCGATTTTGCGGCGGGGAAGGGGTTTGCTCCCCTGCGGATGGACAGCCAAAAAATCGGCGTGATGATCTGCTACGAGGGAATCCTGCCCGAGGCGGCCAGACGATATAAAAACGCGGGGGCCGGCCTTCTGCTCAATATCACGAATGATGCCTGGTTTGGACGGACGTCCGCTCCCTATCAGCATCTTTCCATGTCCGTTTTTCGAGCCGTGGAAACCCGGCTTTGTCTGGCGCGGGCGGCCAATACGGGCATCTCCGCGATCGTGGACCCGACCGGAAGGATTCTGGCGAGGACGGGCCTGTTTGAGCCCGATCAAATCAACGGCAGAATACCGATGATCCAGACGCCGACTGTTTACGCGGAGTACGGCGATTGGTTCGTGTGGGCGTGCTTTGCCGGTCTGGCCGGTTTATTCATTTGGAGCCTAAAAAGGAGGGAGAAAAATGTCAGCGGATAGCCTTCAGGAAACCATTGCGGATTTGAAAAAAAGGATCGCTTCGATCGGAGAGTGTCTTTGACGTAGGCGAACTGGAATTGCAGGTCAAGGATCTGGAGATTTTGTGCGCCAAAAAAGATTTCTGGGACGACCCCGAAAAAGCCCGTTCCAACCTGCGAAAAAAAACAAAGCTCTCCGAATCGCTGGAGAGCTGGCAAAAATTCAGCCGGCGGATTCGGGAGACGGGAAACCTCTGGTCGATGGCCTTCGAGGAAAATGACGAGGGTCTTCTTGCGGACCTGGAAGCCGACCTGCGGAAACTTTCCGCCGAGGTCAGGGAAGAAGAGCTTAAAATGATGCTCGCCAGCGAGCAGGATCCGATGAACGCGATCATCTCCATCCACGCGGGGGCGGGGGGCACGGAAGCGCAGGACTGGGTGGAAATGCTGCTGCGCATGTATCTGCGATGGGCGGAAAAAAGGAATTTTAAAACCGCCATCATTGACTATCTGCCGGGCGACGAAGCGGGCGTAAAAAGCGTTGCATTGACCGTCGAGGGCGAATACGCTTACGGGTACGCCAAGGCGGAGATCGGCATTCACCGCCTGGTGCGCATTTCGCCGTTCGACGCGGGCGCCAGGCGGCACACGTCCTTCGCATCGGTGTTTGTTTATCCGGAAGTCGACGACGAAATCCGAATCGACATTCGGGATGATGATTTGCGCATCGACACCTTCCGGTCCGGCGGCAAGGGCGGGCAGCACGTCAACAAGACGGATTCCGCCGTTCGCATCACCCATCTGCCGACCGGCATTGTCGTCCAGTGCCAGAACGAGCGCTCGCAGCACAAAAACAAATCAATGGCGATGAAATACCTGAAATCCCGGCTCTACGAAAGGGAGCTGCGGCAGAAGAATGAAAAGCTCGATGAAGAAAACAAGCAGAAAAAAGACATCGCCTGGGGCAGTCAGATCCGCTCCTATGTGCTGCACCCCTACAAGATGGTGAAGGACCACCGCACCAACCTGGAAATCGGCAACGCCCAGAAAGTGCTCGACGGAGACATTGATGATTTCATACAGGCCTATCTGATGACCGCATCGGATCGCAAATCCGGCGCCGGAAATACGCCGCCGGTAAATAAGGGATAACATTTGCGTTTGTCGATATTGTTTGGGGATGCGGGCGAAATGTGCTATAAACCCGCGCAAAACAAGCGGCGCCGCATCAGGGGGGCTTGCATCCAAATGAACGGGAGATACTGACGCATGGTAAAATATAAAAAATACTTTTTGTCCAACAGGGTATGGATCGCCTTCCTCTTGATGGCGTGCTTCGGCCTGGCTTTTGCGGACAGGGCCCAAGCGCAGTTCCCGCTGTTTCAAGATTCCCCAACCGTTTCAGCGCCGGCCCAGACGGGTCTTTCCGCGAATCCGCCCGCCAAGGAAGGCCAAAACGCGGCGGAAGAAGAGGAACCGGCGGACGTTGAAGAAGAGCAGGACCTGATGGAAAACGCGCTGGACATTCTGGAAGTGGCGGACAACTACTGGAAGAACGGCGATATCGAAAACACCCTCAACGAACTGGATAAAGCCTACGCGCTCCTTCTGGACACGGACGGCGACGTGGAAATTGCCCGGCAGAAAGATGATCTGCGCCTTCTGATTTCCCAGCGCATCATGGCGGTTTATTCGTCCCGGCAGGGACCCACCAACGGCAAAGCCAGCGAGATTCAGCTCATCATGAATGCGGACGTAGAGAAGGAAATCCGCTCCTTCCAGGGTCCGGAAAGAGAATTCTTTACGGCCTCCTACATGCGTTCAGGCCTGTATCGGGAGCTCATCGTGACCGAACTGAAAAAAGCGGGCATTCCCGAGGAGCTCTTCTGGTTGCCGCTCGTGGAAAGCGGATTCAAGGTCAGCGCGTATTCCCCGGCGAGGGCCCTGGGCCTGTGGCAGTTTATCCCGTCCACGGGCTATAAATTCGGTCTGACGCGGGACGAATGGGTGGATGAACGCATGGACGTCCTGAAATCCACGCGGGCGGCCATTGCCTATTTAAAGGAGCTGCACGCGATGTTCGGCGACTGGCTGACCGTACTGGCCGCCTACAACTGCGGCGAAGGCCGGGTTCTGCGCGTCATCTCCAGTCAGCGCATCAATTACTTCGATCGTTTCTGGGACCTGTATTCCCGGCTGCCCCACGAGACGGCCCGCTACGTTCCCCGTTTTCTCGCGACCCTTCATATTGTCAGAAACCCTGCCAAATACGGTTTCGAGCTGCAGACTTCGACGGACACGCTGATGAATTATGAGACGGTGAAGGTCGGCAAGATGATGAAGCTGTCCGATGTCGCCGCCAAAATGGAAGTGTCCGAGGACTACATCAACGTGCTCAACGCGGAGCTTCGGCATAAAATCACGCCGGACCGGGAATATGCCTTCAAGATTCCCGAAGGATCCCAGCAGAAATTTCAACTGGCGTACAATGATATTCCGGCCGCGGAGAAGCCCGGCAACCATTACGGGAGCGACACGGGCAAAAGCAGCAAGGCGGGCGCCGGCCGCTATATTCGGCACCGGGTCCGGCCCGGTGAAACGGTGGCCTCCATTGCCAAGCGCTACCGGGTTTCCAGACAGGCGATTTACAGCTGCAACCGGATCAACAAACGCAAAAGTTTGAGCCGGCAGACCCGGTATGTCCGCATCCCGATTCACATGGCGGAATCGCCCGCCGTCCGCCAGAAAGCCTCCGGCGGAAAATCCTATGCGGCGTCCGGCTCCATGAAGACCTACAAAGTCAAGAAGGGCGATACGCTGTTTCGCATCGCAACACGATTTAACGTACCCGTCGCGAAACTGAAACAGGCGAATCGTCTGAAAGGCAACGCCATCAAATACGGAATGACGCTGAAAATTCCCGATCAGGGATGACATCCGCCGGACCGGATGTCGGAATGCGTCAGCAGCAGGAAAAGCTCCTGTTCTCTTTTTTTCATCTTCAGGGCGTTGGCCCGGGATGTCCGGACATGGTCGTAGCCGGTCAGGTGCAGCAGGCCGTGAATGATCAGAAAGAGAAGCTCCTCCTCCAGAGTCAAAGAACCCTTCCGTGCGTCACGCAGCGCCGTGTCCGCGGAAATCACGATATCTCCGAGCAGGCCTGGATTCACCATGCCGCACTCGCCTTCCTTAAGTGAAAAAGAGAGCACATTGGTCGGTTTGTCGAGGCGAAGATACTGCCGGTTGAGAAGGCGGATGGCCTCGTCATCCACAAAAGTGATGCTGATTTCTTTTTCCGCGCAGTCGATCAAACGCAAAAGCCGGGCCACCCGGCCGCGGATCCGGCGGTTATCGATTTTCAACCGCTTCTGCAGGTTTGCGATTCGGATTTTCATGGGATTCTCTTTTGCCGTTCGTTTCCTTCGGCTTTACGGGCGCTTCCGGATATTCAACGCGATGATGGAAAATGCCGGTTAAAATCCGCGTGAAGGTTTCCGCGATGGTGTTCAGGTTGCTAAGCGTCAGCTCGCACTCATCGAGCTGTCCGTCCGTGTAAATGCGGGCGATTCTCTCCCTCACCAGCGAACGGATTCGGGCCGGCGTCGGGTTGGAAAGGGTGCGAGAGGAAGCTTCAATCACGTCGCCCAGCATGACGAGCCCCGCTTCCTTTGTCTGCGGCCTGGGGCCGGGATAGCGGAAATCGCTTTCCGTCAGCGAGCGGATGGATTCATCCTTGTCTTTTTTGGCTTTGTCGAAGAAATAGCTGATCAGGCTGGTGCCGTGGTGCTCCCGGATGATGTCGATGATCGGCTTGCCCAGCTTGGCCTGCAGGGCCAGTTCGCAGCCTTCCTTGACGTGGGAAATGATGATCAGGGCGCTCATTTTCGGAGAAAGCCTGTCGTGGCGATTGTCATAGCCGGTCTGGTTTTCAATGTAGTAATGCGGTTTGGCCAGCTTGCCGATGTCGTGGTAATAGGCGCTGACCTTGGCCAGAAGCGCGTTGGCGCCGATGGCCTCTGCCGCCGATTCCACCAGGGAGGCGACAATGATGCTGTGGTGGTAGGTGCCCGGCGCTTCAATGATCATTTTCTGAAAAAGGGGCTGGTTGAGATTGGCCAGCTCCAGGAGCTTGATGTACGTGATGAATCCGAAGAGGCTTTCAAAAACAGGGGTAAAACCGGCCACCAGGATTCCGGTGATCAGCCCGCCGAAGAGGCCCATGGCCAGACGCAGAACCAGATCCTCCAGCAGGCGTCCGGTCAGCAGATTCAGGCTGAGAATGGCGGCAATGTTGACGACGCCGAGAAAGATGCCGACCTTTAAAAAAGTGGAGCGCTGACGGCTGTTGACGATATGGTAGGAGGCGGCAACCGACCCCAGAAACGAGAAAAGCGGAAAAAGAATTTTTTCTTCAAAAAGCAGACTGATCAGAAACGAGGTTAAAACGCTCATGATCATGGCCACGTTCCGGTTCACCAGAACGGCGATAATCATGGCGCCCATGGCGAAGGGAATGGCGAAATAGCAGGCGTCCACCGGAAGGGAAGGGAAAGCCCGGTTGACGGCGACCGAAATGAAAATTCCCGCTTTCACGACAAAGATTTGCAGGAGGGCGACGATGGCGAACACCAGGAAGTCCACGTTGGACCGGGGCGATGTTTTCAGCCAGTTCCGGGTGCGCCAGAAATACAGAAGCAGGGTCAAAAACAGGACAATGCAGAAAATGCCCGCGATGACCGCGAGATTGGAGATGTTGTTGTCCGCGGCGGTCTTGTGAAGGGCCTCCAGCTTGGCCAGCTCCAGATAGCCGATTTTATCCCCTTCCCGCACAATCATCTCGTTTTTCTGCACCTGGAAATACACCGGCTTGACGGCCTCTTTCGCGGAGGCGGTTTTTTGGGCCGTTGCTTCCGGGCTGCGGATGAGATTGGGCGCGATCATTTTTTTCAAAAAAGAAAACGAGGCCCGTCTGGCGTCTGGCTGGTCGCTCCGGATCGAGGCATGAACCTTCCTGAGCAGCGCCGGACCGGTGTCTTTCATGTGCAGAATGGACGACACCTCTTTGGTGTTTTCCTCCTGCCTCGTCAGGGTGTTGACAATGGTAATGCCTTTTTCCCGTTCATGATTCTGGAAGGCGCTTGCGGTGACGAGCGTCTTGTCGTAAAAGGCGAAAATCACCCGGGATAATTTCTGCAGCAGTTCATCGGAAAATGCGTTGGCTTTCAGGAAGGCGTATTCCTCCTGCGTGAGCGCGACGCCCAGGGAGTTTTCCAGAAGAGTTTTCCCGTCGGGTTTCTCCGGCTGTCCGGCCGCCTGCGCGAAGGATTGCCTGATTTTCGCCCTGATCGTCATGGCGGTTTCCGGATCATATTCATAGACCGGACGAACGCCGGCCGCGGCTTCGGTTTGCTTCAGCCTTGTGGATTGAATGTCCTCCACCAGGAATTCGCGGTCGGCCTTGATGTTCTCCTGCACAATCATGCCGTGGCGGTAAACCGGTTTGGAAACGTAGAATTGCGGAGCGAGAAGGGCCGTCAGGCCCGCGCTCAAAAGGATGGCGATCGCCCATCGCTGGAAAATGACATCCTTCAGGAAAGAAAAAGAGAAGGGATGCTTTTCCTTCCATTTCCGAAAAAAGGACAGGATCTTTTCCGATGTCGAATCCAGGAAATTGTTCATGGCCACGTTCAACTTTTTTGGTTTTTGTTTTCTTTTTCCCAGGATGCGTAGGCGGAGATCACATCGGCCACCAGGGGGTGGCGGACGACGTCCACCTGCGAAAAATGAACAATGCGGACGGCCGGTATATTTCTGAGAACGGCCGCCGCCTCGACCAGGCCGGAGGATCTCTCCGTCGGCAGATCAATCTGGGTGATGTCGCCGGTGACGACCGCTTTGGAGCAAAACCCCAGCCGCGTGAGAAACATTTTCATCTGTTCCGACGTGGTGTTCTGGGCTTCGTCCAGGATGATGAAAGAGTCGTTCAGAGTCCGGCCGCGCATAAACGCGATCGGCGCCACCTCGATGAGCCCCTTGCCGATCAGCGCGTTCGCTTTTTCCATGTCCACCATGTCATAGAGCGCGTCATACAGGGGGCGCAGGTAGGGGTTCACTTTTTCGGCCAGATCGCCCGGCAGGAAACCCAGCCGCTCACCCGCTTCCACGGCGGGGCGGGTCAGAATGATCCGCTGGACCTTTCTTTCCAGAAGGCAGGACACGGCCATCGCCATGGCCAGGTATGTTTTTCCCGTGCCGGCGGGTCCGATGGCCAGCACCATGTCGGCGTTTCTCATGGAATCAATGTAGCGGCGCTGGGCGACGCTTTTCGGCGCGATGACCCGTTTTTTGGAGGAGATGAAAACCGTGTCCAGAAATACATGGGACAGGTCAAAATCAATGTCCTGGGAAAGAATCCGGTGGGCGTAGTCAAAATCCGAGAGCTCGACGTGCAACCCTTTGAGCATCAGGTCGCAGAGCTGCCGGATGACGCCCGACACAACCGCGACGGCCGCCTCTTCGCCGGAAATAGAAAGCGTGTTCCCCCAGGGCTTGATTTTGACGTCTTCAAGCTTTTCGAGAAGCTTCAGGTGCCGGTCGTGTTCGCCGCACAGATTCCGAAGCAGATTCGAGTCCGCGAAGGAAATCTTTTCCGCTCTCGCGCTTTTCGTTGATTTTGTCAAAAAAATCCGCCTCTAAAAGGTTGATCTCCGCCATTGTCCAACCGTTTTACCGGTGATCTTTGCGATGGCCATGGCCCCGTTGAACGAGGAGGCTATCTATCATCAAGATAACGGCATTGCAATACAATTTAAGCCTGCAAAAACAGATGGGCGAAGACCTTGGCGTTGCCCGTCATGTTGTCCACCGGGCAGTTTTCGTCCGGCTGATGGGCTTTCATGTTGGTTTTGGACCAGACGGCCGCCGGCAGGCCCCGTTTCCTCAGATAGGCGGCGACGGTTCCCGCACCGACGCCGCCGGCCGCGGCCCGAACGCGGTAAACCCGGTCGACGGCGTTTTGCAGGGCGAGGACGACGGGCGCGTCGTCCGGCGTGGAAGGAGCGGGGTCAACGCGCTGATGAATGGAAATTTCAATCGTTACGCCATGGTTTTTTTCGACTTCCCGCTTGATGGCTTCAATTTCAAAAAGCACGTCGTCGAGTTTGTACCGGGGCAGGATTCGGCAATCCATGCAGAAGACGTCTTCTCCCGGAATCGTGTTGATGTTGCCGACGTTGGCTTCCTTCTTCGTGGGTTCGAAGGTGCTGACGGGAGGATCAAAAAGAGGGTCTTGTGCGTCGAAGATTTCGCGCAGCTTTGTCAGTTGCGTCACGAAGGAAGAGGCGGCGGAAAAAGCGTTGATTCCGAGCTGCGGTTTGCTGCCGTGGCACTGCTTTCCGGTGGTTTTAAAGCCCAGCCAGAGAATGCCTTTTTCGGCGACTTCAATCAGTGACCCTTCGGAATCTCCTGAATCCGGCGCCACAATCCAGTCCCCGGAACCGAAAATCTTTTCCGGCAGGGCGAGGAGATGCTGCACGCCTTTTTCGCTGGAGGTTTCCTCGTCGGATACGAACAGCAGGTTGATCGTGGAGCGGGGAACGATGCCCTCCGCAAGCAGCGCCCTGGCGGCAAAAATGGAAGCCGCCATATCCTGCTGATTGTCTTCCGTGCCCCGGCCGTACACGCAATCGTCCTTTACATAGGCATGGTAGGGATCGGCGCTCCAGAGGCCCGGCTCGCCCGGAGGGACGATGTCCAGATGCGTAATGATCCAGACGCTGCGGGCGTTGTTCGTTCCCGGAATGGACGCAAGAAAGTTCGGGCGCAGTCCGTCCGAAACCGAGGGATCCGGCGCGTCAAAATGCCGGAAAATCGTAAAGCCCATATCGGACAGATGCTTTTGCAGCGTCCGGGCTTTGGGCATTTCGCCGTCGCCGCCGTTTGCCGGACCGACGGCCGGAACGGCCGTCAGCGCTTTTTGCAGGTCGATCATGTCCCCGCGCCAGGCATCAATTCTGCGGGATACTTTTTCAAAAAGAACTTCGTCGATCATCATCAAACCTCAAATCAGGGCTGGGGAACAATCTGCGCCGGCGCCGGCCAGTTTTCCGGCCATGCGCCGAAACGGTCCGCGTCGCCGACGATCAGCGTCAATCTTCTATTTTCATGGAGAAAGGCCGCGGCGATGCGGCGAATGTCTTCCAGCGTCACCGCTTCGATTTTTTCCCGGTAGGTCGTCAGGTAATCGGCGGGCAGCTTCTCGTATTCGTTTTTCATTTGCTCGAAGGCAATCTGTCTTGGCTGTTCAAAGGAAAAGATGAAGCTGTTGATGATCGATCGCTTCGCCCAGTCCAGTTCGGCCCGAGCAATGGACCCGGCCGCCGCGTCGCGCAGAATGGATTCGATCAGGGAAATCGCCTGAAAGGTCGAAGCCGTCTTGGTGAAGGCGTAGGTTCCGAAAACACCGTAGTTGGACCGCGCGCGGTAGAAGCTGCCGGCGCTGTAGGCCAGGCCTTCCTCATTGCGCACGGCGCTGAAAATCCGGGAGGAAAATCCGCCGCTGCCGATCAGAAAATCCAGAACCTCGAAAGCGTAAAAATCCGGGTGGTTCTTGCTGATCGTCAGTTCCCCGCCGACCACCGTGGATTGCGGGATCGGTTTGCGGATCAGGAAAAAGCCCCGGCCTCCCTGTCGGGGGGCGGCCGGAATGTCATGAACGAGGCGGGGAATCTTCGCATCGCCGAAAACTTGTTCGATTTTTTTTACGGCTTCTTCACGGGAGATGTCACCGGATACCGCCAGCAGCATGTTGGCCGGCGAAAAGTATTCGCGGTGGAACGAAATCAGATCCTTGCGCGAAATGTTGTCCAGGGAGGCGGAGGTCGCGTAGCGGCCCCGCGGGTCGCCGGGATAGAGAAGCCGGTTGAACTCGCGAAAGGCCAGTGTTTGCGGATTGTCCACCGTCCGCCGCAGTTCCTCTTTCTTTAATGCCAGCGCCTCCTGAATCTTTTTTTCTTCAAAGGCAGGCTCCAGAAGCATCCGGGAGAGAAGATCGAGGCATTCATCCAGGTCGCTTTTCAAAAAGATGAAGTGAATGGAGGCGGAATCGAGCGACATGGAAATGGACGGAGAAGCGGCCAGAAAATCCAGGCGCCGGTCCATTTCGCCGCTTCCGAGTTTTGCCGTTCCGCCTGTGCGCATCACCGAGGCGGTAATTTCCGCAAGTCCTTCTTTTCCCGCGGGGTCGTGCAAAGTTCCCGTCCGCACCAGTGCCGTCAGGGAAACCAGCGGCAATTCGCTGTCCTGCAGATAAAACAAAAACATGCCGTTTTTAAGCGCAATCCGCTGGGCCTGCGGCATGCGGAATTCCAGCGCGGGATACCGGATTTGATCCGGAGGAATCCAGGGGGGTGCGGTGTGTGCGGCCTGGGGCGCTGCAAGAAAGATCAATGCGAGCAGCAGTCCGGCTGTGCAAAATATCGTTTTTTTACTTTTCATGGGTTTCCGCGCCTTTTCTGGAAGCGGGCTTCCGGTTTAAAAACGCGACGGTGCGGTTTTCCGCCGTAAGGTACCGGACGGCCGCCGCCCGAACCTCGCCGGCCGTCACCTTTTGTATTCTGGGCAGGTAATCGGAAAAGTACCGGTAATCCCCCAAAAGCAGTTCGTAATAGGAAAGAATGGACGCCAGTTCGGAATTGGAATCCAGGCTTTTGATGTAGTCCATCTTCAGCTGGTTTTTGGCCCGGGCCAGTTCCTCTTCCGTCACGGAATGGGTCTTGATCGATTCGATCTCCTCAATAATGGCCGCCTGAAGTTCTTCGTTAGTGTGGGGGTGGCGCGGCCGCGCAAAAATCGTGAAGAGGTTGGAGTATCTCGAGGCGGGCACGCCGTTCACCACGCTGACACTGTCCGCGATCTGCCGCTCTGTCACCAGCTTGTCGTACAGACGGCTGGTTCTGCCTTTGCCGAGAATCGCCTCCAGGACATCGAGCACATAATCATCCTGCGCGGGCGGCGCCGGTTTGTGGTAGCCGATGATCATCGACGGGCTTGCGTCGAACTCAACCTCGACCTTTCGCTCGGCTCTTTGCTCCGGTTCGGAAGGAATCCGCGCGGAAGGCGCGCCGGCATCGGGAATCCGCCCGAAATAACGGCGAATCAGGTCCATCGTTTTTGAAGGGTCGACATCCCCGACCACGGCAATGCAGATCCGCCCGGGTGACCGGTATTTCCGGTGGATGCCGCGGATCGCCGCCGGGCTCAGGAAGGTCAGATCCATGGGCAATCCTATGATCGGAATGCCGTAGGGATGGGTCGTGTAGGCCCGGCCCAAAAAGGCTTCATAGAGCTTGCCGTCGGGGCTTGCCTCCACTCGCTGCCTTCTTTCCTCCAGGATGACGTCCCGCTCCGTGTAAAACTGACGGAAAACGGGATGCAGAAGGCGGTCGGATTCAATGCGCGCCCAGAGTTCGATCTTGTTGGCGGGAAGGTTGATGTAGTAGGTGGTCATGTCCTGACCCGTTGCCGCGTTCATGCCGGATGCGCCGTTTTCCGTGTAGAGGCGGTCAATTTCATTGGGGATGAAATCCCGGAGATGCCCGTTCTGCAGCTTTTTGAGACGCTCTTCCAGGCGGCGAATTTTCCGGGGATCGGCCGAACCCTGCTTTTTGCGTTCGCGGTCCAGTTGTTCGCCGGTTTTTTCAATGCGCGAAAGCAGCTTCTTTTCCGCCGGGTAATTTTTTGCGCCGATGGTCGTCGTTCCCTTGAACATCATGTGCTCAAGGAAGTGGGCCGCGCCGCTCTGCCCCGGGATTTCATCAACGGCGCCCACCCGGTAGCGGATGAACAGGGAAACGGTCGGGCTGAATTTGCGCTCCATGATCAGGACGGTCAGACCGTTTTGCAGCCTGGCCTTCACGATTTTCTTCTCCAGGTCCACCGCCAGCGCAGGCAGCGCCTGGCACAACAACAGCAGCAGCCCGAAGGCAATCCAGATTTTATTCCTTGTCCGCATGGTCCTCCTCAGGGGCCGGATTTCCCGGAAAAAAACGAAAAACCGCGTAGAGAATTCCGGCGATGCAAAACAAAATGATGAAAGAGGCCGCAAACAGCGTCATCACGAATTCCAGCGGATTGGCCAGTTGAAAGGAGCTTTTCAGGAGAAGGACGCCGAACACCAGAAAAAATCCGGACAACAGAAAAATGACGATGTTTTTAATTCGAATCAGAAGTTCCATTCCCAAAACCGTTTTCTTTCGGCAGCGCTTGAATGCGCTCTTTCATCCCGCGATAAGCCTCATAACTGAAATCATTGTTGCGGCAGCACAACAGAGTGTTGTTATGATACAGAGGCTCGCGCTGAATGTCAAATATGGAAGCGGCGACGGCTTCCGGCCACATGGGGGTTCCCGGAATCGGCGAGTACTCGGCCAGCACGGGCCTTGCGCCGCACCGGACGACAAAATCGATGCTCTCTTCCACCTCCCGGGCTTGCTGGCCCGGCAGGCCGCACAAAAGGTAAACTCCGATGTCCCGTGTTTTGTATCCTGCCTCTTTCAGATGCGCGACCGCGCGCTTCAGTTCCTCATTTCGCACCTTGCCGCCGGTTTCCCGCTGCGCCTCGAAATTGGCTGTTTCAAAGCCGAAGCGAATCGTTTTGAAGCCGGATTCAAAGAGCAGACGGCTGAGCGGCGCGTCGATTTCCCGGACATGCAGGCCGTTCGGGCAGTGAAACCGGCAGGATAGATTGCGTCTTTGAATGTCGTGAAGCAGAGGAATGATCAGGCTTTCGGGATCGGCCAGAAGGGCGTCGTCGTAGAAGCTGAAATCCATGACGCCGAATCGCCGATGCCAGTATTCGATCTCGTCTGCGACTTTTCCGGGATTGCGCTTCATATGCCGGTCGTAAAACAAATGGGAGGAACAGTAGCTGCAGCGGTAGGGACAGCCCAGCGAAGTGATGATGGGAACCTGGTCAATCCGGCCCAACAGGTCAAACGCAGGGTAGGGCAGGGCATCCAGATCGTCTTCTTCGGGATTGAAGACGATGTCTTCTCCAAAAACGCTTCGCATCAACTCGAGAATCTGCTTTTCACCCCGTCCGCGAACAACGAAATCCGCCCCAGAATTTGCCGCCGCATGATCATGGCAAAGGGAGGCATACTTTCCTCCCAGGATGACGGGAACGCCCGGCAGCATCTCCTTGAGTATTTTAATCACGTCAAAAACCCCGGGATACCAGTAGGTCATCATGGACGTGACCAGCACGACATCCGTATCGGAGAAGCGTGCAATCTCTTTTCGGAAAACGGACGGATCCATTCCATATCGGCAGTAGCTGCGGTCAATCGCCTCGAGGCAGGACGGCTTTTCAATGACCTGCCGGAAGAAGCGGCCATGCCCGTAAGCGTGGCGTTTGGGCGCTTTGCCGCTTTTTTGCAGCATGAGCGAATTATAAGGATCAAGGCAATCAATGCAGGAAATGCGATGATGGTTGGCGCGCAGCAGCCCGCCCAGGTATAAAAGCCCCAGGGGTTTCAGCCAGAAATCATAAGCCGCAAAATCATAAATCCAGGGATTGATTAACAGAACCTTCTTGCTCATGGGGTGTCTTTAGCATACAAGCCCATAATTTACAAAGTGCATGAAGCATATGTCGAGAGGCAATTCGTGATCAGCAGCAGGATTTTCAGAAAGAACTTGAAGACTGGGGCAATTGTTGCTAACATGCCCAAACTTTTTAAGGGATGCTTCATGCGGGCAGTACTTCAAAGAGTTGACCGGGCCGGCGTCAACATAAATTCACGATTATTTTCCTCTATTTCGCAAGGGTTGCTGGTATTGCTTGGCGTGGAAAAAGGCGATTCCCGGAAAGACGCGGATTATGTTCTGGAAAAAACAGTCAATTTGCGAATATTTGAGGATGAACAGGGAAAGATGAACCGCTCGCTTGCCGACATTGGCGGCGAAATGATGGTGGTTTCGCAGTTTACACTGCTGGCCGACTGCGTCAAGGGGCGAAGGCCGTCGTTTGCCGGGGCGGAAGAGCCGGAGAAGGCCAATGAGCTGTATGAATATTTTGTGTCCGAGGCGTCTATGAAGGTGAAGAAGCTGGCCACCGGCAGGTTTCAGGAAATGATGCAAATCGAACTGATCAACAACGGACCGGTGACGATTCTGCTCGACAGCAGGAAAACGGTTTGACCATGAACGAAAACGACATTCGGATCGACAAAGACGGGATCTGGTATTACCGCGGCGCGCACATGTTCCGCAAAGACATTTTGTGCATTTTCTTCGAGCACCTGAAGCGGGACGACAGCGGCCGGTATTTCATCGAGCTCAACGGAGAAATCTGCGGACTGGAGGTTGAAGACACGGCCTTTGTCGTAACGGCGGTTTGCAAAATCCAGGACGCCTGCGGTTCTGAAACACTGGAAATCCTGTTGAGCGACGACCGGAAGGAGGCGCTGGACGCCGGCACGCTGGCCGTCGGCAAAGACAACGTCCTGTATTGCCGCGTGAAAAACAACCGGTTCCCCGCGCGCTTTACCCGGAAAAGCTACTATCAACTGGCGGAATTCATTGAGCCCGACGGCGATGAAAACGAATTTTGCGTCGTTTTCGACGGTCGGAAATATCCGATTGCGCTTGCTTCCCATAACCATGATAACGGAGGAAACCATGTTAGATGATGTTGTAAGAGAGTCCCTGACGTTTGACGACCTGCTCTTGGTGCCCGCGGCTTCCAGCATTTTGCCGCGCGACGTCGAAACATCCACGTGGCTGACGCAGAGAATCAAACTGAACATTCCCATCGTCTCGGCGGCCATGGACACGGTGACGGAATCCCGCACGGCCATCTGCATGGCTCAGGAGGGCGGCATCGGCATTATTCACCGGAATATGAGCATCGAACGCCAGGCCATCGAAGTGGACCGGGTGAAAAAATCGGAAAGCGGCATGGTGGTCGATCCGATCACCATCGAACCGGAAAGAAAAGTCAGCGACGCGCTGGCCCTGATGCACCAGTATTCCATCTCCGGCGTGCCGGTCGTCAAAAATGAAAAACTGGTCGGCATTCTGACCAACCGCGATCTGCGCTTTGAAGAAAACCTGGATCAGCCCGTGTCCAACGTGATGACCAAAAAAAATCTCATCACCGTAAAGTCCAGCATCACCCTGGAAGAATCCAAAAAGCTGCTCCACAAACACCGCATCGAAAAGCTTTTGGTCGTGGACGATGAAAACCGGCTCAAAGGCCTGATCACCATCAAGGACATTGAAAAAATCCGCCGCTATCCCAACGCCTGCAAGGACTCGCTCGGAAGGCTGCGCGTCGGCGCGGCCGTGGGCATCATCGACCGGGAGCCCAGAATCGAGGCGCTTCTGGCGGCGGGTGTGGACGTGATTGCCATTGACACCTCTCACGGACATTCGGCGGGCGTGATTGACGCCATCCGCTCCACCAAGGCGAATTTCCCCAAATGCGAGCTCATCGCGGGAAACATTGCAACGGTCGAGGGGGCCCAGGCGCTCATCGATGCCGGAGTGGATGCGGTAAAGGTCGGAGTGGGGCCCGGCTCCATCTGCACCACCCGCATTATCGCGGGCGTGGGCGTGGCGCAGATGTCCGCGATCCGAGACACCTATAAAGTCGCCTCCCGTCAGGGCATTCCCGTCATTGCCGACGGCGGCATCAAGTATTCCGGCGACATCGTCAAGGCCCTGGGCTGCGGCGCAAACGCCGTCATGATCGGCGGACTGTTTGCCGGAACCGAAGAAAGCCCAGGTGAAACGATTTTGTTCCAAGGGCGCAGTTACAAGGTGTATCGCGGCATGGGATCGCTGGAGGCCATGAAAATGGGAAGCCGCGACCGCTACTATCAGGACGACGTCGAAGCGCCTTCCAAGACGGTTCCGGAAGGGATCGAGGGCAGGGTGCCTTTCCGCGGCACGCTTTCCGCCAGCATCGTCCAACTGATCGGCGGGCTGAAAGCCGGCATGGGCTACGTCGGATGCCGGACCATTGCGGAACTGATCGAAAAATCCCGGTTCGTCCGCATTACGTCGGCCGGCCTCAGGGAAAGCCACGTTCACGACGTGATCATCACCAAGGAAGCGCCCAATTACTGGATAGATTAGCCAAATGAAGCAAGCCGATTTCGTCCATCTCCACGTCCATACGCAGTACAGCCTTCTCGACGGCATGATCCGCCTGGACGACCTCTTTCAAAAGGCCAAAGAATACGAGATGCCGGCGATCGCCATCACCGACCACGGCACGATGTTCGGCGCGATCGACTTCTACAAGCAGGCCTGCGCGGCCGGCATCAAGCCGATCATCGGCTGCGAACTTTATGTCGCGCCCCGCGGGCTCGCGGACAGAACCCCGTCGCCCGCCGGTGAAACGGCGCGCCATCTGGTGGTTTGGGCCAAAGACATGCAGGGCTACAAAAATCTGATGAAACTGACTTCCGTGGCCCATCTGGATGGATTTTACTACCGGCCGCGCGTGGACAAGGCCCTGCTGAAAGAATGCTCCCAAGGTCTGATCGCGTCAAGCGCATGCCTCCACGGGGAAATCGCTTCGCATATCGTCCGGGGCCGCATGGAAGACGCCCGCAGGGCCGCCCGTGAGTTTCAGGAAATTTTCGGCGAGGACAATTTCTATCTGGAGGTCATGGAAAACGGCATTCCCGAGCAGAAAACCGCCAACCGGGGCTTGATGGAGCTTGGCAGGGAGCTCTCCATTCCGCTCATCGCCACGAACGACTGTCACTATCTGAACGCAGATCACGCGGAAGCGCACGATGTTTTGCTGTGCATTCAGACGGGAAGAACCATCGAAGACAAAGACCGGATGTCCATGTCGTCGGGCCAGTTTTACGTCCGTTCCTCCGGGGAAATGCAGGCGCTTTTTGCCGAAATGCCCGAAGCAGTCTCCAATACGATGGATGTCGCGAATCGATGCAACCTGACCCTGGAATTCGGGAAATTCTACCTGCCGAAATACGAGATCAAGGACCCCGGAGAAAGCCTTGAGGATCATCTGGATCGCAAGGCGACCCAGGGCCTGGAAAAACTGTTCCCGGTGATTTTGAAGCACTGGAAAGAGGACGAGGCGGCCGTTCGGCAAAAATACACGGATCGCCTGCGCTCAGAGCTGGAAATCATCAAAAAAATGGGGTTTGCCGGATATTTTCTGATCGTTTCCGATTTTATCAAGCACGCCAAGCACACGGGGGTGCCCGTCGGTCCGGGACGCGGCTCCGCTGCCGGATCGCTGGTGGCATATGCCATTCGCATCACCGACATCGATCCCTTGCTCTACGGATTGTTTTTCGAGCGTTTTCTCAATCCGGACCGGATCAGCATGCCGGACATCGACATCGATTTCTGCCAGGAACGCCGCGGTGAAATCATCAAATACGTCACGGAAAAATACGGCAAGGACAGAGTCTCCCAGATCTGCACCTTCGGCAAGATGATGGCCAAGGGCGTGATTCGGGATGTGGGCAGAGCCCTGAACATTCCCTATGGCGAAGTGGACCGAATTGCCAAACTGGTGCCGACCTTTCCGCTGAACATCAAGCTAGCGGATGCGTTCAAGGCGGAGCCGCGTTTTGAGGAAGAACGCAGGAAGAACCCGAAGATCGACAAAATGCTGTCGCTGTCGCTGGTTCTGGAAGGCCTCAACCGGCATTCTTCCGTGCACGCCGCCGGCATTGTGATATCCGACGTTCCGCTGGTCGAGCGTGTTCCGCTTTTTTCTCCCAAAAAAGATGACAGGGTTTCCCAGTATTCGATGAAGGATATCGAAGCCGTCGGGCTGACCAAATTTGATTTTTTGGGTCTCAAGACGCTGACGGTCATTAAGAACGCCGTGGATTTCATCCGGGATTCCCACCATGTCGATGTTGACGTGAACAATCTTCCTCTCGATGATGAAGAAACCTACCGTCTGCTCGCAAAGGGGGAAACCGACGGTGTTTTCCAGCTGGAAAGCGCCGGGATGAAAGACCTGCTGGTCAATTTCAAGCCGGACCGCATCGAAGACGTCATCACGCTGATTGCTGCCTACCGGCCGGGACCGATGAAGATGATTCCCGATTTTATCGCCCGCAAGCATGGAAAGCAGCAGATTGCCTATGAGCTTCCCCAGCTGGAGCCGATCCTCAAAGAAACCTACGGCATCATCCTTTACCAGGAACAGGTCATGCAGATCGCCAACGTCATTGGAGGATATACCATGGCGCAGGCCGACACGCTGCGCAAAGTGATGGGGAAAAAGCAGGTAGCGGCGATGGAAAAGGAGAAACCCCGTTTTCTTGAAGGCGCGAAAAAGAAAACGATCAACGAGAACAAGGCAAAAATCATATGGAATCAGATGGAAGACTTCGCCGAATACGGTTTCAACAAGTCTCACAGCGCCGCCTACGCGATGATCACCTACCAGACGGCCTATCTGAAGGCCCATTATCCCGTCGCCTTCATGGCGGCGCTTTTGACCAGCGAAAAAGACAACCGGGACAAGATTATCCGGCACATGTCCAACTGCAAGGAAATGGGCATCAATATTCTGCCGCCGGACATCAATGAATCCCAAAAGGATTTCAGCATTTCGGGAGGCAACATCCGTTTCGGCCTTGCCGCCGTAAAAAATGTCGGGGAAGCGGCGATTGAATCCGTAATGGAAATCCGCATGGAAGGAAAATTTACATCCTTCATGGATTTTCTCTGCCGCATCGATCTGCGCAAAGTCAACCGAAGGGTCCTGGAAAGTCTGATCAAGTGCGGATCTTTCGATTCCCTGCACTTCACCCGCCGTCAGCTCATGGAATGCCTGGATTCGGCCATGGAGGAGGCGCAGCGCAAGCAGAAGGAATTGCAAAGCAATCAGGCAAGCATCTTCGACGAGCTCGCTCCCGCCAGAACATCCGGGACAGGCGGCAACGGGTCTTTCTCGATTCCCGAGCTGCCCGAATGGGACCGCAAGGAACTGCTCTCCATCGAAAAAGACACCGTCGGTTTTTATATTTCCGGGCATCCATTGCAGGGCTATGCCGGCAAGTTGCACCTGGTTGCCAACACGGATTCTTCATCGCTGAACACCAAAAGAGACAAAGAAACCATCACCGTCGCGGGGATCATCAGCTCGCTCTCTGAGAGGCTGACCAAGAAAAAAGAAGTGATGTGCAATGTTGTTCTTGAAGACCTGCAGGGTTCCGTCAATATCATCTTCTGGGCGGACATCTACAGGAAATTCTCCGATTTGCTCCATGCCGACGAGCCGGTTGTTATTCAGGGGATGGTCGATATCGGAGATGAATCTAATAAAATCATCGCTCTGGATGTGATTCCCCTGGCCAAGGCTCTGGAAAATCCCTATAAACAGGTTCGTTTTATGGTCAAAACCGACAAAATATCCCCGGAGGGAATTTCCGCCCTTTGTGAAACGATTCGAAAATACGATGGGAAATACGAAGGCTATATTCACCTGTTGAACGGGAAATGCGAAACCATCGTCCGTCTCGGGGACCGCACAAAACTAAACATCTGTGAGAAACTCCGACGGGAGGCGGATGCGATTCTGGGGGAGGGGAGTACGGTTTATTGCTGATATGATACATGAGGAAAGAACTTATAGATCATTAATTAATAAAGATAATCTGATTTCATATCGTGTTAAAATTTCTCAAAGCGACCTGTGGATAAGCTCTGATTCCAACCTGGCCTCAGTGGCCGAAAAATCTCTTCTGAAGCATCGATTTTCCCTTGAATCCTATATCGACAGGCATCCGGAATTTCAAACGGCGCTGCTTCCTTATCCACAGGACTTTCTGGCGCCAGGAATCGTCAGGGAGATGATTGCGCGATCAGCCGTCTGCGGGGTAGGGCCAATGGCCTCCGTTGCAGGCGCAATCGCGGAATTTGTGGGAAACGATCTTTCCGGTTTGACGGATCATCTCATCATTGAAAACGGAGGGGATATTTTTCTTCTTTCCAAAAGCAGCCTGACCATCGGAATCTTTGCCGGAGAATCTACTTTAAGTTATAAGGTTAAAATAATTGTAAAACCTGAAGAAACGCCTTTGGGTGTCTGTACATCATCCGCAACGGTCGGGCCGTCTCTCAGCTTCGGAAAAGCCGACGCGGTCTGCGTTCTTTCCAGTTCCCCGACGCTGGCGGATGCAGCGGCCTCCGCAATCGGCAATCGCGTAAATACCCGATACGATATTCGAAATGCCATGAATTGCGGAATGAAAATACCGGGCGTGAAGGGCATTGTCATTATCTTTGGAAATGAAATGGGCGCAATGGGGGAGGTCGAGCTTGCCTGAAATACAACAATATCTCAGGAAGAAGGAAGGAAATCACTATATGGATGATTTTACAAAGGAACTATGGAAGAAAAGCCCGTTTATCAAACTGCTTGGGCTTGAATTTGAAAAGCTGGAACAGGGGCGCACTTCCACCCGTCTTGAAAGGAGAGAAAACCTGCTCAACAAACACAGCGCCGTTCACGGAGGCGTTATCTATGCCATAGCCGATATCAGCATGGGCGTGGCTGTTTACACCACATTGAAAACAGGTGAAGAAACTTCCACGATTGAAATCAAGATCAACTATCTAAAGCCGGCGAAATGCAATCTTTTAATTTGCGAAGCGCGAGTTCTTAAAAAAGGAAAAAATTTAGCCGTCGTGGAGGCGGAGATAAGGTCGGGAGAAAGCGATCTGATCGCAAAGGCTCTCGGCACATTCATGTTAACATAAGATATCTTATAGGACATAAAGAAAATGCGGCAATGCGGCGGGCGGGCTGCTACATCCCATCCGCCGCCAGTTGTTCAATCAATCGAGCCTGCTTATCGGTGAGTTTTTTCGGAACCTCAACGTTGACTTTGACGAACTGATCGCCATTGCGTGATTCCTTCAGGACAGGCACTCCAAATCCCTTCATTCGAATCTTGGTATTGTTTTGCGTTCCGGGCGCGATCTTCAGTCTTTTCATGGTTCCGTCGATCGTTGGAACGTCGATGGTTGTCCCCAGAGCGGCCTGGGAAAACTTGATGGTTTTTTCGATGTACAGGTCATTGCCGTCGCGGGCGAAGATCGGATGGGACAAAACATTGATATTCAGGTAGAGATCACCGTTTTGCCCGCCGTTGTAACCCGGCAGGCCTTTTCCGGGAAGCCTCAGTTTCTTTCCGGAGCTGATTCCCGGGGGTATTTTGACATTAATGTTTTCAGCGCCCTTTTCCATCTGAAGCGAAATTTTCTTGTCGGCGCCCAAAACTGATTCTTCAAGGGATATTGATAGGTTATATTCGGCATCCTGGCCTTTTTGCGGCATATTGGCATACTGGCCGCCGCCCCCGCCCATTTGACCGAAAATGCCGGCCAGCGGGTCGTCATATTCCGTATAGCCGCCCCGTCTCGTTCCCGTGCGGAAGGTTGTTCGCCCCCCTCCCCTGGGCCCGCCGAAGCCGAAACTGCGCAAAATCTCGTCGAGGTCGAACCCGCGGAAGATGTCTTCTTGTGAATATTGCTGGCGAAACTGATCAGCCGAGCCGAAATTGTCGTAATTCTGCCTCTTTTCCGCATCACTTAAAACAGCGTAAGCCTCGCTGATTTTTTTGAATTTCTCCTCGGCTGCCGCTTTGTTGTTGGGATTTTTATCCGGATGCCACTTGACGGCCAGCTTTCGGTAGGCTTTTTTGATTTCCTCCGGCGTGGCCTTTTTTTCAACGCCCAGAACCTTATAGTAATCTTCAGCCATGCAAATTTCCTCTTATTTTTCTTTTCTTATGGCGGTAATTTAAGCAGGAATTCCCATTTGAAAAGCTTCAAGATTCAATTTTACAAGTTTTTGCGGAAAGGATTTCCGAATAACGCTTTCCCAGATTGCATGCGGAATGTCCATCAGTGAGGAAAGAGCTCCCAAAAGAACGACATTGGCCGCTTTCAGATTGCCGGCCCTCTGGGCGAGCAAAAGTGCCTCAATCGCCATTACCTGAGGGTAATGCATTTTTAGATATTCAATGATATCCAATGGATAATCAGCATCCCCCGTATTGACGGCCGGGGGATTGATCTGCTCGGTATTCAGAATGATGGAAGCATTCGGGCTTAAGTCTTTCAGATAGCGCAGGGCTTCCATTTTCTCAAAGGAAACCAGCGTTTCAACGGTTCCCGGCTCCGCGAGGGGCGAATAAACCTTTCTGCCGTAACGAACGTGGCTGGTGACACAGCCGCCGCGCTGCGCCATGCCGTGGACTTCGCTTTTCTTGACATCGTAGCCGGCTTCCATCATGACTTCGCAGAGGATATCGCTGGCCCGAATGATGCCCTGCCCGCCCACTCCGGCAAACAGAATGCTTTTTACCCTGTCTTCTTTCATAAAACTTTCCTTTTCTTCAGCTGATCGCGCCGAATCTGCAGACCTGTGCGCAAAGCCCGCACCCGTTGCACAGCGTCTCGTCAATCACCGCGATTCCCTTTCGCTTGGAGCCCTTTTTCGTGACGCCTTTTTTCCAGGCGATCGGCGGACAGTTCAGCTCCAGGCAGGACCTGCAGCCTTCGCACGCGTCCGGATCCACCTTCAGCGGCGGCTTCGACTTCTGGTTTGCCCTTTTGAACAAAACGCAGGGGCTCTGGGCGATAATAACGGAAGGGCCGGAGCTCGCCAGTTCATCCTTGATCGCACTGCGGGCTTCCTTCACGTTGTTCGGATCTATCACTCGAATATTTTCAATTCCCAGGGCTGATATCAGAATATTCAGGTTGACTTTCTTGGCTTCCTTCCCCATCAGGGTGTAGCCCGTTCCCGGATGTTCCTGCATGCCGGTCATGGCCGTCGTGCTGTTGTCCAGAATGATGATCAGGGCATCGCTGTTGTTGTAGGCCATGTTCATGAGGGGCGTGATGCCGGAGTGAAGAAAGGTGGAATCGCCGATCACGCCGACCACCTTCCCCTTTCCTTTTTCCTTAAGGGCCTTGCTCATCCCGTGGGCCATGCCGATGCTGGCGCCCATGCAGATGCAGGAATGCAGCCCTTCCAGGGGCTTCAGATAGGACAGCGTGTAGCAGCCGATATCGCCGTGGACGTAAGCTTTGGATTTTTTCAGCGCGTAAAACAATCCCCGGTGCGGGCATCCGGGACAGAGGTTCGGCGGCCGTTGCGCCAGGGTTTCCGGATAAGTCGAAGCGGCGGCCGGCTTATCGGCATGGATCGCGCTTCGAATGATGCCGGGGTCAAATTCATTCGTGTAGGGGAAGATCTCCTTGCCGGTCACCTCGATGCCCAGGGCCCTGATCTGCTCTTCCAGATAGGGATCGAGCTCCTCGATGACATAAATCTTTTTGACCCTGGAGGCGAAATGCCGGATCATTTTCACCGGCAGCGGATAGACCATGCCCAGCTTCAGATAGGAATAATCCGGAAAAACGTCCTTCGCGTAGTTGTATGGCATGCCCGCGGTAATGATGCCGACCGCCGGATCGTTGATTTCCATTTTATTTTCCGGAAACGTCTCCGCAAACTTCTGCAGGGCTTTCTGGCGCTTTTCCACTTCCACGCGGCGGATGCGCGCGTTGATGGGAACCATGACGTATTTTGCCGCATGATGCGCAAGCGCGGTTTTGTCTTCGGGAACCCGCGGCTCGCTGAGCGTGACCACGGACTTGGAATGGGAGACGCGCGTAGTCGTGCGCAGAAAAACCGGAGTGTCGAATTGTTCGCTGATGGCGAAGGCAAGCTTGACATACTCCTTGGCCTCCTGGGGATCGGACGGCTCCAGCATGGGAATTTTGGCGAACTTGGCGTAGTTTCGGTTGTCCTGCTCGTTTTGCGAGCTGTGCATGGACGGGTCATCGGCGCTGATGATGACCAGTGCGCCCTCGATTCCGGTGTAGCTTACTGTAAAAATCGGATCGGCGGCCACGTTCACGCCGACGTGCTTCATGACCGCCAGGGCTTTCGCGCCGCCCAGGGCCGCGCCGATGGCCACCTCCACCGCGACTTTTTCATTGGGCGCCCATTCGGCGTAAACACCGTCGTACCGGGCAAACTGCTCCATGATTTCGGTGCTGGGCGTGCCCGGATAGGCAGCCGCAAACCTGACGCCCGCCTCGTACACGCCGCGGGCGATGGCTTCGTTTCCAGACATCAATTCTTTTTTCAACTGCTTGCGCCTCCTCCATAACCGATGGCGGTCCGGGACCCGCCGCGGGAACTCAGCCCAGGGCGGCTATTTTTCTTCGAAGATAGAGTTGGGCCGCCGAATCCGTTGTTTTTTCCAGAGCCTTTTGGTAGTACTCCATTGCCTTGGCCTTGTCGTTCAGCGCTTCGTGAGCGCGCGCCACGTTGCGCAGACTCATCATTTCAAAGCCGGTATGGTAACCTTTTTGCGCCTGCTCAAAATATTTGAGAGCCGCCCTGAAATCCTTCCTGGCTTCATAAGCGTAGCCCAGAGACGTCAGCGCCAGAAATCTCACGCCCGTTTTATCCGATCCTGTTTTGGCGACGAATGTTTCGTAGGAAGCGATCGCCCGGTCCAGGTCTCCCTGGTTGTAGTAAATATTGGCAAGATGGTAATGAGCCATCCGGCCGCTCCAGCTGTGGGGGTACTGATCCGCCAGCTTCTGCAGGATCGGGATGTTGGCCTTTTCCGTTTCCGGATTGTCGCCGCCCTTCAGGATATTGTCCTGTGCTTTGGCGTATAATTTCAGCGCGGAACCGGAATAATAGCTCCAGTAAAAATAAATGCCCAGGACCAGCAGCACGGCGCACGACAGGGCCGCGGCGGCGATGATCACGCGGCTTTTATTTTCCTCGACGTACTCGCCCACTCTGTCAAAGGTGGTTTGAAAAGCGTCCGGGCTTTTCAGCTCTTTCTTGGATAACTTGGCGGCCATTTTACTCCCCTTTGCGAATAGAATATTTCTCGATTAACCCGGTGATCAATGCCGGCATCCTCCGGATTTTTCCTTCGTTGCTGGTGCAGGCATGGATGGTGTATCCTTCCACGAGCAGTTTTCGCTGATTTTCGTCCCAGATCTTGGAGCTGTAACGGATGCTGGCCCTCTTGATATAGTCAAAGCAAGTCTCCACCGTGAGCAGGTCGTCGTATCTGGCCGGCTGGAGATAGCGGCAGAACACCGTCGTCAATGGCAGATGGAGCCCCAGGTTTTCCAGATCCGAATAGACAATCCCCATTTGCCGCATCAATTCATTCCGGCCCAGCTCAAACCAGCGGATATAGTTGGTGTGATAGACAATGCCCATCGCGTCCGTGTCGGCGTAGATCACGCGGAATGTCGTCAGGTTACTTTCCAAGGAATGCTCTCCAGTCCTGAAGGAAGCCGTCCATCAGCCGATGCCCGGGAGACACGATCAGACCGGCGTCGCGGGCCTGCGCTTCGGTGAATTTCAGTCCCCGGGCAAGGTTTTCTTCCCGTTTGGATGACAGGACCGCAAAGGGGCTCGGATCGCCCACGTGGGTTTTCACGTCGATCGGCGTCGGATGATCGCTGAGCACCAGAATACGGTATTCCCCCAGTTCGCCGATGCGCGTCAGAATCGGTCCGACGATTTTTTCGTCGAAACACTCGATGGCCATGATCTTGCCTTTCGCGTTGCCTTCATGGCCCATTTCGTCGGGCGCTTCCAGATGAAGAAATACAAAATCCATGAACTTCAGCGCGTCGAGCGCCATTGCGGCCTTTCCTTCGTAGTTGGTGTCGATGTAGCCTGTGGCCCCCTCCACGCGCAGAGGCTTCAAGCCCGCGTAAATGCCCAGCCCGTTGAGCAGATCCACCGCGGAAATCATGCCGCCCGTAAGCTTATATTTTTCGGTCAGGGGCGCCATTCGCGGTTTTCCCCCCTGCCCCCACAGCCAGATGGAGTTGGCCGTTTTCTTTCCTTCCGCGGCGCGGGCGGCGTTGACCGGATGTTCGTTGAGGATTTGAGCCGCGCTGTGCATCAGCCCGAGAATTTCCTCCGCGTGATCGCCCTGCGGCAGATGCGGGGCAATGGGTTTGCCGGGGATGTCGTGCGGCGGAGTGGTTTGGGGAGACCCGGCTGCGCCGCGCCAAACCAGCAGGTGCCGATATCCCACGCCGGGATAAAACTGGCACCGGGGCGAATGGAGTGTTTTGTTGAGATCCAGAACGATCTGTCTGGCTTCGGGGGAAGAGATGTGTCCGGCGGTAAAATCGTCCATGAACGCCGGACCCTCCTGGGTCTCCCCGATATGGACCAGGTTGCAGCGGTAGGCGATGTCGCCCTGCCCCAGCGCAATGCCCTGGCTCGCGGCTTCCAGCGGCCCGCGGCCCGTGTAGGTTTCTTTCGGATCGTAGCCCAGAACGCTGAGATTGGCCACGTCCGAGCCGGGCGTGAACCCTTCGGGAATCGTGTCCACCAGCCCCAGAGTGCCTTCGGATGCGATCTGGTCCAAAAAGGGCGTTACGGCGCACTGAAGCGGAGTTTTCCCGCCAAGTTGCCCGCTCGGATAATCCGCCATCCCGTCTCCCAGTAAAACCACGTATTTCACGGAGCCACGCCCCTTCCATTTTTACATGCCGCGCGGGTTTCGAAACGACCCGCTTTGCGGGTTTGCGCTACAACTCGTCTTCGATGCGAATGAGAATGGTTTTGTCCCGGACAATGTCGAGCCGGTCGATTTTCGTGAGCGCCCTGCGCACATTCTTCTCTTTCGCTTTATAGGTTGTCATCACGATGGGCACGGCCCCCGCTTCTTCCCTCGCCTTCTGGATCACGGTGGCGAGACTGATGTCATTTGCGCCAAGAATGCCGGATATCTTCGACAGAACGCCCGGGCGGTCCAGGGCGGTGAAACGGAAGTAATACTTCGTTTCGATGTCGTCCATCGGAACCAGTTGGATATTCTCCATGCCGGTTTCATTGATGGACCGAAGCGGCACCCGGCCGGAAATCCCCTTCAGCACGTTGCGGGCGCTGTCCAGAATATCGCTGAAAACCGCGCTGGCCGTCGGCATCATGCCCGCTCCCTGCCCGAAGAGAAAAACCGGCCCGGAGGCGTCTCCCTCCAGGTGGAAGGCGTTGTAGTTGTGGTTGACGTTCGCCAGCAGGTGTCCCGACGCGATCATGGTCGGGTGGATTCTGGCTTCCACCGCATCGCCTTTCAGCCTGCCGATCGCCAAAAGCTTGATCCGGTAGCCCAGCTCCCTGGCAAAGGCAATGTCCTCCGCGCTGATTTTCGTGATGCCTTCCAGGTAAATGTCCTTGAGGCGGACTTTCTTCCCGTAGGCGAGCGACAGCACAATGGCCATCTTGTGCGACGTATCGATGCCCTCAATGTCGAACGTCGGGTCCGCCTCGGCAAAACCCAGCTCCTGGGCTTCCTTCAGGACCACGTCGAAGGGCTTCCCCTCGTTCGTCATTTTGGTGAGAATGAAATTGCAGGTTCCGTTCATGATGCCGACGATGGATTGGATCCGGTTGGCGACCAGCGATTCCTTCAGCGT
This sequence comes from Smithellaceae bacterium, assembly GCA_028693285.1. Classification (GTDB taxonomy): domain Bacteria; phylum Desulfobacterota; class Syntrophia; order Syntrophales; family Smithellaceae; genus UBA8904. The sequence goes on from JAQUVQ010000003.1 coordinate 56,584, forward strand.
TTTGATGATGGGAATGGTCCCGCCGACACTGGCTTCAAATCCGATATCCACGTTTTGCTTCTGCGCCGCCGGGAAAATCTCGTTGCCGTAGGTGGCCAGCATGGCCTTGTTGGCGGTCACCACATGTTTGCCGTTCCGAATGGCTTCCAAAACGAAGGTGCGCGCCGGCTCATACCCGCCCATCAGTTCGATCACGATGGCGATGTCCGAATCGTTCAGAATTTCCCGGGCGTCGGTCGTCAGCAGGTTTTTCGGAATTTTCACGCCGCGCGGGGAATTGATGTCGATGTCGGCGATCTTCTTTAAAACAAGCTTCGCGCCTAGCTTCCGGGCGATGAGCTTTTCGTTTTGCTTCATGAGCCGGACCACGCCGGTTCCGATATTGCCCAGGCCGATCAAGCCGATGGATATGTTTTTCATTTTTTACCTCAACCGTGCATCAAAAATACGGCCCGGGGCCGCTTTGCCCCGCCTGATTTCGCGAGGGTGGTACCCTATATCAAATCCCGTTGTTTTGTCAAATGGATATGAGGAGATGAACCTCCGCCGGGGCCGGGTCCGCTACGATGTCAGCTGACGATAGACCTCGTCGTGAACCGGCGTGGGAATCCCCGCTTCACGTCCCGCCCGGCAAAGAAACGCCGTCAGGGTGTCCACTTCCGTCTGCCGGCCTCTCTCCCGGTCGAGCTGCATGGATGTTTTCGCGTCATGGGAGAAGCCGCCGATCAGCTCTATGGTTTTGTCCACCGCGCTGTCCGGCAGGTGCACGCGGCGGGCACGGGCGACCGCGGCGACTTCCAGCATCATCGCCCGCAGCCGGTTTTGCAAATCCCCGTCATCGCGGATCAAACCGTACGTTTTGCCGGTTGCCGCCGTGAGCGATCCCAGGGGGCACATCATCAGGAATTTCATCCACAGCGCTTCGGTCATGCGGCCCGATAGCCTGGCGTCGATTTTCGCCCCCAGCAGGAGTTCCAGAACAGGGGAATACCGGTCGGCGGACACCCGGTCATCCGTGCCGAAAATCAATCGGCAGGCGCCCTGCGTCTGGATCACCACCCCGGGCTGGTCCAGAAAACTGATGATGTAAACGGAACCGCTGACGACGTCCGCGCCCGGCAGCACCCCTTTCAGCCTTTCGGCGCTGTCCACGCCGTTTAGCAGGGGGATGACCACGGTTGTTTTGCCGATGTTCTTCGCCAGGGAGCGTGCCGATTCCTCAAGCGAATAGCTTTTGACGCAGAAAAAGACCAGATCGAACCGGCCGGCCACGGAGGGATCGTCCGTGGCGATGTTCGGCCAGGCGGTATATTGGCCTTCCCGGGCGCAAAGCTGAAGGCCGTTTTTCTGAATGGCCCGAAGATGCTCTCCGCGGGCGATGAAGACGATTTCATGCTTTCCGGAGGCTGCGTATTCCCGGGCCAGTTTGCCGCCGAAATATCCCCCTACCCCGCCGATTCCGACCACCGCGATTCTCATCGAATGGATCTCCTTTTCAGTTGCGAGTTAACCGAAATCCTTCAAAAAGATCAAGGATCAATTTGGACTTCCGGTTGTTGACGGACAACTGAACTCCGGTCAACTGCCTTATGGAATCTTCAGGAAATGCCGCTAAAAAATGTTTTTGGGGTTCATGGAAGGCATCTTCGATCGATTGTCTTGGCTTACCGCTGCTTTGGCTAGTCCGGTCAAAACAAAAAGATCCTGTGAGGCTTGAACATCAGCCTCACAGGTGAGTTTTCTGCGTTTCAGGTTTCAAAACCCGCTTATTTCGGGGCGCAGAGAAAACCGCCTTTCGGAAAAACTTTGCCTTTCTCATCCTGGGCTTTCGGATGATAACCGATGGCCTTGCTGTCCGCTCCGCATACCTGCTTGCCCAGGTTTCTCTTCGACTTTGGCACGGGGCCGAAAGCTTCCGGGCGGTCCCACAGCATTTCACTGCCCAGCAGCGGGGACTGAAGCTTGGGCGGGACGCGGTCCGGTTTCTTGCCCGGTCCGGCGGCAAATGCCATTGTTGAAAACGCTAAAAAAACAACTGCGATGAACAATGCGATCATTCTTGATGTTTTCATCAGACACTCCTTTCTGTTTTTCCATTTTAACATTTTGAGGAGACAGTCATTCCCCCTTCTTTCATGACGAATTTTCTAAACGCCTCAATTATGCAAAAATTAACAGGGCCGGAAGGCTATCGTCAATCCTTATGATTGCCCAATTTTTACCGATAGATTACCGATGACTTCTAAGTGTTTTCCTCCTCGTCAAATCTTAACCTTGATGGCTTCAGACCGGTTTTCTCAATCCTCTCTGGTCATACCCTTTGTTTATCCCGTTCGGGCCAGATCCAGTTTTCCCTGCCATTTCGCGATCAGCGTCTCTTTTAAAATAGCGTGTTCGGGCTTGGCAAGAAGCGGATCGCGGACAATCAGCGCAAAAGCGTCCTCCTTTGCGTCGTTGAGAATGCGCGCGTCGCGGATGATGCTGGCAATTCGGAAATCAGGCAATCCGGACTGCCTGGTTCCCAGAAAATCCCCCGGTCCGCGAATAGCCAGGTCTTCTTCGGCCAGGACAAATCCATCGGTTGTGTTTTCCATGATTTTCAGCCGCTTGCGGGCATCACCCGATGCCTTGTAGTCGGCAAGAAGAATGCAGGTGGAGGGAATATCGCGGCGGCCGACGCGGCCGCGAAGCTGGTGAAGCTGCGACAGGCCGAATCGCTCCGCGTGCTCAATTACCATCAGCGAGGCGCGAGGAACGTCGATTCCCACTTCGATCACGGTCGTGGATACCAGGATTGCGATTTGATTTTCCTGAAAATCCCGCATCACCGCGTCTTTCTCACGGTCCTTCATTTTGCCGTGGATCAGGCCGACCCGGACATTCGGGAAAATATCTTTCTGCAGATGTTCGGCCATTTTCGTCGCGTCTTTCAAATCCAGGTTCTCCGACTGCTCGACCAGGGGATAGACGATGAACGCCTGATGATTTCCGGCCAGCTCTTTGCGAATGGCCTCGTACACCGCTTCTCTTCTGTTTTCCCCCATCACCAGCGTGCGCACCGGTTTTTTGCCCGGCGGCATTTCGTCGATGACCGACACGTCCAGGTCTCCGTAAACCGTCATCGCCAGCGTTCGCGGGATCGGCGTGGCGGTCATGACCAGCACGTCGGCGGAAAGGCCTTTGTTGCGCAGCGCTACCCGCTGCATAACGCCGAAGCGGTGCTGCTCGTCAATGACGACCAGCCCCAGTTTCCTGAAATCCACATTCTCCTGGATCAGGGCGTGCGTTCCGATGATGATGTCGGCCTCGCCCGACCGGATGCGCTCCAGCGCCTCTGTGCGAGCCGCGCCGTTCATGCCGCCGGTCAGCAGGACCACGCGCAGCCCGACCGGACCGGCCCACGCGGACAGGGTCGCCTCGTGCTGCCGGGCCAGAATTTCCGTGGGCGCCATCAGCGCGGCCTGATACCCGTTTTCGCATACGGTCACCATGGCCGACATGGCCACCAGCGTTTTCCCGCTTCCCACGTCGCCCTGCAGAAGACGGTTCATGGCCGTCGGCGCATGCAGGTCTTTGTGAATTTCATCGACCACCCGCTTTTGCGCGCCGGTCAGCTCAAACGGCAGCGAGGCGTAAAATTTTGCCAGTCGGCTCCCGCCGGCGGCAAAGGAAATGCCGCGATCCAGAACGCGTCCGGATTTCTTGACGGCCATTCCCAGCTGAAAAAAGAAAAACTCGTCGTAAATCAGGCGGCGGTGCGCCTCGGAGCGCGCGTTTTGCAGAGGTTCCATGAGCGCGTCGCTCCCGGGGAAATGCGCGCCCACAAGCGCCTCGCGGATGTTGATCAGGCCTCTCTTCCGGCAGATGTCCGCGGGAATCGGCGATGCGATGTAGCGCGAATAATTTTCCAGCGCCAAGGCCATGACTTTCCGGATGTATTTCTGGTGGAGGCCCTCCGTTTCCGAATAGACCGGAACAATGCGCCTGAAATTGAGCAGATTTTCTTCGTCCTCTTTGTCCAGAATTTCGTAATCCGGATGAATCATGGACTTGCCCGCGTAGCCGGGCGTCACGTTGCCGGTGAAAATCACGCGGGTTCCCTTTTGAAAAGCGCCGGCCAGATGAGACATCCGGCCCTTGAACCACTTGGCCGTGAGGACCCCGGTGTTGTCGCTCACGGCGACTTCCAGAATCCTTCTTTTCCCGTAACAGCGGAAAGAGCAGTCCGCAACGGCGGCCATGATCGTCTGGATCCTGTTCGTCTCCAGCTTGTGAATTTTCCGGATTTCCCGGCGATCTTCATAGGTTCGGGGCAGAAAATAAAGCAAATCTTCGACGGTCTGGATTTTTTTTGCAGAAAACCGTTCAGCCATTTTCGGCCCGACGCCCTTCAGAAACTGCACCGGCGCGGACAGCTTTTCCGCGGAGATTTTCAGGTCTTCCACGCGGGCGGCAATCTGCTCTTCCTGCAGATTGCCCGGATTGCGCGCGTCAAAGTTGTCGGCGGCGTACTTGAGCCGTTCCAGGATGAGCGAGGCTTCGGCAATGCCGCTTTTCTTCTGCTGGAGGTCCTTGCCGTCGTATTCCTGAAAAATTCGCATCATGTGGTCCAGGGCGGGGCCGAAAATGTTTTTCGCGGCGGGCGGAATGGCCGATATCTGCAAAGCGATCAAGCCCGAGAGGGATTTCCCCAGGTTCCGGATGTTCGGGAGATTTTTAAATTGATCTTTAGCGGCAAAATTCAGAGGCTGCTCGATGCGCTGAAGATTCTTTTTAAAAGACTCCATTTCATCATGCTCCGGATACGGAAGGTGCGGAAAATGCGTTTATGAATTTGTTTGTTTTTTAACAAATAAATTTTGTTTGCGCAAGTCGAGGATTGACACGCAAGGGGATTTACGTTAAATCGTTTTCGTCTTAAGCCAAGTGTAAAAAATACAACCTGTCCTGATGGAGCCCTATGCCAACTAAATCCATAAAATCAACCTCTTCGACGTATAAAGAATCCGGCGTCGATATCGAGACGGCCAATGCCTTCGTCGAGCGCATCAAGCCCCTGATCAAAACGACGGCCCGCAGGGAAGTCCTGTCCGGCATCGGAGGCTTCGGCGGTTTGTACCGTTTTGACACCGCCAAGGCCAGAAACCCCATTTTGGTTTCCTCCACCGACGGCGTCGGAACCAAGCTGAAAATCGCGCAATTGACGGACCGGCACAACACCATCGGCATCGACCTGGTGGCCATGTCGGTAAACGACGTGGTCGTTCAGGGAGCGGAGCCTTTGTTCTTTCTGGATTACCTGGCCACCGGCAAAATCGAAACGGAAAAAAGCGTTCAGATCGTGGAAGGCATCGTCCAGGGCTGCAAACAGGCCGGCTGCGCGCTCTTGGGTGGAGAGACGGCCGAAATGCCGGGATTCTATCCGCCGGGTGAATATGATCTGGCCGGATTCTGCGTGGGGGTGGTGGAATCGGAAAAGCTTATTGACGGCTCTACCATCAGCATCAACGACCGCGTGATCGGTCTGGCCTCCAGCGGCCTGCACAGCAACGGTTATTCGCTGGCCCGTCGCGTGCTTCTGGAAAAAGGCGGACTTTCCGTGAAGGACAGCGTTGCGGAGCTTGGACGAAGCGTCGGCGAGGAGCTGCTTGAACCGACCCGCATCTATGTCAAGCCTCTCCTGAATGTCTTCAAAAGCTTTCAGGTCAAGGGGCTTGTCCACATTACCGGCGGCGGTTTCTACGACAACATTCCGCGTGTCATTCCCGATGTCTGCCGCTGCGTGATCCGGAAGGAAAGCTGGCCGATTCCGCCGATCTTTTCCGTCATTCAGGAAATCGGCCGGGTCGATGAGCGTGAAATGTTCCGCGTGTTCAACATGGGAATCGGCATGATGATGATCGTCCCGGAAAAAGATGTGCAGGAAATTCTCGACCGCCTGAAGGGGCTGGGAGAAAACGCCTTTCTCCTGGGAACGATCGAAAAGCGGGACGAGAACGGGCCACCGGTCTGTTTTACGGATCTGTAAGGCGGTTTTATGGCTGACCTTTTAAAACTGGGCGTCCTGATTTCCGGAAGCGGCTCCAACCTTCAGTCCATCATCGATCACATCGAAAAGGGGGCGCTTGGCGCCCGGATCACTATGGTGGCCAGCAACCGCCCCGACGCCTACGGCCTGACCCGTGCGCAACAATACCGGATTCCCACCGCGGTGGTAAGCCACCGGGATTTTGAAAACCGGGAAGCGTTTGACCGCGAACTGCTTCGCATCCTGCAGGGCGCCGGCGTCGAGCTGGTCGTGCTCGCCGGTTTCATGCGGATTCTTACGCCGTTTTTTCTTCGTGCCTTTCCGGACCGGATCATCAATATTCATCCCGCCCTGCTCCCCTCTTTCCCCGGCACGCACGTTCAGCAGAAAGCGCTGGATTACGGCGTTCGTTTTTCCGGGTGCACAGTTCATTTTGTCGATGAAGGCGTGGACACGGGTCCGATCATCATTCAGGCGGTTGTGCCCGTTTTTGCCGGCGACACGGCCCAGGAGCTCGCGGCGCGGATTTTGAAGGAAGAGCACAAAATTTACCCCCAGGCCATCCGTTATTTCGCCCAGGGCCGAATTGTCAGAAACGGTCGCCGCGTAGAGATCAGGGACGCCGGAAACCATGACGCCGCGCTCAGCAATCCGCCCCCGGAGGGCTGAACGCCGCTTTCCGCCGGCCTGTTTTGGAGGAAATGTCATTCGTGTACGATTTGCTGGTGCTGGGCGATGATCTCGCTTCCCACGTGGCGGCCGCCTGCGCGAGCCGAAACGGACTCAAGACGCTCCTGGTTGCCCCCGGCGGCCTGGGCGGGCTGCAGCTCATCGGCGACTTTGTTTTCCATCTTGATCCCGCGCCGATGACCGGCCTCGCTCCCGGTCAGCCCGGCTTTTCCGTGCTTGCCGAACTGGGCGTTGAAATTCCCGAAACTCATCCGACGTCCATGAGCCCCGCGTACCAGGTGCTGCTCCCGGGCCACCGGATCGATTTCTCAAACGACTCCGAAGCGCTCCTTTCCGAACTGGCCCGGGAATTTCCGAAGCGGGAAACGGACATCCGCGATTTTTACGGCATTGCGCTTCAAGCATCTTCCGTTTTTCAGGACTGGATTGCCGAACATCCCCGGGTGCAGCCGCAAACCCTGAAGGAATACTTTTCCTATCTGAAAATCTATCCCTTCGTGCTGCAGTACAAATTTGCCGCCGCCAGGTTTGACAAAATGCTCTCCCGGGACGCGGCGCTGGAAAAAGTATGGGAAGCGCAGCAGGCGCTGCTTTCGCAAAATACGGACGATTTGTTTTCCTTTGCCTCCGCTTTTCAATACAGCGCGCCGCTGCGAGGCGTCGCCTGTTTTCCGCAGGGGAAGCAGTTTTTGTTCAACGAAATGATCCGGACGCTGGAATCCCAGGGCGGTCTGTACCTGAGCGGGCATGCCGTCAAGTCCCTCGACCGGGGCAAAACAATCACGCTGGAGATGGAAGCTCCAGACAAATCCACATCCCGGGTTGCCGGCCGTTATTTGATCGTCAGCACGAAATCGGAGGCATTGCCCCTCATCACGCAAAAACGCGGCCACGCCTTTTTTTGGGACAAGTTCCGCAAGGCGGGCATTGCCGGCTATCCATTTACCCTTTTTCTGGGCGTTGCCCAGAAGTTCCTGCCCGAACAGATGGCCCGTCACATGGCCGTCGTCGCGGACGTCCATAGGGATCTTCACGACCGAAACCTGATTCTTCTGGAAACCGGCATGCCCGAAAAAGGAAAACCCCTGCCGCAGGCAAAGAATTTCATGACCGCCACGGTTTACCTGCCGGCCGATGATGCCGCCTGGGCTCCGGAGGCCCTGCGGCGGGAAGCCGAATCCATCCTGGAAAGGCTCGATCAGTTTTTCCCTTTCTTGAAAGACGGCATCGAGATGTACGACCTTGACAAGTCCATCGAACTTTCGTTGAAGTACCGTAAAGTATTCTCTCCGAAATACAGGGTGCGCAACGCTTTTTTTACGTCTTTTTCGGCCAAGAACGACCGGACGAGATGGAGCAATGTCTTTTTGACCGGGACGTCGCTGCTCGCGGACGCCGGTTTTGAAGCGGAGATCCTTTCCGGCAGAAACGCCGTTTCGAGGGTCCTGCAGAAAGGGAAATAATCGTATGCAAGACGACTTCGCCATTTCCGTTCTGGGCGTCTGCGCCATCGATTCGCCGCTTGCCATCAACGGATTTGTTTCGGACGATGACCGGATCCTGTTCAACACCCGCCTGAAAGATTGCGACGCGCTGATGGTTTCAACCGGAAAGCCTTTGTCTCTGGAGCCGGCGGGCCCCCGAAGAAAAATATTTTTTGATCCCGCCGGGACGAAAGCGGCCATCGTCACGTGCGGCGGCCTCTGCCCGGGCATCAATGACGTGATCCGCTCGGTGACGATGACGCTGTTTTACCGTTACGGCGTAAAAAACGTTCTGGGAATCAAATACGGACTGCGCGGACTGAACCCGGAATACGGCAAAATACCCATCCAGCTCACACCCGACTTCGTCAAGGACATCACGCATATCGGCGGCAGCATCCTGTCCTCGTCCCGCGGTCCTCAGGATGTGAAGGTGATGGTGGACTACCTGGAGCTTTTGAAAATCGACATTCTTTTTTGCGTGGGCGGCGACGGCACCATGCGCGCCGCGGAAAAAATCACGGAGGAGATCCATGCCCGGAAAGATCCCATCGCCGTTATCGGCATCCCCAAAACCATCGACAACGATTTGAACCTGATTGAGAAATCCTTCGGATTCGACACCGCCATCGCCAAAACCGTCGAAGCGGTCGGAAGCGCGCATGTCGAGGCCAAGGGCGCCTACAACGGCATCGGCCTGGTGAAAATCATGGGACGCCTGTCCGGCTACATCACGGCCACGACCGCGCTGGCCCAGGGAGACGCCAACTTTGTTCTGATTCCCGAAGTGCCGTTTGACCTGGAGGGAGAAAAGGGGTTTCTGAAAGCGCTGGAAAACCGAATGAAGGCAAGCGGACACGCCGTGATTCTGGTGGCGGAAGGCGCCGGGCAGGAATTGATGCAGCAGGATGAAAAGAAAAGAGAAACGGATGCCTCCGGCAATGTCCGTCTGCAGGACATCGGCCTGTTTTTGAAAAGTGCCATTGAAACGCATTTCCGCGAAGCGCATGTGGAAATCAATCTGAAATATATTGAACCCAGCTATATGATCCGCTCCGTCCCGGCCAACGCTTCGGACAGCCTTTACTGCAGCTCTCTGGGGCAGTATTCCGTGCACGCCGCCATGGCGGGGAAAACCGGCCTGCTGGTGGCGCTGCGCAGGGATGAATATGTTCATCTGCCCCTTTCCGCGGCGATATCCGGCAGGCAGATCGACCCGGACGGAAATCTCTGGTTTCGTGTGCTGGAATCAACCGGGCAGCCCGCACAGATGAAAAATTAGGTAAATAGACTGAAGACTGAAGGCCGAAGGCTGAAGGCGGTGAGGAATAATCAGGTGAATAGACTGAAGGCCGAAGGCTGAAGGTGGTCAGGAAGAAAAAAATGCTTGCAAAATAAACCATTCTGGCTTAGTAACCACGCACTTTTTTAAAAGGAGTCTCGTCATGTCTCGGATTTGTGAAGTATGCGGAAAGAAACCGGCCATCGGCAACAACGTCAGCCACGCCAACAACAAGACCCGCGTGATCTGGCGTCCGAATTTGCAGAAATTGCGCTGCGTGGATGAAAAAACGGGAGCCGTGAAGCGGGTAAAAGTCTGCACGCGCTGCATCCGCTCCGGTTTTGTGAAAAAAGCAAGCTAACGCGTCGGAAGCCAGCCGCAGCTTCGAATGGTCGAAGCGGTTTCCTGAAGAAAGTCGTCGTTTTCAATGGAATCCAGGGCGTCCTGAAACAGAGCTGCAATGGCTTCGGCAAACATCTCATTGTTGTTCCGAAGGCCGAACTTGTCCGTAAAAAGGCGAATCCGGCCTTCGATATTCATGATCCTTCTCAGCCTTTCCCCGGTAATGTACGACACCGCAATTTTCAGCACCTCCCGGCTTTGTTCGAAATCGATGCCGTAAAGCCATGAAATATCAGAGCAAAATTCCTTTTCCCTCCGGTCAAATGTAAAATGAATGGCCTCTTCCAGAAGGTCGATGGAACCGTTTTTGTCGATTTGCGGCCCAATGATCAGGTCATAGATCATTTCAATAATTAAATGAGAACGGTAAGCGGCCTCGCTGTAGGAGATGTCCTTGCCGATGATGGCATGCAGCTCCATGATGGAGCGGACAAGATTCCGCCCCTTGAGATAGGTATAGCCCGAGGAGTCCGGATCGAAACCTTCCTTGCAGGTCATCGAGATGCTGCCGTAATGCGCCAGATCATCAACCAGCAGATGAAACATGATGTAGGCCGTTCGCAGATGGTCGGGCGGCGCCTCGATGAAACGCGGAATGGAATGAGTCTGCCGGGGGTTGATATCGGGATGAATCGTCAATAAATCCGGGGCGATATTATAAATGTAAATATCCGGATCCATATTTTGAATTCCGGAGGCGCTCATCATTTGCTGCAATAAACAGGTATGGGTTAACATCAGCATGGGGGTGCCCTATTGTCTCGAAATTTACAGCAAAACGATTAGCATTTATTGTTTTAAAGATCAAGAACGCCTGCCAAGACCAATGAAGACTTGACATATGAACGATCACTGATATGATTGCGATGAAAAATAAAACGTTAAAGAAGAACACATGAATGAACGGGGACAACTGCCGGTAACGCAATGGAAAATCAAGGATTCCGGCCCTAAAACGATAGAAGAATCGCTGGTCAGAGAATTCGGCTTCCACCCGATTATTTCCCAGATGATCCTGAAACGGCGCGTCGGGAGCTTGGAAGACGCGCACCGCTATCTGCATCCTTCCCTCAACGACCTCCACAGCCCGTTTCTGATGCAGGATATGAAAAAAGGGGTGGCCAGGCTGCTGAAGGCGATTTACGACGGCGAAGAGATCGTCATTTACGGCGACTACGACGCGGACGGAATCACCTCCGTCGTCATTTTGTACAAATTTATGAAACAGCTCACCGCCCGCGTCTCCTATTACATTCCGGACCGTGTCCAGGAAGGCTATGGACTGAAGATTCCGGTCATCGACCGGTTCAAACAAAAGAATGTGAAGCTGATTGTTACAGTGGATTGCGGCATCTCCGATATCGAGCAGATTGCCTACGCCAAATCCGTGGGCATCGATACGATCGTCCTGGACCACCATGAAATCGCCGATCAGCTTCCTCCTGCCGTCGCCTGCATCAATCCCAACCGTTCCGACTGTTCCTTTCCCTTCAAACATCTGGCCGGCGTGGGCATCGCCTTCAATTTCCTGATCGCGCTTCGCGGAACGCTGCGCAGGGAAGGCTTTTGGAAAAACGACGATTATCCCAACCTGAAAGAATTTCTCGACGTCGTTGCTCTGGGAACCATCGGCGACATCGCGCCGCTTCTGGATGAAAACCGAATCTTCGCCAGAATCGGCCTGGATCTCATCACGGAAGGCAGACGCCCCGGAATCAAAGCGCTTAAGGAAGTCAGCGGCATCGACGGACAGCTCGTTGATTCCTTCAAGGCTTCCTTCTGCCTGATTCCCCGGATCAACGCGGCGGGAAGGATCGCCTCGCCGCTCGATGCCGTCGAACTGCTGCTGGCGGAAACGATGGAGGAGGCACGGCCGCTCGCGGAGAAGCTGGATTTGCACAACCGCCGGCGCCAGGCCATGGAAAAAGACATCCTGAACGACATCCTGGAAAAGCTCGGCGCCAAACCCGACCTGGAAAACATCAGCGCCCTGGTCTTTTCCTCCGAAAAGTGGCATCCCGGCGTCGTGGGCATCGTGGCATCGCGTCTGGTGGATCTCTTCAGCCGTCCGACCTTCGTCATCAGCCTGAAGGACGGCGTGGGCAAAGGCTCCGGCCGCAGCGTCTCCGATTTCAACATCCACAAGGGCCTGCAGCAGTGCGCGCCGCTGCTTCTGTCCTACGGCGGCCACTACCGGGCGGCCGGCATTTCCATCAAGGAAGACGACATCGACGAATTCGCCTGCCTGCTGGATGAAATCATCCGCAACACGGTGCAGTCCTCGGAAATGGTTTCGCAGACCCTGATCGACGCCGAATGCCGCCTGCAGGACATCAGCCTCGATCTGATCCGGCAGATGTCAATGCTCGCGCCTTTCGGCTGCGAGAATCCCGAACCGGTCCTCTGCTCGAGAAACATCAAGGCTTCATCTCCCGTCATTGTCGGCAACAACCATCTCAAAATGCGCGTGGTTGACGACGGCGCGTCCCACAGCGCCATCTGGTTCGGCATGGGCAAATATCTAGGCGTGATCAACCAGGCCAGCTTCGACGTGGTCTTCTCTCCTCAGATCAACTACTGGAACGGCTCATCCGACGTTCAATTGAAAATCAGGGACGCGGCCATCGTCGCCTGAGGAGTCGCCATGAATGATGCGACCAGGGCCGCCCTGTTCAGCTTTCTCCTCATTCCGGGCGGAGGCCAGATCTATCTGAAGCGATATGCGAGAGGAATGGCTTTTCTGATTCCGGCGGCGGCCGCAACGCTTACCCTGGCCTGGATGATTTTTCAGGTTGTTCTCATGATCGTCCGGGATGCGGCATCGGAAGGCGCAGGCACGACCCGCATTCTCCGAAACGCGGAGAATGCACTCCGGACAATCGATTTGAACCTTGCCCTGGGTCTGCTGATTTTGATTTTGTTTTTGTGGATCTCCTCGACGATTGACGCGTATCGCCTCGGCAAAAAGACAGAGCCCCCTACCACGTCCGGGAATCGACGATCACCTTCTGATCCGTTTTGATTCCGCCTTTTTCCACAACCTCCAGAACGTCGATTCGGACCGAGCACAATTCCTTAAATATTTTTTTGAAGTTATTTTTCCAGCTGTCGGTATTTACTTGAGAATTTATTTTCTCGATGCGCAGCGTCAAAACGTCTTCATGGCCTTTGCGGCTGACCACGGCCTGCAGGGGAAGGCCTTCGAATTTGGCGGAAAGGAGCTTCATCTGGCTGGGAGCAATGAACAGCCCCCGGACCTTTACGGCATCGCCTACCCTGCCCGCGATTCCCGCCAGTCGGAAAGAGGTTCTTCCGCAGGAGCATTTTTTGGTGACGAGCCGGGATAAATCGCCCGTTCCGAAGCGCAGCAGAAAGAAAAGATCATTGAGGCGCGTTACGACCACCTCGCCCAGTTCGCCCGGCGCGACATTCTTTCCCGTTGCCGGATCGACGATTTCCACAATCGTTTCCTCACAGATATGCCAGCCGGATTTGGCGGGGCATTCGTAGGCCACGTCGCCCACTTCGGTGGCGCCGTACATCTGAAAGGTTCTGATTCCGTATTCCTTTTCAAATCTCTGCCGCAGCGAAGGCAGGAGCGGCTCGGCGGCGAAGCAGGCCTTCTTTACGCGAAAATCCTTTTTGAAATCATAGCCCATCTCTTTGGACTGATCGATAATGGACATAAGGAAGCTTGGCGTGCCCACGTAGGCGGTCACTTTCAGGTCGCGGATGAGCTGAACCTGAATCTGCGAGGAGGACGTGCCGGAAGGAACCACCGTGGCGCCGACTTTCCGCAGGCCGTTGTGAAACGTGAGGCCCGCCGCCACCAGATGATAGGAAAACGCATTGAGCGCGATGTCCCTGGAACCGATGCCGGCCGCAAAGAAAGCGCGCGCCCAGAGAAAATCGTTTTCCGATAAATGGGGTTCGTAAACCGGCCCGGGAGAAGTGAAAATACGGTCGACGGCGATGGTTGAATTTTCCAGGCCCGCGTAGGGCGGCTTGCGCATTTCCATCTCCACCAGCTTTTCCCGCGAGGTGACGGGCAGCGCTTCCAGGTCTTCCCGGGTTTTTATCCGGGCGGGATTGATTTTGTTCGCGTCCAGCATTCGGCGAAGCGCAGGTGACTTCTGATAGCCCAGCCTCACCATGCGCGACAATCTCCGATCCTGCCAGGCTTTTCTCTTTTCCGGACTCCACGCTTCTTTTTCATCGTATAACCGCTTCATAGTCCCTTCTCCTTTTACAGCCAGCGTTTGCGGCGGCGGTAGGATTTGACGTCTTTGTAGGATTTGGCGATGCCGGAAGCGGCCATTCCCAGGTAAAATTCCTTGACGTCCGGGTTGTCGGCAAGCTCTCGGGCCGTGCCCTCCATGACGATTTTGCCGTTTTCCATGACGTAGCCGTAATGCGCTACCTGCAGCGCCATATGGGCGTTCTGCTCCACCAGCACAATCGTTGTGCCGTGCTCTTCATTGATCTTTCGAATGATGCGGAAAATTTCCTGCACTACCAGCGGCGCGAGCCCCAGCGAAGGCTCGTCCAGCATCAAAAGCTGCGGATGCGCCATCAGCGCCCGGCCGATGACCAGCATCTGCAGTTCGCCGCCGCTGCAGTAGCCGGCCAGCGCCTTCTTTCTTTTCACCAGCGCCGGAAAGTAGGAATAAACCATTTCCAGGTCTTCCTTGTAGGGCTTGCCCGGCCGGGTGGCCGTTCCGACGCGCAGATTTTCTTCAATCGTCAGATATTTAAAAGGCTGGCGGCCTTCCAGCACCTGAATGATGCCCTGCCGGGTAATAAACTCCGGCGCCTGATTCTGAATATTCACACCGTTGAAGATGATGCTGCCGTCGGTAACCTCCCCGTTTTCAGGCTTCAAAAGGCCGGAAATCGCCTTGAGGGTTGTGGTCTTACCCGCGCCGTTGCTGCCGAGAAGCGATACGATATGCCCGTTAGCAACCGAAAGCGACACGCCTTTGAGCACCTGAATCACGTCGGAATAAACGACGGAAATATTGTTCAACTGCAGAAGAATTTCGCCCATACCATCAACCTGACCCCGTTATGCGGGATAAGTGCGTTAACGAAATTATTTTCTGCAAAAAACTCAGAAAATAATTTCTAACTTACTAATACGAAAACGGCCAGAGCCGGAAGCTGGAGCGCACGATGCGCCACAGCTCCGCCAGCCCCTTCGGCTCCAGTAAAATAAACAGCACAATCGCCAGTCCGAAAACAAATTCTCGAAGCGGCGCCATGTTCAGCCCCAGTCCGGCAATCCAGCCGACGTTCATCAGGGCGCCCGTCGCGAAGCGCAGCAGTTCGTTGAGCACCGTGATGAAGGTTGCGCCGAAAATCGCGCCGGGAATGTTGCCCATGCCGCCGATGATGACCATGGCGATGAATTCCACGGACAGCGCGAGATTGAAGGGCTCCGTCGTGATGCTGACCATGTAGTAGGCCCAGAGGGAGCCGGCGAAGCCCGCGTAAAACGAACTGATCGCAAACGACAGAAGCTTGTAGCGGAAAATAGGAATGCCCATGCCCTCCGCCGCGCGGTCGTTGTCCCGAATGGCGACAAACGCGCGCCCGTATTTGCTGCGCATGATGTTGACCGCAAACCAGGTCATGCACACCAGGCAGGCGAAAATCAGAAAGAAAAAGGCCTTGTCTCCGGAAATGTTGACGCCCAGAACCTGCGGCTCCGGCAGCGTGATCCCCATCGTCCCCTTGGTCAGGCTTTCCCACTGGATCAGGACATATTCGATGATGAACTGGCCGGCCAGCGTGGCGATCGTCAGGTACAGCCCCTTGAGGCGGCCCGAAGGAATTCCGAAAATCATGCCGACCATGGCGGTGATCAGCCCGGCGGCGGGAATGCAGACGAAGAACGGCAGATTCAGGCGCGTGGCCAGAATTGCTCCCGCGTAGGCGCCCACGCCGAAAAACGCGCCATGCCCCAGCGAGATCTGTCCGGTGTAGCCGATGAGAATGTTGAGGCCGATGGCGGCAATCGCCATGATCCCGATGCTGTTCAGAATGTACAGCAGATAACGGTCCAGCATCAACGGCGCGAGGCAAAACAGCAGAAGCAGGAAGACAATGAGGCTGACCCGGCCGAACCAGGTGTCGAAAATCGCCAGCTCCTCGGCGTAGGTTTCGCGGAAATTCCCGCAGGGATGAAAAGACGGCTTCTTCATATTACACTCTTTCAATCTCCACCAGGCCGAACAGGCCGTAGGGCTTCACCATCAGGATGAACACCAGCACGATATAGGGAACCACGTCTCTCAGCGACGGGGACAGATAGCCGCCCGTGAAGGTTTCCAGAAGGCCGATGATGATTCCGCCGATGATCGCCCCGCCGATGCTGTCCAGACCGCCCAGAATAACCACGGGAAACACTTTCAGGCCGATGGCGGACAAGTCGTGGACGTTTACGCCGTTGATGATGCCCAGAACGATGCCGCTCATGCAGGCCACCATCGCGGCGATCGCCCAGGAAAGCGCGAAGACGCGGCGGACGTGAACGCCCAGCGAAAGGGCAGCTTTCTGATTGTCCGCCACCGAACGCATGAAGATGCCCTGTGACGACTTTTTAAAAAACAGGCCGAAGAGAACCAGAAATACGACGCTGATGACCAGCGTGGCGGAATACACGGGCGCGATGTAGATTGAGCCCAGATGAAACTCCAGCGACGCGGGAAGGAACTCCGGATAGGTGTGCAGGTTGCCGCCCCAGACAAGCAGAATCAGGCCCTTGAACATGGCGGCCAGCCCTACCGTCAGCATAATGACGAAAATCAGTTTTTCGCCGATGAGCGGACGCAAAAAGAATTTTTCAATCAGGACGCCCAGGACAAAACAACCGATCAGCGTCAAAAGAAACGCCGCCGCGACCGGAATTTTTCCCCAGGTGACCAGGGACAGGAAAAAGAAGGCCCCCAGCGCCAGCAGTTCGCCGTGGGCAAAGTTGAGCACGCTGGACGCTTTGAAAATCATCACGAAGCCCATGGCGGAAATGCCGTAGAGCAGTCCGATGCAGACCCCGTTGACCAGCAATTGCAGAAAAAATTCCATAAACCGGTTCCTCAATCCACGCTGATGATGTTGATGATGGTTTCGATCTCGCCGATTCTGCCGTCGCGGTAGCGGATTTTCCCCGTCACCGGCACGTTTTGCGCTCCTGCATACATCGCTTCAATGATCTTGATGTACAGGCCGTAAACGAAGCGCCTGCGCACTTTTCCGGTGCGCGTCAGTTCGTCGTCGTCCGCGTCCAGCAGTTTGTAGAGCAGGACGAACTTTTTGATCTTCATCACCTCGGGAAGCTGGCCGTTCACCTCGCGGACTTCCCGTAAAATCATTTCCTCCACGGCTTTCTGCTGGGAGAGATCCATGTAGGTCGTGTAGGGTATCATCCTTTCTTCCGCCCAGCTGCCGACATTGCCCAGATCAATGTTGATCATGGCGGTGATGAAGGGCCTCGCCTCGCCGAACGTGACCGCTTCCTTGATATAGGGGCTGAACTTGAGCCTTGTTTCGATGAAGTCCGGCGAGAAGGCGTCGCCGCTCTTGTTGCGGATGATGTCTTCCTTGCGGCCGATAATCAGCAGGTGGCCGTCCTCGTCGATGTAGCCCGCGTCTCCGGTTTTCAGCCAGCCGTTTTCAAACGCCGCCTCCGTGGACTGGTAGTCGTTGTAGTATCCGGAAAAATTGGCCTCCGACTTGACCAGCACTTCCTGATCCTCGGCCAGTTTGATGCTTGTGTTCGGAAGCGGCTTGCCGACGGTTTCCAGCTTGACCTCGTCGTCCGGCTGAATCTGAAAAATCCCGCAGGATTCCGTCAGCCCGTAACACTGCTTCAGATTCAGGCCGATCGCCCGGAAAAACCCGATGACGTCGGGGCTGATCGGGTGGCCGCCGGTAAAGGCGCTGTGAAAACGGGAACAGCCCAGACGGTCCAGCAAAGGATTGTAAACCGCGAGCGTCAGGAATCGGTACAAGAGGCCCAGCGGCCAGGAAATGCTTTCTCTGCGCAATTTTTTTCCGACGACCTCTCTGCCGACGCTTTCCCCCAGGTAAAAGAGCTTCCTTTTGAGCCAGCCCGCGTCGGTGATTTTCACGCGGATGCGGGAAGCCATGTCCTCCCAGAAGCGGGAGGCCGTAATGAGCAGGGACGGACCGATATCCCGGAAATCCTCCAGAACCGTCTCCGGCGTTTCCGGAAAGTTCATCGTCATCGCGCCCGCGAGCGCCACGCCCATGCCCCACATCTGGTCGACGATCCAGGCCGTCGGCGACATGGAGATCCAGTTTTCTTCCGGCCGAATGTGCGCGGCTTCGACCCACTGATGCGCCATGGCGGCCAGGTTGTGGTGCGAGAGCATCGCGATTTTCGGCACGCCGGTGGTGCCGGAGGTCTGCATCATGACGGCGATGTCCCGGGGCCTCCCTTTGCCGATTTCCGCATCGACATAATCCGGTTGATCGGCCATGTGCCTTTCACCCCGTTCCAGAAGCGCCGCGAAGCTGATCAGCCAGGGGTTGTCTTCATACGACGTCATGCCGGTGGGATCAACGTACACGACGAATCGCACCTGCGTCAGCTTGTCTTTGACTTCCAGAAGCTTGTCCACCTGCTCCTGGTCCTGCACGACGACCAGGGGGGAGCGGACGCGCCCGATGGAGAAGGCCAGTTCCTCGGCGATGGAAGAGGTGAAGAGATTGAGCGACGTCGCGCCCAGCGCATGCGCGGCCAGCTCGGAAAAGAGCCACTCCGGCGAATTGTTGACGATCATGCACAGATTGTCTCCCCGCGCCAGGTTCAGAGAGGCGAAGCCCGCCGCCGTTCTTTTGACGAAGGAGAAATATTCACCCCAGGTGTATTTCTTCCAGATGCCGAAGGCTTTTTCGCGGATGGCCGTTCTGGTGTCGCCGTATTTCCCGGCGTTTGCGGCCAGAAGCTGCGGCAGCGTGATCTGGTTTGGTTTGGGTGGGTGCGGGGTTGCCTTGTCCAAAGCGCTTCGTCCTCTTTATTCCAGCGACTGCGCATCGCCGAGATACGCTTTAATCACTTCCGGATTGGCGCTGATGTCCGCGGGAGCACCCTCCCCCAGCTTCTCGCCAAAGTTCAGCACCATGACGTGCCGGGAGATGCTCATGACGATGGACATGTCATGCTCCACCAGCACCATCGTGAGGCCCCATCGTCCGTTCAGCTCCAGGAGAAAGCGCACCATGTCCTCTTTTTCTTCCAGATTCATTCCCGCGAACGGTTCATCCAGAATCAGAAGCCGCGGCTCCAGCGCCAGCGCCCTCCCCAATTCCACGCGCTTCATCATTCCGTACGGCAGGGAGCCGACGGTTTGCTTGCGAATGGACTGCATTTCCAGAAAGTCGATGATTTCTTCGAGAATCCGGCGATGGCGGATTTCTTCTTCGCGGACGGACGGCGTAAAGAGGCACGAATGCAGAAAGCTGTAGCGGCAGTGGATGTGGCGGGCCAGCGTCAGGTTGGCGAGCACCGTCATGCCCGGGAAAAGCTCGATGTTCTGAAACGTTCGGCCGATGCCGATGCCGACGAGCTGGTGCGTGTGCAGGTGCGTAATATCCCGGCCGTTGAAAACGATGCTGCCCTGCTGAGGGCGGTAAAAGCCGGTAATGCAGTTCAGCAGGCTGGTCTTCCCCGCGCCGTTGGGACCGATCACCGCCGTGAGTTCGCCGGTGTGGACGGACAGATCCACGTCTTTGACCGCCACCACGCCGCCGAAACTCAGCCGCAGATTGCGAATCTCCAGTTCGGCTTTTTTATCTTCCTGGGGCCGGTTGATCATGATCGAAGGCCGGCTGCGGAATGCTTTCATAAACGCCTCTGGACGGGCTGGCCCGCCGCGCTTCATTGGCGCGGGAAGACCGCATGATCCGGTCCCCGCGCGCCTTTTGCCCTATCGCTTCAGAACTTTGATCTTGTCTTTTCCCGGAATGTAGAAATTTGTCAAGGGAATATACGTTCCGTTTTCCATCACTTTGACCATCCGGGCGGTGAAGGAGCCCTCATGGTTCGTTTTCGAGTAGCTGACCGCCGGAACCAGTCCGCCGAAATCTTCATTTTTCATGGATTCCATCGCGGCGTTGACGGTCTCGGGATTGATCACCTTTGATTTTTCCCAGGCCCGCAGAAACGCCCTTTCCATGATCATGCCGACCACAACGCCCTCCCAGTAGGACGCATCAAAACTTTTGACCGTCTTGTAGCGCTTCCACAATTCCTTCATCACCTCCATCCCCTTGGCTTTGTCCGAGGGCAATCCGCCGGGGAACTGCATGACCAGGCGGTCGCGAATCAGCCCTCTGCCCATCCTGAAGAAGTCCGGATCGGTGGATGTCCAGGTTCCCAGAAACAGCGGATTGTATTTGATGCGGTCCGCGCTTTTGAAGGCGGTGATGATGGTGGAGGGCAGCATCTGAATGAAAATGTACTGGGCGCCTTTTTTCTGCAGGCGGAGAAGCTCCGTGTTGAGGTCCACGGTTCTGGGCGGGAATTCCTCGATCGCCACCAGTTGAACGCCCAGCTTTGCCGCGTATTCCCTGCTGGGTGCGTGAATCGATCGTCCGTAGGCATTGTTGTAGGTCAACAAACCGACTTTCGGCGCCCCATTGCCCGTGTGAATGGTTTTGATGTATTCAAGGACCGCCCGGCAATCCATCTTGTAACTTCCGAACGGCAGATACATGTAGCCCACCGGCTTTTCCAGGATTTCCCAACTGGTGGAGTAATTGATCGTCGGCACTTTGTGCTTCTGGACGATGGGTTTCGCGGCCAGACCTTCGCCGGCGCCCCACGTGGCGATCATGTCCACTTTGTCCTGCAGAATGAATTTTTGAACGGCGGCCTGCGCCTCCGGCACCTTGTAGGCGGTGTCCATCGTGATCATTTCAATTTTGCGGCCGCCCACGCCGCCTTTTTCCTCATTGACGTAGCGGAAGTAGTCCCGCTGCCCTTTTTCATGAAACTGCCCCCAACTGGATGCCGGCCCCGTGAGATTGATGGCCGCCCCGACTTTGATGGCTTTGGTCTGGGCGACGGCCTGCCCCGTCAAGGCCGTCATCGCCAAGATGCCCATCACAAGTAAAATCCTGCCGATTGTCTTCATGGTCCCCTCCCCCTGTTTTGGTTTTGCGATTTTTAAATAAAAAAAAACCGTGGGCGAATTTTCATCCGCCCACGGTTCATTTCCCTTGATGTCAGGTCATGATACGTCCAGGCAGATCCTGTCGCCGATAAAGCTAAAGAAGAAAAAGCCGACTGTCTGAACGTTGAACTGTGTTTTCATCATTTGCATCATTCCCTTGCGCGGCATATAGGCAAACAGCGGGCAAAAGTCAAGAAAAATATTTTCCACCGGTTTTTTTATCGGATCCCCCGCTATCCCCGCTCATCCATCGGAATGTAGTGCCGCAGGTTGCTGCCGGTATAAATCTGCCGCGGACGTCCGATCTTCAAGGGCACCGTATCATGCATTTCTTTCCACTGCGCGATCATGCCCGGCAAACGGCCGATGGCAAACATGACCGTGAACATATTGGTGGGAATGCCGATCATCCGGTACAGGATGCCGCTGTAAAAATCGACATTGGGATACAGCTTGCGCTGAATGAAAAAATCATCCTTCAGGGCCGCGTCTTCCAGCTCCATGGCGATATTGATCAGCGGGTCCTGATAATTGTGCTTCTTGAAAATGGTTTCGCAGTACTGCTTCAGAATCCGGGCGCGGGGATCGTAGTTTTTATACACCCGGTGGCCGAAGCCGAAAAGCCGGAACTTGCTCGTTTTGTCTTTGGCCGAATCGATGCAGCTTTGAATCGACAGCTTGCTGCCTTTGATCTCTTCCAGCATCTCGATCACCTTCTGGTTGGCGCCTCCGTGCAACGGACCCCAGAGCGCGCAAATGCCGGAGCAGATCGACGCGTACAGATTGGCCATGCTGCTGCCCACCAGACGGACGGCGGACGTGCTGCAGTTCTGCTCATGGTCGGCGTGCAAAATCATCAGCGTGGAAAGAGCCCGCTCGATGTCCGGATCCGGCACATAGGGATTCACCGGAGAATCGAACATCATGTAGAGAAAATTGGACGCGTATTTCAGGTCCCGTTTGGGATAGACATGCGGGTGGCCGATGCTGTGCTTGTAGGAGTACGCCGCGATGGTGCGGATGCGGGAAATCAGCGACGCGGCCATCAGATCAAACGTCTCGGCCCGGAAATCTTCCGTGAAATAATCCGTGTAGTACACGGACATGGAATTTACCATCGTGGCCAGAATCGCCATCGGATGGGCGGTCGGCGGAAACCCGTCGAAGAACCGCAGCATTTCCTCGTGAATCATGGAGTTCTGCGTCAGCCGCTGGGAAAAAAGCTGCTGCTGCTCCCGGTTGGGAAGCTCCCCGTAGATGAGCAGGTAGGCCACCTCGGTAAAGCTTGCTTTTTCGGCGAGCTCCTCGATGGGAATTCCGCGGTATCGCAAAATTCCCTTGTCTCCGTCGATATACGTAATGGAGGAAATGCAGGAGCCGGTGTTCTGATAGCCGACGTCCAGTGTAATCAGACCCGTATCCTGTCTCAGTCTGGATATGTCGATGCCTTTTTCGTTTTCCGTTCCCTCAACGATCGGCAGCTCGCACGTCATTCCATTGAGCTTCAGCGTTGCTTTTTCCATTTTGTCCTTCACCCCTTGCAAACCCCGGCCCATCCAGCCGTTTTGTAAATGTTTCTTTACATGAAAGGCGCTGATCTGACAACACGATTTTTTATTTCTAAATTCTTTTTCCCGTCCCCGCCGCCGCCCACCGCGCTGAAAACCACCCTTGAATTATCAATTTTTAAGTGCTAGAAGCACAGGCAGTTTCCATTATCAAAAGCCGTCAACAACGGAGTGAAAAAATGAAAAAAATAATGATCGGTTTTTGCCTTCTAGCGGCGCTGCTGATGGCGGCGACGCTCACGGCAAAGGAAAAATACACGGTGACAATTCTGCCCTTCGCGCTGCACAGCGCTGAAAACATTGAATATGTGCGTCAGGGAATCAACGACATGCTGATCAGCCGGATTTCCGGAGCCGACAAAATTGATGTTACGCGCAAAGAAGTCGTTTCGGACGTCCTGAAGAAAACAGGCGGAAAGGAGCTCGGCCTGGCGGATGTTCAGGACATCGGCCGGCAGTTGAATTCCGACTACGTGGTCTGGGGCAGCATTACCAAGATCGGAAAAAGCATCAGCATCGACGGAAAGCTGATCGACATCACCGGAGGGAAATCGGACGTCGGCATTTTCTCCCAGTCCCAGACCCTCGACGAAGTCATTCCCAAAATCAACGATTTTTCGCAGCGCATCGTCCGGCATATCACCGGAGGGGCCGCCGCGGAAAGCGCTCCGGCTGCGGTGTCCACCGCGCCGGCCGCCGCCCCGCCGCCTGTTCCCGGCGCGTCCCGCGAAGCGCAGATCATCGCCGGCATGAAATCCGGAAAAGGCAAAGGAACCCTGACTTCGATGATCAACGCGGAATTCATCAATTCGTCCGATCCGCTCGATCGCAAGAAGGGCTTCTGGATGAGCCAGCAGTTCAAGACGGAATTCAACGGGATGGACGTCGGCGACGTCAACCGCGACGGTCGGAACGAAGTAGTCATCATTGACCCCCACAATGTATATATTTACCTGAAGACCAAGGACAACTTGCAGCTGCTCAAGCAGATCAAGGGAAAATCCTACCATAAATACATCTCCGTGGACGTGGCGGACATCAACAAAGACGGCACGCCGGAGATCATCGTGACGTCGCTCAACGACCGGCTGCTCAATTCTTTCGTTCTTCAGTACGAGGACGGCGACTACAAAACAATTGCCTCCGATATCCGTTATTTCCTGAGGGTGATCATCCCTTCCTCGGGCGCGCCCGTTCTGCTGGGGCAGGCCTATGGACTGGGAAGCTTTCACGACGGCCAGGGCGGCCGGGTTTTCGATACGCAGATTTATGAAATCGTCTGGCGGGACGGGAAATACGTCGAGGGGGATAAGCAGAAAATCCCGGTCGGATTGTCTATTTACGGGCTGACCCTTGACACGCTGGGCGCGGGAACCAGCGAGAAAATCATCGCGCTCGACGAGCTGGACTACCTGTGCATCATTACGCCGACGACCAAGCCGCTGAGCCGGATTTTTTCCTTTGGATTCAGCCCCGATGAACTGATCTGGAGAAGCGACTCCCAGTACGGCGGCAGCAACAACTACATCGACAACGTGGACAAGCAGAAGCAGCAGTCTTCGGAGGCCACGCAGGAGGACAGTGTTTTTGCCAATCTGAGAATCGTGATGTTCGACACGAACAACGACGGCAAAAAGGAAATGATCATCGTCAAAAACCTTTCGTCGGTCGGACGCATCTTTAAAAACCTGAAGCTTTTCTCCTCGAGCGAAATCTATAACCTGGAGTGGGACGGCCTCGGCATGGCGGAAAACTGGCGGACGAAGAAAATCAACGGCTATGTCGCGGACTACTGCTTCAAGGACGTGGACAATGACGGCAAACCGGAAATTGTCCTGGCGCTGGTCCAGTCCGTCGGCGCGACGCTCAGCGAGAGAAGCGTTCTGGTCGTGTATGAACTGGAAATGCCGCAATAGGTATTGACAAACGCCGGACTCTTCGATATAGCCTCCGGCGGCTTTGCGCACAACGATTGCTTTTCAAGGCGGTGTAGCTCAGTTGGTCAGAGCATACGGCTCATATCCGTAGTGTCCCTGGTTCAAATCCAGGCACCGCCACCATTTCATCCTTCCGCGATGTCAACGCCTGGATATTGCAAATCATTTTAATAAAACGGGAAACTCATGACTGCCGGAAACGGAAACCCTTCTGCAACCTTTCAACCCCGGTCTTTTTTGAAGAACCGGCACTTGCAGTCCGTTCTGGCGTCTTCACACCTGATGATTCCCCCTCACGGCCCCCTGCGCAGGCATTCCAGGGAATTCATCATCGAAACGCCCGGCGGATCGAAGCTGCTGTCCTATCTGTCGCATCACCCCCGTTCCCGGGGAATGATGATTCTGCTGCACGGCTGGGAAGGCTCCTCCTCTTCGGCCTACATTCTGGCCGCCGGCGCCTACTTTTTCGACCGGAATTTTTCCGTTTGCCGCCTCAATTTAAGGGATCACGGCGATTCCCATCACCTCAATCAAGGCCTCTTTCACGGGGCGCTGATCGAGGAAACCTTCGACGCGGTAAACGCGGTTGCAAGAATGGCCGGAAACCTGCCGGTTTATCTCCTGGGGTTTTCCCTCGGCGCCAATTTCTCGCTCAGGATCGCGATGCGCCATTCCCAAACCCCCGTCGGAAACCTGAAAAAAGTGTTCGCCGTCAGTCCGCCCCTCGACCCTTACAGAACGACGCTGACCATCGACCGCGGCCCCGCTCTTTACCAAAACTACTTTCTGCGAAAGTGGAAGCGTTCGCTCAGAAAAAAACAGAGGTTTTTCCCGGATCAATACGACTTTGCCGGCATGCTTCGGGCGCGTTCCTGCATGGAGCTGACGGAGAAGATGATGGCTTATTTCCCGGAATTTCCTTCCTATCGGGACTATTTTCGGCTATACACTCTGACGGATAATTCTTTTTGTGATCTCGGCGTGCCGGTCAAAATATTCTTCGCGGCCGATGATCCCGTCATCGCCCTCGATGACTTCCGGAAGCTTCGCAATCACGGTTTTCTGACGGTTTCCGAGCAGCCGTTCGGCGGTCACTGCGGTTTTGTGGACCTGTTTCCCCGGCGGCGCTGGTACAATGAACAGATTTTTGAAGAATTTCAACAAGAGAGAAACGCATGACCATGGACTTAACGCTGCTGCGGGACAAGGACGCCTTTCCGCTTTATGTTCTGGAGCGCCTGAACCGGACACCCGTTGACTATTTGGAAAAGCACCTTTCGATTGAACGCTCCAACGCCGCGGGCGGCAAACATTTGGAAGCCGGCGTTGTGCTGCTGCTGCTGTTCAAAAATTCCGAATTTCATTTTTTGCTGATCAAGCGTTCGAATGCCGTCGCCCAGTCCGGCGACATCAGTTGCCCCGGCGGCATGCTGGAGCGGCCGGTCGATGAGATGCTGAGCCACATCGTTTCGAAAACCGGCATTCTTCGAACGGCAGGCAACCGGGCGCTTCACGAACTGCCTAACAAAGACGGTGAGACCCAATCGCTCATTCGGCTTTTTCTGATGAACGCGCTTCGCGAATCCTGGGAGGAAATCGGCCTGAGCCCGCTCAACGTTGAATTTCTTGGCGCCCTGCCCACCTACTCGCTCACGCTTTTCACCCGGACCATCTTTCCGCTGGCAGGCCTGGTCAGGGAGCCCTGGCCCTACCGGCCCAACGACGAAGTGGACAAAATGCTGGAAATTCCCGTCAGCGATTTTTTCCGCAGCTCTTCCTACGCTCTCCTGGAGCTCAGCCCGGAGAACGGAACATCCGACCCGCGCCGCAACTTCCAATTCCCCTGCCTGGTCATTCCGGACGGCAAGGGCGGCGAAGACATCCTCTGGGGCGCAACGTTCTTCATTATTGCAAACTTCCTGCGGGAGGTCACGGGCGGCGCCTTTCCGGCGGAAACGCCCGGGCGCATCGTCACAAAAATTCTCTCCCCGCACTACACATCAGGAAACCGTTGAACCTATGGCCCCTATTCTTTTCGATCCTTCGGCCATCGACACCGTGATTTTTGATTTTGACGGAACACTGGCCCGGCTGAACATCGATTTTGAACAAATGCGCCGGGACGTGGCCTCACTGATTGACCGCTGGGGCGTGGACCCCCGAAGTCTGCAAAACCGGTTTGTTTTGGAAATGATCGGCGAAGTTCAGGCCCTGCTTGGAAAAAATTCAGGAGACCATGCAGCTTCGTTCACGCGGGAAGCCTTTCGAATCATCGAAGAGATTGAAGTGGAAGCGGCGCAAAGCGGCTCCCTGTTTGACGGCGCCAAAGAGCTGTTCACGGGTCTCAGGAAAGCCTCCCTTCAGGCCGGAATCATCACCCGCAACTGTGAGAAAGCCGTCCGGACCGTCTTTCCGGATATTCACGATTATTGTCCGGTGGTCGTCTGCCGCAATGACGTCCGGCGCGTCAAGCCGCACCCCGAGCAGATCAACCTCGCCCTGTCGAGGCTGGGCGCAAAACCCGGCCGATGCGTGATGATCGGCGACCACCCGATCGACATTGAGACGGGGAAAAACGCGGGAACCCGAACCGCCGGTGTCCTGACCGGCCGCTTTCAGGAAAAGGATTTTCTGCGGGCGGGAGCGGACATGGTGCTGAGGGAAGCCCCGGACATTCTCAGGCGGCTGAAGCCTGAAGATTTTTAAACGACCTTCCCGGGTTGACATCCCCGGATAAATTGTATAGAAGCGGACGGCGCCGGAAGCCCGGACGCATCATCTTCTTTGATTTTGAGGGAAAAAATGAATCCACATGTCTTTCGTGAATACGACGTGCGCGGCATCGTTGACAAGGACCTCAACGAGGTCTTTATCGTAAATCTGGGACGCGCCATCGGCACATATGCGCTTCAGCATAAAGTTCGGACCATGACCATCGGGCGCGACTGCCGCCTGAGTTCGGACGACTACCACCGATTTCTGATCGCCGGGCTGAACGCCTCCGGCATGGACACCATCGACATCGGCCTGTGCGCAACCCCCATGCTGTATTTTTCCATCCGCCGCTTAGGAGCGGGAGGCGGCGTCATGATCACCGGCAGCCACAACCCGCCGGAGTTCAACGGCTTTAAAATCTGCATCGGCTACGATTCCATCCACGGGGAGCAGATTCAGGAGCTGAGGCGCATCATGGAATCCGGAAGTTATCATTCCGGCAAAGGGTCCGCGCAGGCGCAGGACATCACGAAGATTTATCAGGACTATATCTTCGACTCCGTCCGCGTATCAAAAAAGCTGAAGATTGTCCTCGACGGAGGAAACGGCGTCGGGGGGAAATTTGCCCTTCCCATTCTGGAGAGAATGGGCTGCGACGTCACTGCCCTCTACTGTGAGCCGGACGGCCGCTTTCCCCATCACTTCCCGGACCCCACCGTCGAAGAAAATCTTGCGGAACTCATTCGGCTTACGGCCAAAGAAAAGGCTGACCTGGGCATCGCCTTTGACGGAGACGCGGACCGCATCGGAGTGATCAGCGACACCGGCGAGATCATCTGGGGAGACAAGCTGCTTCTTTTGTTTGCGCGCTTCATCCTCAAGGACCATCCCGGGGCGACCATCATCGGCGAAGTCAAGTGCTCGCAGGTTCTCTACGACGGCATTGCGGAATATTCCGGCCGGCCGCTGATGTGGAAGGCCGGGCATTCGCTGATCAAGGCCAAGATGAAGGAGGAAAAAGCCCTGCTGGGAGGAGAAATGAGCGGCCACCTGTTTTTTGCCGACCGCTATTTCGGATATGACGACGCCATTTACGCCGCTGTAAGACTGCTGGAGATTCTCTCTCAGACAGGTCTGAAGCTGAGCGAGCTCCTCGCCGGCGTTCCGAAAACGTTTGCCACGCCTGAAATCCGCATGGATTGCGACGACGACCGGAAGAAAGCGGTGGTGGCCAAAATCAAGGAGCATTACCAAAACACGCCGGGCGTCATTGACATTGACGGCGTTCGGGTGCCTTTCGGGGACGGCTGGGCGCTGGTCCGCTGCTCCAACACGCAGCCGGTCATCGTCCTTCGCTTTGAGGCATCATCCGCGGCACGCCTTCAGGAGATTCGCGGCGAAGTCGAAGGGCTTCTCGCCTGATCAGTCCCGGACCGCGGTGTCCCGAAAACTGACGGGCATTGCATATAATTTCCCGCCTCACTTCTGATGCTGCCTCAGCAGCATGAACGTCGCGGAAACGCGGCAGACGGGTTTCCCCGCGCCGTTTGTCACCTGGCAATCTCCGATGATCAGGCTTCGGCCCTTCTTGAAAACGCCCGCTTCGGCAATAAGCTCTCCTTTGTCCACGCCGGCCAGGAAATTGCTCTTCAGCTCAATTGTCGTCAGTCCTTCTTCCGGCGTGAGCACCGTCATCATGGCATGGGCAATGGCCTCGTCCGCCAGCGCGACCATCAAACCTCCCTGCATCAATCCGGCGCCCTGCAGATATTCCGGACGTATGGGCATTCGAAATACGGCGCGGCCCGAAGACAAACCGGCAACCTCTACATTGAAGTGGTCCAGATAGGGATTCAACCCTTTCTCTCCCGCGCGAATTTTTTCCAGGTAAAGTTGGTAATTCACGATAGCCCCTCCCTTTTTTTATTTTCGGCCATGACGCATCAATCCTGAAGACTTATAATTCCTGTTTGGGGAAATTGCCAATGTTTTTCCGCCTGCTTATGCCTTTGCGCGATGAGATTCGGAGGGCTCAAAAAAATCAGGTCCGGACAAAAATATCCGGCGCCATGTCAATAATCATATTGACTAATATTTTCTTTTTGAATAGATTCTTCCCGTCTTGACGGCTTCTGAACCACCCGTAAAGGGACTTTTCCCGTTCAGTGCGAAGAAAAACAGGATAACCAACCGTTATCCCCAATATTTTACCGGAAGGAGATGGAGTTTTTATGGAGCACACTCACGAAATTGAACAGATGTGCGTAGTCGCCAAGGGCGCTAAAAACGGCCCCGCGCCCATACCGCAGGAGGGCGGCTGGACGCCCGTGAAGGAAATTAAGGACATCAGCGGCCTGACGCATGGTGTCGGGCGATGCGCGCCGCAGCAGGGAGCCTGTAAACTGACCCTGAATGTGAAAAAAGGCATCATTGAAGAGGCGCTGGTTGAATGCATCGGCTGCACCGGCATGACCCATTCCGCCGCGATGGCCGCCGAAATTCTGCCCAACAAAACCATTCTGGAAGCGCTGAATTCCGACCTCGTCTGCGACGCGATCAACGTGGCCATGCGGGAAATCTTTTTGCAGATTGTTTACGGCCGCACGCAAACCGCGTTTTCCGAAGGCGGACTTCCCATCGGCGCGGGTCTGGAAGATCTGGGCAAGGGCCTCCGAAGCGTAATTGCCACCATGTACGGCACCAAAGTAAAAGGGCCCCGCTATCTGGAGATGGCGGAAGGTTATGTGACCGAAATCGGCCTCGACGCCGACGACGAAATCATCGGCTACAAATTCGTTCAGCTGGGCGTCATGATGGATAACATTACCAAAGGGATGGATCCGGCCGCCGCGCTGTCTAAGGCAAGCGGAACGTATGGACGCTTTGCCGAAGCCGTTAAAGTCATCAACCCACGTAAAGGATAAGGAGTTTTAAAATGGCACTATTTGAAGGATACGAAAGAAGAATAAAACAGATCACTCCTTTTCTCGCCAAATATGGAATTTCCTCTCTGGAGGAAGCCGAAAAAGTGTGCATCGGAAAAGGCGTGGATGTTCGGAAAATTGTAAAAGATATTCAGCCGATTTCATTTGAAAACGCCGGATGGGCGTATCTTGTGGGCGCGGCAGCCGCGATTAAAAAGGGCCAGAAAAACGCCGCGGACATCGCCGAGACGCTGGGCGAGGGACTTCAGTCCTTCTGCATTCCCGGATCCGTCGCCGACGACCGTCAGGTGGGCATCGGCCACGGGAATTTAGCCTCCATGCTGCTGCGCGAAGAAACCGCCTGCTTCGCCTTCTGCGCGGGACACGAATCATTCGCCGCGGCGGAAGGCGCCATCGGCCTGGCCAAGTCCGCCAACAAGGCTCGCAAGAATCCTCTGCGCGTCATTCTGAACGGCCTGGGCAAGGATGCGGCGCACATTATCGCCCGCGTCAACGGATTTACCCATGTCGCGACGGCTTTCGATTATAAAACAGGGAAAGTCTCCGTGGCCAGGGAAAAAGCTTATTCCAAAGGCGATCGCGCGGCCGTCCGCTGCTACGGCGCCGATGACGTGCGCGAAGGCGTGGCCATCATGCATCTCGAAGGCGTGGACGTGGCCATCACGGGGAATTCCACGAATCCGACGCGCTTCCAGCATCCGGTGATGGGCGTTTACAAAAAAGAACGCCTGCTGGCGGGAAAGAAGTTTTTCTCCGTCGCCTCCGGCGGCGGAACGGGAAGAACGCTTCATCCCGACAACATGGCGGCCGGTCCCGCTTCCTACGGCATGACCGACACGATGGGGCGCATGCACTCCGACGCGCAGTTCGCCGGTTCGTCCTCCGTTCCCGCGCACGTGGAGATGATGGGCTTGATCGGAATGGGCAACAATCCGATGGTCGGCGCTTCGGTCGCCGTCGCCGTCGCGGTTGAACAGGCCATGAAATAATCGGGATTTTTCAAAATGGATAAAGAGCGGTTTCATGCCGCCCGCAAGGGCGGCTGCGGCCGCTTTTTTTCAGCTGCATCGCCGGTCTATTTTTCCCGGCGCATGACGTGAACGGCCGTGGCCTTGAACGACGCGAAAACCGCGGCGCCTTCGCAGAACCCCAGATCCTCGCAGGAAGAAACGGTAAGATAGGCAACCACGGGAAATCCGCAGTCCAGGACCAGTTTGTAGAAAAAGGCCTGGCGGACAATCTTCTGAATTCTGGCCTCATAGATGTTTCGGGCGCTCGTATTTTCCGGCGCTTCCCTTGATACGACGATGTTTTCCGGCCGGATGCAGCAAAATACTTTCTGTCCCAGCGGAGCTGCGCCTGCCGCCTCGATCACTTTTCCCGACACGAGCACTTCCATCAGACCCGACCGGATGTTTTGGACGGTCCCCTCCAGAATGGTTTCGGTGCCGACAAAATTGGCCACGAACTCGGACTGGGGCTGATTGAAGATTTGAGCCGTGGCGCCGGTCTGGATGAGCCGTCCTTCAGACATCACCGTGACATCCTGCGCCAGCCGCAGCGTCTCCTCCCGGTCGTGCAGCGCCAGCACGGCGGTGATCTTCGTCTCTTCCAGAATATGCCGCAGATCATCGATCAGCGACTCGCGCGTCGGCGGATCGAGGGAGTTGAAGGCCTCGTCCAGCAGGATTAAATGCGGTTTGAGGGCAAAGGCGCGCGCCAGAGACACCCTTTTGGACTCGCCGCCCGAAAGCGTTTTGGCCGACCGGTTCGCCAGTGAACTGATGCCGAAGTACGACAGCGCATCTCCGACGTTTTTCTGAATGTCATTTTTCGACATTCCGCGGAACTTCAGCCCCAGAGCCACGTTTTTATAAACGGACGTGCTGAGCAGCAGCGGCTCCTGGAAAACAACGCACACGCTCCTGCGCATGCGGGAGCGCTCCGCGCTCGACTCCACGGGCCGTCCCTTGTAATGCATTTTCCCCTGATCCGGTTTGAGCAGGCCCGCCATGGTCAGCAAAAGCGTGGATTTGCCCGCGCCGTTGGGTCCGATCAGGGCCAGAATTCTGCTTTCGTGAACCTTCAGCTCGTTGATATCCAGCACTTTGACGCCGCCGCGGCGGACAATTAAATTTTCTATGGTAAAAATATTGTTCATCTCGGATGCTGCCTTTGCTGAATTTGCGTGAGCAGAAGATTGACCAGAAATGCCAGGATCAGAAGGATAATGCCCAGAGCGATGGCAATGTCAAAATTCCCCTTTCCGGTTTCCATCACCGTTGCGGTGGTGAGCACGCGAGAATATCCCTTGATATTGCCGCCGACCATGATCGAAGCGCCGACTTCGGAAATTACCCCTCCAAAACCCGCCATGACGGCCGCCAGAAGCGGAAGCCGGGATTCCTTGATCAGCACCCAGATCATCTGCATTCGGCTGGCGCCCAGCGACAAAATCTGCAGCCGCAGATTCGGCGGCAGATTCTGAATCGAGGCGAGCGAAATGCCCATGACGATCGGCGTTGCAATGATGGCCTGCGCAATGATCATCGCGTACGGAGTGTAGAGGATTTCCAGAAAACCCAGAGGCCCGCTGCGCCAGATCATGATGGTCACAAAAAGGCCCACCACCACGGGCGGCAACCCCATGCCTGTGTTGATAATGCTGATCACCAGCCTTTTTCCGGGAAAGTTGTTCAACGCGACGGCCGTCCCGACGGAAACGCCGAAGAACAGGCTGATGAAAGTGGCCGTCCCCGATATTTTCAGGGACAGCCACGTGATTCCCATCACTTCAGGATCAAAACTGATGATCAATTGAAAGGCTTTGATGACGCCTTGAACAATCAAATCCATTGTGAACGCTATTTCCCTAAATCTTCCACTTTTTTGCCGGCATCCGGGAAGAACAGCGGCGAACCGTATTTATCGACGCCAAACGTTTTAATGATAGACTGCGTTTTCTTGGACACCATAAAATCCGCAAACGCTTTGGCGCCTTCCGTGTTGGCTTTCGGCCACTTTGCACCGTTGACTTCAATCACATGATAAATATTCAGAAGCGCCGCGTCGCCTTCATTCAGGATCGTGAGGCCCAGGTTTTTCCGGATAGCCAGGAATGTGCCCCGGTCCGCCAGCGTGTAAGCTTTTTTCTCGGAGGCGACATTCAGCGTCTGCCCCATGCCCAGACCCGTTTCCTGAAACCATTTCTGTCCGGCCGGATTGACGTTTGCCTTTTTCCACAGGGTTTTTTCTTTCGCGTGCGTTCCGGAGTTGTCCCCGCGCGAGATGAACAGAGCATTGGCGCCGGCAATCTTCTTGAGCGCATCCGACGAGGATTTGACGCCTTTGATCCCGGCCGGATCGTTCGGCGGGCCCACGATAATGAAGTCATTGTGCATCACGAGGCGGCGGTTGATTCCATAGCCCGCTTCGACAAATTTCTTCTCGGCATCCGGTGAGTGCACCAGCATGACGTCGGCCTCGCCTTTTTCTCCCATCTTCATCGCCTGTCCGGAACCGACGGCGATCGTCTTCACGAAGTAGCCCGTCTCCTTTTCAAAGATGGGGATCAGGGTGTCGAGCAGTCCGGAATCCTGCGTGCTGGTTGTTGTGGCCAGAATGATGTTTTTCTGCTTGGGTGCCGCAAACGCGCCTGCCGCGCCCAGCATGACAAGAGCCGCGACAACGGCCAGGATGATAAACCACTTGCTGCTTTTGAACATTTTCATATTCTGTCTCCTTCAGATTGATGATTATTTTTTCTGCAGTTTCTGCCATTCCACGGAATTGGGGAAAAACAGCGGCGATCCGTATTTTTCTTTGCCGAAATCCCGAATGATCAGCTGGCCTTTTTCCGGCGACGTCAGCCACTGGACAAACGTCAGGGTGTCCTTGCGGTTGACCCTGGGGAATTTGGCCGGGTTGACCGGTATCAAAGAAATGTAATTCAACAGCGCCTCGTCGCCTTCCACCAGAATGACCACCTTGATCTGATCTTTCAGGGACAGGAAGGTGGCCCGGTCGATCACCGTGTAAGCGGCCTGCTGATCGGTGTATTTCAGCGTGGCGACATTTCCTTCGGACCCCTTCTCATAAATAACATACCATGCGCCTTTGGGTTCGACACCTGTTTTTTTCCAGAGTTCCATTTCCGCCACATGCGTGCCCGACTTGTCTCCCCGGCTGATGAATTTGCCGTTTGCGTCCATGATTTTCTTCAAGGCTGCCGTCGCCGATTTTTCTCCCTTGACGGCGGCCGGATCGGATGCGGGGCCGACAATCACAAAATCGTTGTACATGAGCGGGATTCTCTCCGTGCCGTAACCGTCGGCGATAAAGTTCTCCTCCAGCGATTTTGCATGGGCCATCACCAGGTCAATCTGGCCCTTGGTGGCCAGCTTGAGCGCCGCACCGGTCCCCGCGCCGACGTGGCGGACGCGGATTCCCGTCTCTTTTTCAAACTGATCTTCCAGCGCCCCCACAATGCCGGAATCGATCGGGCCGATCGTACTGGACAAAAAGATGAACTGATCGCTTTTCTGGGACGACAGCGATGCGCATCCGGCCACCAGAACCAGGCAAAGCAAAACAACCAATGCCGACCATTTTCTGACAAAAATCCTCATATTCATGCTCCTTTCACGTTTCATTTTACGCCTGATTTCGTAATGCATTCTGAAAATTTAATCAAGAATAATATTCCAAAATCAGACATTGAATTACCTTATTGCCAATTATCGGCCAAATATAATTCAGATTTTTTAATGGGAACAGATTACCCGATTGGATACGAAAGGTGGGGAAATAAGATGCAGCGGGTTGTTGGATGAGAGGTAAGGGGGCCGGGGTTAGAGGTGATGGGTGCGGGGCAAAAAGCAATGCGTGTTGAGCGGAAAGCGTCATGTTTCGACTGGCTCAGCATGACACAAGCGATGGAAGATACAAGCATGACCTATTACCCGTAGGGAACGGTCGCGACCGTTCCCTACATTTAACCATCCACCATCCACGATTCACTATCCACCATGATTACTGGCACAAAAATTGATATAGGTGTGAACGAGAAATGATTTGTGGTATGAAATCCGGGAAAGAGGGATTTACGATTTGAAAGGGTTTTTTACATCTTCTATGCGCAAAAGAATTTTCCTTCTGTTTCTGCTGTTGTTCATCCCGGCCCAAAGTCTGTTCGCGGCGGGTGACATTCAAAAGGGAGATGTCCTAACGCTCCGGCAGTGCATCGACATCGCCCTGAAAAATCATCCGGCCCTCAACGCGGCCACCGGAGCCATTCACCAGTCGGAGAGCAAAATCGGCAAGGCCCGCGCCGGTTACTATCCCCAGCTTTCCTTTCAGTCCGGCTACTCGCGCATCGGCCCGCCCGCGTCGTCTTTGACCAACAGCTCCTACGACTATTACTCCAACGCGCTGAATCTGAACCAGACCCTGTTTGATTTCGGCAAAACCTCCACCGCCGTGGACATTCAGAAGCTGGGCAAGCAGTCGGCGGAAGCGGATTTTCAGGACACCACCTCTTTGCTCACCTACAATGTTCAGGAAGCCTACTTTTCCCTTCTCAAGGCCAAGATGAGCGAAACCGTCGCCGTGGAGACCGTCAACCAGTTTCAGCAGCATTTTGAAGTGGCCCAGACATTTTTTGAAACGGGGAAAAGCTCCAAGATCGACGTGACCAGCGCGGAAGTCAATTTGAGCAACGCCCGCATTCAGTTGATTTCCGCCCAGAACGCCCTTCGCCTTTGGCGGGTGAACCTGAACAAGGCCATGGGCGTGATTAACGCCCCCGAATACGACATTCAGGAAAAGTTCAATATGGACGCCGCGGACATCACGTTTGAAGCCGCCCTCGCCCGTGCCTATGAAAACCGGCCGGACATCCAGTCGATCGCTCTGAAAAAAGACGCGCTGGAAAGAACCGTCGATCTCAACAAGAAGGATTATCTGCCCGTCCTTTCCGGAAGCGCCGGCTACGGCTACGCGGGTCAGGACGCCGCCCTGAACCAGTCCTGGAACGTCGGCGTCGCCCTCACCTTTCCTTTCTTCACGGGCTTCTCCACCAAATACGCCGTCGAAGAGGCCCGGGCCGGCCTGGAAATTGCCAAAGCCAACGAGGAAGCGCTTCGCCAGAAGGCTTTTCAGGAAGTCAAGTCCGCCTGGCTCAACCGCCACGAGGCTTTTGAACGGATCGAGGCGGGCAAAATCACCGTGCGCCAGGCCGAAGAATCTCTGGAGCTTGCGCAGGGGCGCTACGCGACCGGCGTGGGCAATTCCCTGGAAATCGTGGATGCCATGATCAAGCTCAACAATGCCAAAATGACCTACATATCCGCCCTGTCCGATTTCAACATCGCCGAAGCCAGCCTGGAGAAAGCCATGGGAGCAAAAATGCCATGAAAAAAATCATTGCCGCGAGCGTCATTCTAATCCTGATTCTGATCGCCCTGTTTTTCTTTTTAAGCCGCCGCGAGCCGGCGCCGCAGTATATCACCCAGACGGCGGACCGGGGCGACATCCGCGCGACGGTTTCCGCCACGGGCACCGTCAATGCCGTCACGACCGTTCTGGTCGGCACGCAGGTGTCCGGAACGATCAAGGAGCTTTACGTGGATTACAACTCCACGGTCAGGCAGGGCCAGCTTTTGGCCCGGATCGATCCGGCTTCGATCGAGGCGCAGGTGGCCCAGGCCGCCGCGAATCTGTCGCTGGCCCGCGCCAACCTGGAAAAGTCCAAAGTCGCCCTGCGCGACACGGTTTCCGTATTTGAGCGGAACAAAATCCTTTACGGCAAAAATTTCATTTCCAGACACGACCTGGACACGTCGGAGACCGCCTACCTGTCCGCGCTCGCCCAGATCAAAGCCTCCGAAGCGCAGGTGGAGCAGACCCGGGCCGCGCTGAACCTCGCCGAGACGAATCTCCGTTATACAAGAATCGTTTCGCCGGTCAAAGGAACGGTCATCTCGCGCAGCGTGGACGTCGGGCAAACCGTCGCCGCCAGCTTTCAGACGCCGACGCTGTTTACCATCGCCCAGGACCTGACCAAAATGCAGATCGTGGCCAACATCGACGAAGCGGATATCGGCCGCCTGCGCGTGGGCCAGCCCGTCACCTTCACCGTGGACGCCTACCCCGACCTGACGTTTGGGGGAAACGTTTCCGAAATCCGCAACTCGCCCACCACGGTGCAGAACGTGGTCACCTATGACGTGATCGTCAAGGTGGACAATTCGGATTTGAAGCTCAAGCCGGGCATGACGGCCAACGTCTCGATCGTCATTGACGACAAAAAAGGAATCCTGCGCGTTCCCAACGCTGCGCTGAGGCTGAAAATCCAGGACAAATCCTCCTCCGCTCCGGCGCCGAAAGGCCCCGGCGTCTGGGTGCTGGAAAACAAAAAGCCCAAACGCGTTCCCCTTTCCATCGGCATCAGCGACAACCGCTTCACGGAAGTCGTCTCCGGAAAAATTCTTCAGGGCGCGCCGGTCATCGTGGAAGTCAAAAGCAACGACCAGAAAAACGCGGCGACGCAGACCCCGCGGCCCGGACCGAGGTTCTAACGGCCATGGCGCTCATCGAGACGGACCATCTGGAAAAGCGATACGAAGTCGGCGACAGCATC
This sequence comes from Smithellaceae bacterium, assembly GCA_028693285.1. GTDB lineage: Bacteria > Desulfobacterota > Syntrophia > Syntrophales > Smithellaceae > UBA8904. The sequence continues at coordinate 94,472 of JAQUVQ010000003.1, forward strand.
GTTCACGCGCTGGACAGAGTTTCCCTTCAGATCCATCAGGGAGAATTCGTGGCGGTGATGGGGCCCTCGGGCTCCGGCAAATCCACTTTCATGAACGTCATCGGCTGCCTGGATGTGCCGACGGCCGGAACGTACCGCCTCGACGGCATCGACGTGGGTTCTATGAGCCGCGACGCGCTCGCGGAAATCCGCAATGAAAAAATCGGATTTGTCTTTCAGGGATTCAACCTGCTCGCGCGCACGACGGCGCTGGAAAACGTCGAAGTCCCCCTGCTCTACAACAAAGACGGAAGCAAAAACCGCAGGGAGCGGGCATTGGATGCGCTCCGGACACTGGGCCTGGAAGACAGGCGCCACCACCACCCCAACCAGCTTTCCGGCGGTCAGCAGCAGCGGGTGGCCATCGCCCGCGCGCTGGTCAACAACGCGCCGCTCGTCCTTGCCGACGAACCGACCGGCAACCTGGACACGAAAACCAGCATCGAAATCATGGAGCTCTTCGTCCGGCTCAACGAAGAGAAAAATATCACCATTGTCCTGGTCACGCATGAACCGGACATTTCCGCCTACAGCAAGCGCATCATCCATTTCCTGGACGGAAAACTGGTCAGCGACTCGGTAAACAAACGATGATCAACTTTCTTTCCACCGCTAAAATTTCTCTGCGCGCCCTGCGCGCCAACAAGATGCGTTCGGCGCTGACCATGCTGGGCATCATCATCGGCGTGGCCGCCGTCATCACGATGCTGGCGGTCGGCCGGGGCGCCAGCAATAAAATATCCGAGCAGATTGCCACCGTGGGCAGCAACCTGATCATCGTCCTTCCCGGCTCGACCACCGCAAGCGGCATTCGCCTGGGCAGCGGCGCCTTTCAGAACCTGACCCGCGCGGATGCCGAAGCGATCCGGCAGGAATGCTCCGCGGTGGCCACAACCGCCCCGATCCTCAACGGCAGCGCCCAGATCATCTACGGCAACGCCAACTGGCCGAGCGTCGTCTTCGGAACGGATGAAAACATGCTGGAAGTCCGGGACTGGACCCTGTCGGCCGGCCGGAACTTTTACGATCAGGAAATCCGCAGCGCGGCCAAAGTCTGTCTGCTGGGACAAACCGTCGTGGACAATCTATTCGGCAACGACGACCCGCTCCACAAAACGGTCCGCATCAAAAAAGTCCCGTTTGTCGTCATCGGCGTTCTGGCCCCGAAAGGCCAGTCCATGATGGGCCAGGACCAGGACGATATCGTCTATGCGCCGGTCTCCGCCGCGCAGAGAAACCTTTTCGGAAGGTCGTTTCCGGGCACGGTGCGCTCCATCATGGTCAAGGCTAAGAGCACGGAAGATCTGGACCGGGCGGAACAGCAAATCAAGGAACTGCTGCGGCAGCGGCACCGCATCGGCGCGGGCCAGGAAGACGACTTCACCGTCCGCAACCTGACGCAAATGATGCAGATGGCGGAGCAGGCTTCCCGCGTCATGGCGCTTCTGCTGGCCGCCATCGCCGGTGTTTCGCTTCTGGTGGGCGGCATCGGCATCATGAACATCATGCTGGTTTCGGTCACGGAGCGCACCAGGGAAATCGGCATCCGCATGGCCGTCGGCGCCAAAACCTGGGACATCCGCCTGCAATTCATCATCGAGGCGATGATTCTCTCGCTCATCGGCGGATTGATCGGCGTTTTGCTGGGCATTCTGTTCGCGGAGCTTCTATCCTTTTTCGCCGGCTGGACAATCCTGATTTCAACCTACTCCATCCTTCTCTCCTTTGGATTCTCCGGCCTGGTCGGCATCTTTTTCGGCTTCTATCCGGCCTACAAGGCCTCTTTGATGAACCCCATCGACGCTCTGCGGCATGAATGAGCGGTCACGCGCCCGCCGCCGAATAATTGTATTGACCTGAACCCGCATTTACGGTAAAAGCTTCAACAATTTCAAAGCGGCGGCTTGGACGGCGCAGGCTTTGGCGTTCATTTTGTGAGACAAAAAATATCGATAAAGGGAGGCGGGGAAAAATTATGAGTATGGATATTACGGCCCCCATGCCGGGGAAAATCGCCAGCATCGCGGTGAACGTGGGCACGCAGGTGCAGGAAGAAGAGGAAGTGATCATCATGGACGCCATGAAAATGGAGATCCCCGTGTATGCCCCGGGCGCTGGAACCATCAAGGAAATCAAAGTCAAGGTGGGAGACTCCGTCAATGAAGGCCAGGTGCTGGCCGTTCTGGAATAAATCGATTTGGACGATGGAACCCGTTTTGCGATGTTCAGAATCGCAAGACGGGTTTTTTTCTTTTCGGGCCATTTTATACTGTGCTTACCTAAGTCAAGAAACCGATGAGGGGATGGCGTATGGAAAAAACCATTACGAAAGTGTACGTGGACAACGAAGGATTTGTTGTGTTCGTCTGCTCCAAATGCAATTTGATACAAAAGCAGGAAGCAAAAACCTATGGAGGCGCCAAAGGCCCGATTCAAGTTCAATGCACCTGCGGAAACGTCTATGACGTGGAAATCGAGTTTCGGAAATTCTACCGCAAGGGAATCCGGGTGGACGGCCTGTACTTCGGAGTGACCAACCCCAAAATCTGGGGGAAAATGGTTTTGAAAAACGTCTCGATGCAGGGATGCGGTTTTGAAACGATGGGCGTCAACCCGCTTCAGCCGGGGGATTTGATCAAAATTGAATTTCAGCTCAATGATGCAAAGCGTTCCGTCATTAAAAAACAGGCCGCCGTCCGCTCCATCTTCAAGAAATATGTCGGCTGCCAGTTCCAGGAGCCGCCCAACTCCATGGACGCGGATCTGGGCTTCTACCTGAGGACTCCGTAACTCTTGAGCATCCTTCAAGCCATCGGCCCCGCCGGAGGTTCGTCATGAGAAACTCACTTGCAATCATCAGTCTTGCGCCGGTCCTCATCGCCCAGGCCCTCTACGTGCGGCGCGTGACCCCCAGACTGCCCGAGCCTCTGGGGGAGCGATCCGGCGAGCACGGCTCCGGCCCGCCGCTCAAACTGCTTATCGCCGGCGATTCCGCGGCGGCGGGCGTCGGCGTCTCGCGGCAGAGCGAGGCCCTTTCCGGTCAACTGGTCCGCGCGCTCGGCCAGAACTTCCGCGTGTCCTGGAAACTGATCGCCCGCACCGGCCACCGGGCAAAGGACGTCCTGACCATGCTGGAGGAGATACCGCCGGAGAAACTCGACGTGGTGGTCACCTCCATCGGCGTCAACGACGTCACTCACGGGACCGGCAGGCAAACCTGGATTGCAAGGCAGGAAAAAATCATTCGCCTGCTTTTGTCCAAATTTGATTCACCGCATGTCATTTTATCCGGCATTCCCCCCATGCATCTTTTTCCCGCCCTGCCCCAGCCCCTGCGCTGGTATCTGGGCAGCAGGGCCAAGCATTTCAACCACGCGCTGGAGCAATCCGTTCAGGGATGCAGCCGGTGCACATTTGTAAGCATTGATTTTCCCCTGGAGACAACCTATATGGCCGACGACGGCTTTCACCCGGGAACCCGCGCCTACTCCTTCTGGGCGAAGCATCTGGCCGGCATCATTACTGCGAAAATAGAATCAAGGTAAAGCTTTCCGGCGCACCTGAAGGTACGCCCTACATAGCTCTTTTGTCAT
>JAQUVQ010000081.1 GCA_028693285.1 Smithellaceae bacterium
GGTCCATCGGTTTGACTTCGTCCATGTCGGCGTGAATGTCTTCGATGGCCCTGGCCTGGTCGGGGGTCTCCTCGTACTCAAACGTCGAGCAGAATTCTTCATAGACGCGGTCGGGCGGCAAGAAGGGTTTTCGCTCCATCGCCTCGCGGGCGGCGTAAATCGCCACCAGCTCCTCGGCCACGTCGCGGACGGACTTTTTGACCTTTTCCTTGACCGCGTCCCAGGAGGCGCCGCCCATCTTTTCGATTTTCGGCGTGCAGCCGTCCGGCCCGAGGTAGCGCTGAATCTTTTCCAGGGCGTTCACGGGCAGGTAGAGCTTGTCGCCGTCCAGGTACTCGATCACCAGAAAATCATTTTCCACTGCGCCCACGGCAATTTTTTTCAGGCCCCGGTACAGCCCGATGCCGAAATCCCGGTGGACGACGAAATCCCCCTCTTTCAGATCGCCGAAGGATTTTAAAAAATAACCTTCGCGGCTGGGCCGGACGCGGCGGCGGGGCGTTTTTTTGACAAAAATATCTTCTTCGCTCAGAAACGCGAGGCGGGGGCTTCCCATTACGAAGCTTCCGGATATTTTCCCTTCCCGCAGGTACAGAGCGGCGGCGGGATTCAGGAGCGCCTCCAAAAGCGGGCTTGCCGCGGGCAGCATTTGCGCGGGAAGGCCGTACTCCGAAAGCAGGCGCCGGACGCGGGCCGTGTCTTCCGGCGTGGGGGACATCAGGAACACCGGCATCCCCTCCGCCAGCCGGTTTTGAATCTTTTCCGCCGCCCGGCCGAGGTGGGACTCCTCCTTTCCATCGCGGGCCAAAGGCCCGGCAACGGGAGCGTCCAGCCGCGTATCGAAGCTCACCGCGGGGGCGGCGCTCTTCGGGCCGTCCAGCGCCAGGCCGCAGAGCCTAACCTGTTGAAACCCGTCCATTCGTTCATGGAGCATCTCGTCGTCCAGATACAGGCCGGCGCGCTCCAGATAAAACCGGCCGGACGCTTTCGCCTTGTACAGGAGCTTGTCGATGCCGGCCGAGACGTTTTGATGCGCCTGCTCCACCGCCAGCGGATCGTCGATCACGAGGAGCGAACGCCTCGGCAGGTAGTCAAAGACATTGGAAAGATTCCGCCGGCCGAAACCCGCCGGGTCGTCGTAGTCTTCGTAAAACAGCGGCAGGAATATCGGATTGAGAGACGTCGCAGACTGCTCCCGAAGCGTTTCGGAAAGCCTGTTTCGCAAATCGCGCGGAAGGTCCAGATCGTCTGCGCGTCGCTTGACATTGCGCACGGCGCGATTGAGCCTTTCGGGGTCGAGGAGAATTTCGCCGGCCGGGCCCAGAACAAACGCGTCCACGGACGCGCCCGAGCGCTGGGACGAGGCGTCAAAGCGGCGGATGGATTCGATCTCGTCGCCCGCCATTTCCAGGCGCAGGGGCTCCGCGGCGCCGGGCGGAAAAACATCCAGAATATTGCCGCGCAGGCTGAACTCCCCGGGATTTTCCACCAGCGACATCCGCCGGTAGCCGCCCGCGGCAAGCTTTTCGGGAAACTCCTCCATCAGCAGCACATCGCCTACGGAAAGAATTCTCAGATACTGCTGAAACTCGGCATACGGCATGACTTTCTGCAGGCAGGCCGAAGGCGAGGTGACGACGACCCTGCGGCTGTCCACCTGCAGTTGCGCAAGCACATTGAGGCGGGCCATTTCCTCTTCCCGCTGCAGGGCGAACATGTCCACGGAAAGAAAATCGAGGGGCGGATAGTGCAGCGCGGCCCCTTCCCCCAGAAAAAGCTCCAGATCGCGGGCAAAGGCGGCGGCTTCCTTTGCCGTGGGGCACAAGACGATCAGCGGCGCGGCGAGCCGCCGGAACAGCAGCGCGGTCAGAAACGGGCGGGCCGGGGGAACCAGTCCCCGCGCATCCGCGGCCGGCGCGCCTTTGGCGATCGCCTCCAGCAGCTCCCGCACGGGCGGGGCGTCGTGAACCATTTTTTTATCGACGATTTTTCTCACGGAATGTCATCCAGGCGAATCGGTCGGTCAGGAAACGGCCAGCATTTTATCCAGGGCTTTTTTCGCGGCCTCGCTCACTTGCCGGGGAACCGTGATCACCGGCTGCATCGTCGTGAGCGACCGCTCGATATCGTCCAGCGATATTTTCTTCATGTCGTCGCAGAAAAGCGCGTCCGAGGCGGGAATAAAGGTTTTTTCCGGATTCTCTTTGGCGAGTTGGGTCAAAATGCCTTTTTCCGTTCCGATAATGATTTCCATGGCTTTTGTTTCCCGGGCAAACCGAAGGATGGCCGACGTGGACCCCACGAAATCGGCCAGGGCCAGCACCTCCGGGCGGCACTCCGGGTGCGCGGCAAACACCGCCCGCGGATGCTCCCGCCTGCGGGCCGCGACGTCTTCCCCCGTCAGCGCCTGGTGAATCGGGCAGCAGCCCTCCCACGCGATAATTTCCCGGCCCGTGGCGGCCGCCGCGTGGCGGGCCAGATTGCCGTCGGGCAGCATCACCGCTTTTTTCGATGGCGGCAGGGCTTGAATGATTTTAAGCGCGTTGGACGAAGTGCAGCAGATGTCGCTTTCGGCCTTCACTTCCGCCGTGGAGTTGATGTACGTCACGAAAACGGCGTCCGGATGATCCTGCCTCATTTTTCTCACCGCATCCGGACCGGCCATGTCCGCCAGCGGGCAGCCCGCGTCCAGGCGCGGCAGCAGCACGATTTTTTCCGGGGAAAGCATTGCCGCGCTCTGCGCCATGAAGTGCACGCCCGCGAAAACGATCACCCGGGCGTCGGAGCGCGCCGCTGCCTGGGCCAGCGCCAGCGAATCCCCCAGCACGTCGGCTATCTCCTGAATTTCGGGCCGCGCATAGTAGTGGACCAGCAAAATGCCCTTCCGGTCGGCCAGCATCGCGCGAATTTTCTTCTGCTGTTCGTTCATTCTGTTCCCTTTCTTTTCAACGGCTCTTCCCTAGCGCAAATGCCGGTGAAATTCAACTGGCATTAGTGGATGGTGAATGGTGGATAGTGGATAGAAAAAAGGTGTGCGTGCCGCTTGTGACCTTCAGGTTATCAGGCGCACTTATAGCGGGTCTAAAGACCCGCACTACAGAAAAAAATTATTTTGTCACCCCGAGCCTAGTGTTGTGTCCTGAGCTTATTGAAGGGATCACCATGAAATCTTTTCACTCATTGCCCATTGATCGTCACTTCTTTTACCATTCACTATCCACCATTCACCATTCACCACTCTTTCCCCTGCCCTCGCTTTTTGATTGACAACCCAACCGTCTCTGATAAAGTGTCCCGCTGAAAAAGGCTGGAGAAACGAAATGATTACCGTAGAAAAAGCTCTTCATACCGTCCTTGCCGCCTGCCGGCCCATGGGATTGGAAAAAGCCGATCTTCTGAAAGCGGCGGGCCGGGTGATCGGCGAAGACGTCTTCGCGCCCCGCGACATTCCTTCCGCCGCCAACTCCGCCATGGACGGCTATGCCGTTCGGTCCGGCGACACGAAAGGCGCGCACGCCTTAAAACCCGTCGAACTCAAGGTCGTTGAAACGATCGCCGCGGGCAGCCTTCCCCGCAGAACGGTTCAGGCCGGACAGGCGGCGCGCATCATGACCGGCGCGGTGGTCCCCAAAGGCGCGGACGCCGTGGTCCGCCGGGAGGACACCGAAGAAAAAGGCAAAACGGTGCTGATGAAGATCGCCGTGCCCCCGGGGCTGGACATTCGGTTTCCCGGCGAGGACGTGCGCCGCGGAGAGAAGGTCATCGCAGCGGGCAGCGTTTTGCGCCCGGGCCACATCGGCATGCTGGCCGCTCTGAGCAAAGCGTTTGTCGCGGTTTACCAGAGGCCGCGCGTGGCGATCCTGTCCACCGGCGACGAACTGGTGGACATTGAAACCGAACCGCCGCCCGGCAAAATCGTCAACTCCAACACCTATTCGCTGGCCGCTCAGATTCTGGCCTGCGGCGGCGCTCCGGTTCTTTTGGGCATCGGCAGCGACGACAAGGAAGATCTGGTCAAAAAATTCCAGGTGGCGCGGCGGGCGGACGTCATCCTGTCTTCCGGCGGCGTCTCGGTCGGCGATTATGATTTCGTCAAGGATGTGATGGGCGACATCGGCAACGCCATGCACTTCTGGCAGGTGGCCATGCGCCCCGGAAAGCCGCTGGCTTTCGGCTCCATCGACGGCGTTCCCCTCTTCGGCCTGCCCGGCAATCCCGTATCCGTCATGGTTTCCTTTGAACAGTTTGTACGCCCCTTTCTGCTTCGCATGCAGGGGCATACCCGGATTTTCCGCCCGACGCTCACTGCCGTAAGCGCCCAGGAAATCAAAAAGAGCGCCGGCGTCAAAAATTTTCTCCGGGCGGTCGTTGAAAGAGAAAAAAACCGCTGCACTGCGCGCATCACCGGCGAGCAGGGGTCCGGCATTCTGAAGTCCATGGTGGAAGCCAATGCTTTTATTGTTTTGGACGAAGACGTCTCCCATGTGAAAAAGGGAGAAAACGTGTTGGTTCAACTTCTTGAAGAAACACTGACCGGGGCGGATGTTCCCGCCTGAACCTGGCGCCCGATCCCGGGGCAGGAATTAAAGAAAGGGTAATAGAAAGGATTAATTATGCGTAAATTAATGGTTGTGGTTTGTGTCGCCCTGATTGCCGTCTGGGGATGTTCGCCCGAAGCGCCGAAAACGGAAGACCAGAAGGCTTTCTACGCGCTGGGGGTTCATCTCAGCAAGCAGCTGTCCGTTTTTGATCTGACGCCCGAAGAGCTGAAGTATGTTCAGTTGGGAATGTCCGACGCGGCCGGCGGCAAGAAGCTGGCGGCGGAACCGGAAGCCAACATGCAGAAACTGGGCGAACTGGCCCAGGCCCGCATGCAGAAAGCCACGGAAAAGCAGAAAGCGCTGGCCAAGCCGTTTCTGGAAAAGGCAGCGAAGGAAGCGGGCGTAAAGAAAACCGCGTCGGGATTGATCTACAAGGAAATCAAAGCGGGAACGGGCGCTCAGCCAAAGGCCACGGACCTCGTCAAAGTCCACTACGTGGGCACGCTGATCGACGGCAAGGAATTTGACAGCTCCGTCAAGCGCGGCCAGCCCGCGGAACTGCCTTTAAGCCAGGTGTTCCCCTGCTGGACGGAGGGCGTCAGCATGATGAAGGTGGGCGGAAAATCCAAACTGATCTGCCCTTCGGAGATCGCCTACGGCGACCGGGGCCGTCCCCCCGTGATTCCCGGCGGCGCGACGCTGGTCTTTGAAGTGGAGCTTCTGGACGTGAAGGACGCCAAATCCGCCGCAAGGCCGTCC
>JAQUVQ010000042.1 GCA_028693285.1 Smithellaceae bacterium
ATCTTCGTATGCGTGATGCGGCTGTATCACGAGGCGAGGCAGCGGATGAAGGATCTGTAACCCTGAAACCATGATCTGTTGAAGATACACAAAGCCCTCCGGGAAATCCCCGGGGGGCTTTTTCGTTGCAAAAGGCGGATGTGAATATTTCGAAGGCGAATATTTCTTGACAGAAGCGGAAAATACGAGTTAGTTTTTTCGCGTTTGAAAAAACTTTGCTTTTCTATCCTGGGTACGGCTCTTTTTTCCCAGAAGCTTTTTTGGAAGGTTCATGACGACTTCAGGAGGTTGCATTGTATTTCTCGGATGAAACTTGTCAGGCGTCCCGGAAGCTTACCGAACAATGGCAGGCGAATGTCCGGCAAACACCCGCCACCAAGCCCGACTGGAAAAACCGCTTCTCAACCGTTTCAGACCTCGACATCAAAAGGCTCTACACGCCCGAAGACCTGCAAAGCATGGATTTCGCCCGCGACATCGGAGCGCCCGGAGAATTCCCCTATCTTCGCGGCAACCAGGTCACCGGCTACCGCGGACAGCCCTGGACTTTCCGAATGTTCTCCGGCATGGGAAGCGCCGAGGACACCAACGCCCGCTGGCATCTGCTCCTGCGGGCGGGACAGACCGGCCTTTCCACCGCCTTCGACTTTCCCACGCTCATGGGGTATGACAGCGACTCGCCCAAGGCCCTGGGCGAGGTCGGCAAATGCGGCGTGGCCATCGACAGCCTGGAGGATTTTCTGGCGCTGATCGACGGCATTCCGCTGGATCGCGTTACCACCTCCATGACCATCAATCCGCCGGCGACCGCGCTGTGGGCCATGTACTGCGCGGCGGCCGATATCAAAGGCGTCCCCCTGAATCAAATCGGCGGCACCATTCAGAACGACATGCTCAAGGAATTCATCGCGCAGAAGACGTTCATGTGCCCCCCGGAGCCTTCCGTCAAACTGATCAGCGACACGGTTGAATTCGGCGCTAAATATGTTCCGCGGTGGAACCCCATCAGCATCAGCGGCTACCATATCCGCGAGGCGGGCTCCACGGCCGTGCAGGAGCTGGCCTTTACGCTCAGAGACGGCATCGAATACGTCGAAGACATTTTGAAGCGAAAAAAAATGAACGTGGACGACTTCGCGCCGCGCCTGTCGTTCTTTTTCAACTCGCATATCGACCTTTTCGAGGAAATCTGCAAACTCCGCGCCGCGCGCCGCATCTGGGCCAGGGTCATGCGCGACCGCTTCGGCGCCAGGAATCCGCGCTCGCTGTGGATGCGCTTTCACGTCCAGACCGCCGGCTGCTCGCTCACCGCTCAGCAACCTTACAACAACGTGGTTCGAACCACCATCGAGGCGCTCGCCGCGGTGCTGGGCGGAACGCAGTCGCTGCACACCAATTCGCTCGATGAAGTGCTGTGCCTGCCGTCCGAACACGCCGTGGAAATCGCGCTGCGCACCCAGCAGATTCTGGCCGAAGAAACGGGCGTGGTCAATACGATCGATCCCCTGGCCGGCTCCTACTTCGTCGAATCCCTGACCAACGAGATGGAGGCGAAAGCCTGGGAGTACATCGAAAAAATCGACGCCATGGGCGGCATGATCGCCGCCATCGAAAGAGGCTATCCGCAGATGGAAATCGCGGACGCGGCCTACGCGTTCCAGCGGCAGGTCGAAGCCGGGGAAAAAATAATGGTGGGCGTCAACAAATACGCCACCGAAGCGCGGCACCCGGTGCCGCTGGTGGAAATTGACGAAGCAGTAGGCGAAGAGCAGGTCCGGCGGCTGAAAGATCTGCGCAGACGCCGCAACGGCCGAGCCGTGAGCCAGTCGCTTGCCGACATTCGCGCCGCCTGCAAAAGCGGTGAAAACGTCATGCCGCACTGCATCGCGGCGGTAAAAAACCTGGCCACTCAGCAGGAAATCTGCGACGTGTACCGCGAGGTTTACGGAGAGTACCAAGACCCGGGTTTATTCTAAAACGGCAGAGAACGGCCGCGACAGTCCAAGAGTCGCAAGTCCGTTTCCTGCCGCAATCATGGAGATTTTATGCCGGAAAGAAAAATTCGAGTGATGGTGGCCAAGCCCGGCCTGGACGGCCACGACCGGGGCGCGCGCATCCTGGCGCGCTGTTTTCGCGACGCCGGTTTTGAAGTCATTTACACCGGCTGTCACCAAACCCCGGAGCAGGTGGCGGCCGCGGCGATTCAGGAGGACGTGGACCTCGTGGGGCTAAGCTGCCTGTCGGGCGCGCATCGCGTTCTGTTTCCGCGCGTCGTGGAGCTGCTTCGGGAAAAGAACGCCTCCGATATTGCCGTGATCGGGGGCGGCATCATTCCCGAGCAGGATTTTCAAATGCTCTACGACGCGGGCATCCAGGCGATCTTTACGCCCGGCGCTTCGCTGGATTCCATTGTAGAATGGATTCGCACCCATGTCCGGACCGGAAACTGACGGGCGCGGCAAACATCACGACATGACCGAAACCACCCAGAAAATATGCGCGGGCGACGTCCGCTCGGCCTCGCGGCTGATCCGGGACCTGGAAGACAAAAGGCCCGAAGCGCGCCGGCGGCTCCGGCAGCTTTTTTTTCACACGGGCCGATCCTTCATCATCGGCATCACCGGCTCGCCCGGCGCGGGCAAAAGCACGCTCACCGATGCGCTGATCAGCGAGCTTCGCAAACAGCAAAAAACCGTGGGCGTTCTGGCCGTTGATCCGAGCAGCCCCTTTTCCGGAGGCGCGCTCTTGGGCGACCGCGTCCGCATGCTGCGCCATGCGGAAGACACGGGCGTGTTCATCCGGTCGCTGGCCACGCGCGGCGCACTGGGCGGGCTGGCGCGTGCGGCGGGCGACGCGATTCACGTCATGGAAGCCATGGGCAAGGACGTCATCCTGGTGGAGACGGTCGGCATCGGCCAGCAGGAGCTCGACATCATTCACCATGCGCACAGCATCATCGTGGTGCTGGTTCCCGGCATGGGCGATGAAATCCAGACCATGAAAGCGGGCGTCATGGAAATCGCCGACGTATTTGTCATCAACAAGGCGGACCGTCCGGGCGCAAAGCAGTTGAGAACCGAGCTGGCCTCGCTGCTCAACGCCTCGCCGCACGGGCCTCAGGACTGGATTCCGCCCATCGTCAGCATCGGCAATCTGTATGAACCGGAAAACTTCGCCAAAAAAACGGCGGAGCTGATGGACGCGGTCGCGAAGCACCACGCGCACCTCATCACCAGCGGGCAGCTCGGCGAGCGGACGGAGCGCAAGGCCGTCATGGAAATCACCGACGCCCTGCGCGCCTGCATTCTGGAGCCGGTGCTCGAACGACTGATCGCGGACGGCGAGCTCACAAAAATCGCCAAAAGAATTCAGCGCCGGGAAACGGACCCCTTCACCGAGGCCGAAACCATCGCCCGACGTTTCCTCAAAACGGGAGAAACCCCATGAAAAAGAAACCCGGGAAAGCCGCCCCAAAAAGCAAACCGGCGCGTGCGGACGCAGCGGCAAACCGAGGCCTGGTCATCGTGATCACCGGCGACGGCAAGGGCAAGACCACCTCCGCGTTCGGACAGGCGCTGCGCGCCGTCGGCCAGGGGTACAAAGTGTACATGATGCAGTTCATGAAAGGCCGCAACTACGGCGAGTTCAAAGCCGCCCGCCGATGCCTGCCTTCCCTGACGATCCGCCGCTCAGGCCTCGACAGCTTCGTCATGCGCGGCAGTCCGGCCCCGGTGGATATTGAACTGGCCCGAAAGGGCTTTGAATCGGCCAGAAAAGCGATTGCGTCCGGCCGGTACGATATGGTCATTCTCGACGAAATCAACGTGGCGGCGGACTTTAAGCTCATTGAGCTTGCGGATCTGATTCAATTGATTCAAAGCAGGCCGCCGGGGCTCGATTTGATCCTCACCGGCCGGTACGCGGCCCGGGAAGTCATTCGGCTGGCCGACACGGTCAGTGAAATCAAGGACATCAAACACCATTACGCCGCCGGCATCAAGGGGCGGGCGGGAATTGAATACTGATTTTTTCCGGAGAAAGATATGTTTGCATGGTTTGCCAGTCCGGAGGCCTGGGTCTCCCTGGCCACCCTGACGGCCCTGGAGATCGTCCTGGGCATCGACAACATCATTTTTATTTCCATTCTGGTGGGGAGGCTCCCCGCCCAAAAAAGAAACTTCGCGCGCAATCTGGGATTGTTGCTGGCGATGCTCACCCGGCTGGCGCTGCTTTTTTCGATCGTCTGGGTGGCCAACCTGACCCAGCCCTGGTTCACCCTTTTCGGGCTGGACATTTCCGGTCGGGATATCATTTTAATCGGCGGCGGGCTGTTTCTGCTGGCCAAGGCCACGCATGAAATCCACAGCAGCCTGGAAGGGGTCGAGGAGGAAAAACCGAAGCTCAAAACCGTGTCCCTGGCGCCGGTCCTGATTCAGATCGCGCTTCTGGACGTCGTTTTCTCGCTGGATTCCGTCATCACAGCCGTCGGCCTGGCCCGGCACATCTCGATCATGGCGATCGCCATCATCGTCGCCGTGGGCATCATGCTGGTCGCCGCCAAGCCGATTGCCGAATTCGTGGACGCGCACCCGACCATCAAGATTCTGGCGCTTTCCTTCCTGATCCTGGTGGGCGTCACGCTGATGGTCGAAGGCTTTGACGTGCATGTGCCGAAAGGATACATTTACTTTGCGATGGCGTTTTCCGTGGCGGTGGAAATGCTGAACATCCGCATGCGCAAAAAACAGGCGGACCCGATCCAGCTGCGCAAGGAAATCAACAGCTAGCGTACGGGCTACCGCGGCGGCATGCGCAGCGCGCCGTCGAGGCGAATGCAGCAGCCGTTCAGCATCGGGTTCTCGATGATGTGCGCCGCCGTTCGGGCAAACTCCACGGGCCTGCCCAGCCGCCGGGGAAAGGGAACCCCTTTGGCCATTTCTTCCTTGACGGAAGACGGCAATCCGGCCATGAGCGGCGTTTCAAAAAGCCCCGGCGCGATCGTGGCCACGCGAATGCCGTAATCGGCGCATTCCCGGGCGATCGGCAGCGTCATTCCGACAATGCCGCCTTTGGACGCGGCGTAAGCCGCCTGGCCGATCTGCCCGTCAAACGCGGCAATGGATGCCGTGTTGATGATCACGCCCTTTTCGCCTTCCTCATTGGGGGCATTGTTCACCATCTGTTCGACGGCCAGGCGAATCACGTTCAGGGTCCCCACCAGATTGATGGCAATCACGCGATTGAACAAAGAAAGAGGCAGCGGACCTTTTTTGCCCAGCACTTTGGCCGCGTCCGGCACGCCCGCGCAGTTGACGGCCGCCGTCACTTTTCCGAAGCGGTCCAGAGATTGCTGAATCGCCTGGCGGACGGAATCTTCTCCGGTCACGTCGCAGCGGACAAAAAGAACATTCTCCCCTGTCTCCCGGGCCAGTTTTTCACCCCTGCCTTCGTCCAGATCGAAAATCACGGCTTTCGCGCCGCGCGCGGCCAATTCCCGCACCGTGGCTTCCCCCAATCCCGAAGCGCCGCCGGTCACCAGCGCGACCACATCCTGAATGTTCATATTTCCCCCCTTACACGATCTCTCTTCCGATAATCATATTCTGCACCTCGCGCACGCCTTCGTATATGTCGATGATGTGGGCGTCGCGCGCCAGCTTGGAAATTTCATAATCCGTCGTAAAACCGTAGCCGCCGTGCAGATGCAGCCCTTCGTTGGCGCAGAAAAGGGCCGCCTCCGCGCAGGTGTTTTTGGCCAGAGACGCGAAGATGCCCGCATCCTTGTCCTGCTGCTGGATTTTCCAGCAGGCCTTCCACAACGACAGCTCGGCCAGTTCCACTTTTTTCCACATGGCGACAAGCAGGTCGCGGGCGACGGGCAGGTCGCAGATGCGCTGGCCGAACTGCTTTCGCTGGCGCGTATAGGCCATTGTCACGTCCAGCGCCCTTCTGGCCAGCCCCAGACCGATGGCCGCGACCATCGGGCGGGCGAAGTCGAGCACATCCATGATGTATTTGAAGCCGAAGCGGCGGTTGCCGATGATCTGATCGGGCTTGATGATCACGTCCTCGAAGGTGACGGCGGCTGTATTGGACAGGCGCTGGCCGATCTTGTCTTCGGGCTTGCCGATCACGATTTTGCCTCCCGTGGAGAGCTGAATCTCCCGGGTGGAGTAGCCGACGTCGGGAAGATCCGCGGCAATCACGGATTCCGCCGGAACCACCACGCAGGCCATGAAGCTCGCCCCGGGTTTGCCCGTTTTGCACAAGACGGTGAACTGGGACGCATAGGACGCATTGGTGATGAAGCATTTGGAGCCGTTCAGTACCCAGGAGCCGTCGTCGCGCGGCGCGATGAAGCTGGTCATCAGGGAGTTGTCGGACCCCGCGCCCGGCTCCGTCAGGCAGAAAGACGCCAGGAGCGGCTTCTCCGCAAAGGGGCGCAGGAACCGCTCCTTTTGTTCTTCCGTTCCGTGCCGGCTGATCACGACGTTGGCCAGATCGTTGCACATGGCCGACGTGGCGATGCCCGTATCGCCGTAGGAGAGCTCCTGAATGATCAGCGCGGAAGAAAACACGTCCACGTCGAACCCCTTGATGGATTCGGGAATGCACAGGTTGACCAGCCCCATTTCCCAGGCTTTGGTGATGATCGCCCACGGAAAGCCGTGCTCCTTTTCCATCTCCAGAATGCGGGGGCTGATTTCATTTTTCACCAGCCTGCGCACCGTGTCCACGTACAGCATCTGATTTTCACTGAAGCAGAAATCCATGCGTCGTCCTCCCTGATCCAAAACAGGCAAAACCGGTCCGCTACGAACCACCGGCGAAGATTTTTTCCGCGGCCGCAAGCCCGGTGACGGATTCGCAGGTCACCCCGACGGTTTTAAAGAAGTCTCGAAGCGGGCGCCCCGGACCGATTTCATAAATCGCGCCGGCGCGGAAGGCAAGCGCCTGCATGTTGTCGCGCCATAAAACGGAAGAGGAGAGCTGGCAGACCAGGTTGTTTGCGATCCCGTCCGCGTCGGCCGGATGAAATCCTCCCCGGTAGTTGGAAGTGACGCAGGGGGCGTTCTGAACATTCCACGCGCCGCTTACCTGCTTCAGGGCTTCCCGAAACGGCTCCTCGATTTTTTTCATGAAGCGGCTGTGGAAAGGAGCGCTCACGTTGAGCGGAACAACCCGGCAGGGCCTGGCGCCGGAAAACAGCTCTTTGCATCGGTTTCCCGCCTCCGGCAGGGCCGCCGCCTCGCCGCTCACCACTACCTGGTTGGCGGAGTTGATATTGGCGACGTCCACCGGCAAATCCGCCAGGGCAGTCCTGATCGCTTCCGCGTCGATGCCTTCGGCGATGATGGCGGCCATCGCCCCCACCCCCACCGGAACGGCTTCCTGCATGAGCCGGCCGCGTGTCCGGACAATCCGGACCGCGTCGGCAAAGGGCATGACGCCTGCGGCCACCAGCGCAGAGAACTCGCCCAGGGAATGGCCGCCGAAGCAATCGGCTTTCCATCCGTATTTTTCGGCCAGCCCCCGCAGCATGGCCGTTTCCGTCGCCACCAGGCAGGGCTGCGTGTATTCTGTCAGGTGCAGGCGGGCGTCCTCCTCAAAACAAATCGCCGCCACATCGAGCCCCAAAGCGTCGGATGCTTCCTCAAACGTCTGCCGGCATACGGGAATTTCGTCATAGAAATCCTTTCCCATGCCCTGCCTCTGGGAGCCCTGTCCCGGAAAAACAGCCGCCTTCACTCCGGCTTCAATCATGCGTTCTCCCTGCTGTTTGGCGATCAGAACCGGCTCGTCCCCGTTTCCGATTTTGAATGTTGACGTGTTATTTTCTTTGCGCTGCGAACCGGCCCGCACCCGGACGAAACCGCGCCGGCCGGGCGCCGGGGTTGACATTCCGGCGCTTCATGGTAGAGAGGTCATAAAACGAAGCTCCGGCGAATGTCAAGTTGAAATTGGCCGCGCCGTGCAGGACAACGGGATGAGCATTCTGGAAAGAGACTTTTACGCGCGGCCGACGATCACCGTCGCGCGGGAACTCCTGGGGAAAAAACTGGTGCGTCAAACGGGCGGCGCAGAGCTCTCGGGCGTCATCATCGAGACGGAAGCCTACTGCGGAAGCGAGGACAGCGCCTGCCACGCCCATCGGGGGAAAACGCCCCGCAACGCCGTCATGTTCGGAAAACCGGGCGTGGCCTACGTCTATTTCACCTACGGAATGCACTATATGCTGAACCTGGTGACGGAGGAGGAAGGAAACCCCTGCGCGGTGCTCGTGCGGGCTCTGCTGCCCCTTTCCGGCCGGAGCGAAATGCAGGCCAGGAGAAAAAAGCACGGAAAAGAACTGGCCAACGGACCCGCCAAACTCTGCCAGGCGCTGGCGATCGACAAATCGCTCAACGGCTGGGATCTGACCCTGGGACAACGTTTGTGGGTGGAAAACCATTTGCGGGCGGCGGCACGGGATATTATATCCGCGCCCCGGATCGGCATTGACTACGCCTGCGAGAAGGACCGGCAGGCACGGTGGCGATTCCTGATCCATTGAAAGCGCAAAGGAACACCGTTTGAATCGGCATGTTGCCCAAATACCCTTTTCGCTTGCCTGAAGGTCACAATCAATGGCCGCTCAAAGGGATATCGTTTGGGCAAATCTGCCCCCTCAAATCCCTGACGGTCACAAAAGGCGGCGCGGGGTCATTCGGTCTCTTCCCGGGGCGGACCGGCTTTCGCCTCGGAAGAGAGATCCAGAAACAATTTCCAGCAGGCCAGGAAAAAAGAGGCGACCACCGGGCCGAGGACAAAGCCGGAAAATCCGAAAACGGCGATGCCGCCCAGGGTGGACAGAAAAATCAGCAGCGGATGCATCTGGATGTCCTTCCCCAGCAGAATCGGCCTGAGCAGATTGTCCACGGAGCTGATGACGACCAAGCCGAAAAACAGGATGACGATTCCCTGCCAGACATTCCCCATCGCGAGCATGAGGATGCCCGCCGGCGCCCAGATGATCGCGTTGCCGATGGCGGGCACAATGGACAATCCGACCATCAGCACGCCCCAGATCAGCGGATTCTGGATTCCCGTGAAATAGAAAACCAGCCCGCCCAGAAGCCCCTGAATGCCGCCGATGACAAAAGTGAATTTCAGCGTGGCTTTCGCCGTGACGAGAAATTCCGACGTAAAGGTGTGGATATGTCTGTCATCCACCGGCAGGTAGCGGGAAATGGTCTTGAACAGCTCTTCCCCGTCCCGGAAAAAATAAAACAGGCAGTAGAGCGCCACGGCAAACTCGATCAGGAAAACCACCGTGTTCTGCGTAAAGGCCGAAAGATTTTTGACCAGAAATTCGGCGAAGGTTTTCAGCAGTTCGATGGATTTTCCGGTAATCATCGCGTGATCCGGCTGAAAACGCGCCAGCAGGGGATGGCTGCCGACGGACTGAAGGAAGCCGGTAAGGTTCTGCATCCACGAGCCGCCGTTCTGATTCATGGATTGATAGAGGTCCAGCGATTGCTCGACGAGCAGGGTAAGAATCAGCCCGGCCGGAAGAATCAGCGTGAGAATGACCGCCGCGAGCGCCAGCCCCGCCGAAACATTCGGATTTTTCACCTTCCGCCGCAGCCATTCGTTGACGGGATCGAAAATCGCGGCCAGCAGAATGGCCCAGAAAATCGCAAAGAAAAACGGCTTCAGAATGTGGCCCAGAAGCCAGGTCACCGCGCCCAGGACCAGAAAGAAGATCAGCAGGGGAAAACCGGTCAGAAGTTTTTGGAACATCGAAAAGCGCCTCCTTTACACCGGCGGATGCAGCCGGCTTCTTCGACGGTACATGCGCAGGTGCCACTGCCGCTGAATGAGGATGGATTTGATGTGGATCAGCCGGTAGCTGTAGCGGATATTTTTCCCCAGCCGCTCCGGGTAAGCCGCGACGGGAACCTTCAGCTTTGCCGTGTTCGCGGCCACTTTCCGAAGCAGGTTGATTTCCTTGCCGACAACCCGGGCGGCGCCGCTTTTCACGGCGTCAAGCATTGCGGGACCGGATGGTTCGCAGCGGGCATACGTTACAACCCTGCCCATGTGGTACAGGGAGTGGCCGTCGCTGCCGCCGGTGATCGCTTTTTTCAGGTACAGGCCCAGCAGAGCGCAGCGCAAATTCCAGCGGTGAATATTTTCGGCGTTGATGACCTCCACGCCGTCCACCGCGTCCAGCAGGCGTTCCAGCCGCACCTGCTCGAAATTCACGTTGCAGATTCCCGTGTAGGCCATGCAGTAGGGGTGAGGAAAAATCGTCACGGAAGGAAAAAGCCTGGCCGATTGGATAATCTCTTCCATGGAGAGCTTCGTGGAGCTCATGATCTCCCGGCCCAGAAACGGCTGGACGTATTTCGTGTAAAACTTTTTCAAATGGCGGCACTCGTCAAAATACACCAGGATGTGCGTGCCTTCACGGGAGGTGATTTCGATGCCGGGAATGCTTGGCACGTCCCGGTGCTGGGCCATTTCCAGGGCGCTTGCGATGTCGTTGTGATCGGTGACGGCAATCCCCACGCCCAGGGCCCGCGCCCGGTTCGCGATCGCCCGCACGGTGTCGCGCCCGTCGGTGCGGCAGGTGTGAAAATGCATGTCGAACACGGCATGGTCTTTGCGCAAAAGCGCCAGGTTCGGTTTTTCAAAAAGGATTCTGTCTTCGTTTTCGTTCATCAACTTCTCACCGGTTGCCCGGGGCGTTTGTTTAGCACAGATTCCCGGGAATCACAAACGCGACGCGGCCGCATCCTTCGCCGCGAATTTGCGGGAATGCGCCGCCTGTGGTATGCTCCAGCCCATGAAACCGCAAGGCCCGCCGGGCGACCTGACCCTGTTTTTGCAGGCGCTGAACTTTTCAGCCCAAAAGCATCGCGACCAGCGCAGAAAGGATTCGGCCGCGTCGCCCTACATCAACCATCCGATCGAAGTCGCCTTTCTGCTGTGGACGGCGGGCGGCGTTCATGACGAAGCCGCGATTCTTGCCGCGATTCTCCACGACACGATTGAAGACACGGACACGACGCCGGAAGAAATCCGCGCCCTCTTCGGCGACGAAGTCCTCGGCCTGGTGCTGGAAATGAGCGACGACAAAAGCCTGCCCAAACAGGAAAGAAAACTCAAACAGATTGTCCGCTCCCCCCGGTTGTCGCCGCACGCCAAACAGATCAAGCTGGCCGATAAAATCTGCAACGTTCACGACATCGCCTTCGCCCCGCCGGACGGCTGGCCGCTCACGAGGAGAATCGACTACCTGCGGTGGGCCCAAAATGTCATCGACGGCCTGCGCGGCGCCAACCCAAAACTGGAAAAGCGCTTCGACGAAACGCTGGCTTTGGCCCGGCAAAAGCTGGCCTCGGAAAACGAAGGCAAACCGTAATTATTTCACTGTCATCCCGACCACCCGGTAGTTGAATTCATAGTTGAGCGCGCCGCTCCAGTCCTGGGCAAAGACGCTCTTGTAGCGTGTGCCGTAAACCGGCCCGACCGGCTTGCCGTAGGTATAAAACCAGTTCATGATCGGCGTGCCCGAAAATCCCAGCGCGATCCAATAGGCGCCGGGCATCAACACCGGTTTTTCCTTATCGCCGAATTTGAAATCCACCCAGCGGTAACCGGGCTTGCCGGAAATGTCGTCCAGACTGATCATCTGCGTCGTGTGCAGAATATCCCCGGGCTTTCCGTCCTGATCCTTGAAAATATCCACCCAGATCCATCCCTCGCCTCCGAATTTGTGAAGAGCCAGCCCCACCTTATGGACCGTCACCGGTTTTGCCAGTTCCACCACCTGGGCATACTGCGTCGCGTTGGTGGTCACGTACTCCGAGGTTTCCACCAGAAAACTCCTTGACATTTCAAAGGAATCCTTCCCTTTGGCTTTGGTTTCGCGGGGAAACGCAAAATCCAGATTTTCCGGATAATCCAGGTTGCCGAAAACGAAAGGCGTCTTGTATTCCCAGGCCTTGGGAGGTTTCGCCGGGGGCGCCGGTTTGGGCGGTTCGGGCGCGGGAGCCGGCGGAATCACAACCGGCGGAACCACGATCGGAGGCACCACGACTGGCGGCACCGGCGCGGGAACCTGAGGCGCAGGAACCGGAGGAACCGGGACGGGTTCAGGTACGGCGGGAACCTCCAGGCGCGCCAGAACATTCGGCCCCAGAAGCAGGTTCTTCGGTCCGAAATTCTGACGCTGCGCCGTCACTTTGCTGGAATCGGAAAGGAAGTTTCCGCCGATGTTTTCCTGCAGCGTGGGCTTGCTTCGCGCTCCGGCGCTCTGGGCCCAGCGGACCAGGCCGTCGTTCTTCGTTTCGTTGTTGTCCACGCCGACTTCGATGCGCACAAAACGGTTGGAAATGAAAAACTGCATATTCTGCGGATCATAGGGAACCCATCCCAGATCGGGATACCAGACCTCCACCCAGGAATGCCTGCCCTGCCCCATCTTGAAGGTCAGCGTGCCTTTTTCCCAGGATACGTTGAAGGGCTGGTTCATGGTGACGCCGTTGACGATCCGCACCGGCACCCCCGCGTTTCGCAGAAGAGCGGCGGTCAGGTGGGAGTAGTTCTGGCAGTTTCCCCTGCCGGTCCGGAGCGCGTAAAGCGCGTCGTACTGGACCGGGGGATTGACGTAACGAACATGGTCCACGACCCAGCTCACCACTTTCTGCACGGCATCAAACTGCGTCTTCGATCCCTGGATCAGTTTCCGCGAAAGTTCCCCAATGGCCGGATCATTCGTCTGCACCTGTTCGGAATGCTGCAAATAAACCTTCAACTGACCGGGCACCGCCGTCATCGGGAAAGGCGCGTTCGAATCAATCGCTTTCAGGCCGGTGCTGGTCTGCGCGTCAAACGACACCACCGCGTCAATGCTTTGGGGAACCTCCGTCCACGTCGCCTGAATGGTTTTATTGCCGCGGGCATCCTCGATGGTTTTTTTCTGCTGGGCGTCGGGTCTGAACGTTATTTTGAAATTGCTGATTTTCTGGCGGTAGGTCGGAGAATCAAAGCTGGACGGTTCGACAAAACTCATAACCAGTCTTTTCATCGAATCGCCGGCCACGATCTGGTGCTGCAGTTCATAGCGGATCGTTGATTCCATCTCCCCTTTCACCGTGAAGTTCTCGGCCGCGGCCGGTGCGGCGGCGAGCAGGAGCGAAGCGATCAGTGCATATTTCAGGACTTTTTGCATATCAGGTCTCCCCCGTCGGATATTTGAGGGACCAATCATAAAGGAGTTGAGGAGGGAATGTCAACAAAAACAAAATGTTATTTTCGTTATTTAAATCCATTACTTAATGGCCCTCCATAAAATTTGATTGACAACGGGCGGTTTATGAATAAGTTAAGCCAAAGTTGGATGCCGCCCAAGGCATCCCAAGCAAGGAGGAAACTGAATGCTGACCGTTACAGACAAGGCCTTGGAGGTCATCAAGGATTTTCTCAAGGACAAAAGCGCGGATGCGGCCATTCGCATCACCATGTCCATTGGTTGATCCGGGCCCTCTCTGGGCATGGCTCTGGATGAGCCGAAAACCGACGATGAAGTGATTGACGAAAAGGGAACGAGGTTTGTCGTTGAAAAAGACCTCTTTAGTCAGGCAAAACCGATTAACATTGATTTCATCACAACCCCGCAGGGAGCGGGCTTCAAATTAACGTCCAACCTCCCCGCCGCGGGAAGCGGCTGCGGTTCCTGCAGTTGCTGAACCAGATTCCGGGGGAGAATTTTCTCCCCCGTTTTTTTCGCCATGACGACCGAATCTTCCAGCCAGCCAATCCTCGATGAAGCCGACCGCCTGATCGAGGAGGGAAAACCCGGCGAAGCCGTCGCCCTTCTGGAGGCGCTTCACGCCCGCGAACCGGACGAGGAGCCCGTACTGCTTCGCCTGGCCTGGGCCTCGTGGGACATCGGACGCAAGGAACAATCCATTCAATACTGGGAAGAGCTGCTGGAGCGGGAGCTTCAGCGCAGGATTTTTACCGGCTTTGCCTATGATGAACTTGTGCGGATTTACAAGCAGGAAGCCCTGTTCGAAAAGCTGATCGCCGTCTGCGAGAAAGCCGTCGCTGCGCAGCCGGACGACGCGGGCCTGCTGGCCGAACTGGGAAACGCACAGCTTCAGTCGGGAAGAGCATTGGAAGCCTGCCGCATTTTTGAAAAGCTCACCCGGATGGAAGAAGACAATCCCGATTTTCTGTGCCGTCTGGGCGAAGCGCTCTTTGCCGCCGGGCGCGCATCGGAGAGCGAAGCGGCCTGCCTGCGGGCCGGCCGCATGGATCCGGAGCAGATCGACCGCTACAGTTTCAGGATCGCGGATTTGTATTCCCGGGGAAAGCGCCACGCCGAGGCGATACGGCTTCTGGAGCGGTGCATTGCCGCCAATCCCTCTCAGCCTCTTTACTACTGCAGCCTGGGGGACGAGCTCGCCGCGCTGGGGCGCGTCGATGAAGCCGAAGCCGTCTATGAAACCGCGGCTGCGAAAAGCCCATCCGGCGCCTACTACAACCGCCTGGGGAACACCCTGATGAAAGAAAAGATGTTCGACCGCGCGGCCCGCGCCTTTGAAAAAGCCGCCGCGCGTGAAGGCCTGCGCCCCTTCTTCGTCAATCTGGCGCGGGCCTACCGGGAAATGGGTCTGCCCGAAGCAGCCGGGGAGGCGCTTCGGAAAGCCGGTGAAACCTCTTAAGCCTTGCCCGCCTTGCGCAAATTTTCCTTATAGACGTGATAAAAGCTCTCGTGCTCGTCCAGCGCTTTTGTGAAAACCTGGCCGACTTCCGCGATCTCGTTTTGATTGACAATCAGGTTGACGCTTCGGTTGTAGGCCATCATGTTGTCCATGGTCCTGAGCGACGCGCTGATCAGCACCACGAAGGTCTGCCGGCGCACGGTCATGGACAAACCTTCCAGAAATTTCAGAACGCTGTTTTCCTGACCTTCGGCCGTGCTGAAGCTCTCATTTACGAATATGGCGCTGAAAATATGAAACCGCATGAATTGCAGGGCTTCCCGGGCGGACTTCGCTTCCGCCACCGCGTATCCCATGCCTTTGAGCTCGCTTACGATTTTTTCCCGGACGGCGGCGTCCGGCTCACAAACCATGGCGGTGTTCCCTTCGGGCGCGATGAAGCCGAAAGGACGCTCCTCGGACATCTCCCGCGCCGTCCCGGATGCCGCCGCTGCGTTTTCTTCTGACATAATCATCTCCTTCGCTCGATATTCTTTGGCAAAGTCATTTATTTTTTCTGCCAGGGAGGGGCGCCGGCCTGGGGCCTGCCGTAGGATTTGTCCACCTCCAGCTTCCCGAGATCCGTGGTTTTCTCGCCGCGGGCGTTCTTGATGGCGTCAATGCCCCGGTTGACGTTCGATTTGTTGGAGGCATAGGCTTTGGCCGTTTCTTCGGAAATCAGCCCCTTGGAGTAGAGATCCACGATGCAGCTGTCGAACGTGATCATTCCGAACGCCTTGCTCTGCTCCATCACGTCGTAAAAGGTCTTGCCTTCGGATTCGCCGTTTTGAATGATGTCTTTCACCCGCAAATTCATTCCCAGCGCCTCAAAAGCGGCCACCCGCCCTCCGCCCTCCTTAGGCAGGAGGCGCTGGCAGACAATCCAGCGGACCGTGTCGGCCAAACGAATGCGGATTTGATTTTCTTCCTCGGAGGGGAACATGCCCAGAATACGGTTGATCGTGGAGCCGGCATCCACCGTGTGCAGCGTGCTCAGCACCAGGTGGCCGGTTTCCGCGGCGGACAGGGCGATTTCTACGGATTCGCGGTCGCGCATTTCACCGACCAGAACAACCTTGGGCGCCTGACGAAGCGCGGCGCGCAGCCCGCTGGAAAACGTGTCGAAATCCTTGCCCAGCTCCCGCTGGTTGATGGTGGCTTTCTTCTGCTGATGCGTGAATTCCACCGGGTCTTCCAGCGTGATGATGTGGATGGATTTCTGCTCGTTGATTTCGTTGATCACGGCGGCCAGCGACGTGGATTTTCCGCTGCCGGTGGAACCGGTCACCAGAACGATGCCGTTTTTTTCGCGCGAGATATTGTAAAAGGCCTCCGGCAGCTTCAGGTCCGCGCAGGACGGAATCTTGGTCTCCAGTTTCCGAAGGACGATCGAGTAATGGCCGCGCTGGGAGAAAACATTCACACGGAACCGGGCGATTCCCGGCAGTTCGTAGGACAAGTCGCAGGAGCCCGTGGACACCAGATCGTCGGTCAGGCGGTGATCCTGATTCACCAGGTTCAATGCAAAGGTTTCCGTTTGAAACGGCGTCAACCGGGCAAAGGGCGGGTCCAGATCGACGCCGGTCAACTGGCCGGAAGACTCCACCTGAAAAGGCTTGTTGACGGTCAGGTTCAAATCGGAAATATTGGGATGGGACGCCAGCATATGCTCCAAAATACGGTCGATTTCCTGTTTTCTCATAAATCCACCTCGCTTGCGTTATGCTTCGGTAAAGTCCGTGGGCGGACTTTTGAGGAGCGGACGGAATTTTGCCTTGTCGTTGGCCTTGTTGTAGGCCTCTTCGCCGCTGATCCACCCTTTGTTGACGTAATCCATAATCGCGTCGTCCAGAAGCTGCATGCCGTACTTTTTGCCGGTCTGCATCATGGACGGAATCTGGAAGGTTTTCGCCTCGCGGATCAGGTTGCGCACCGCCGCCGTGGCGATCAGAATTTCCAGCGCGGCGCAGCGGCCCTTGATGTCGATTCTCTTGAACAGCACCTGGGCGATGACCGCCCTGAGGCCGTCGGCCAGCGTGGAGCGGATCTGCGCCTGTTCGCTGGAGGGGAACACCTCAATGATGCGGTCCACGGTTTTGGGCGCGCTGGTCGTGTGCAGGGTGCCGAATACCAGATGGCCGGTGGACGCCGCTTCCACGGCCAGGGAGATGGTTTCCAGATCGCGCAATTCGCCGACCAGAATGATGTCCGGGTCCTCGCGCAGCGCCCCGCGCAGCGCCGAGCTGAACGTTTTGGTATGCACGCCGACTTCGCGGTGGTTGACGACGCAGCTCTGGCTTTGGTGAACGAATTCAATCGGATCTTCTACCGTTATGATATGGTCCTTGCGGGTGCGGTTGGCTTCATCGATGATGGCCGCCAGCGTCGTCGATTTGCCGGAGCCCGTCGGCCCGGTCACCAGAACCAGTCCGCGCGGCAGTTGGGCCAGTTTGGACAGCACCGGAGGAAGTGCCAGCTGTTCGCAGGTCAGAATCTTGCTGGGAATTTCACGGAAGACGGCGGCGACGCCGTACTTCTGCTGAAAAAAGTTGGCCCGGTAGCGGGCCAGCCCCGGAATTTCATAGGCAAAGTCAACGTCTCCGGTTTCTTCAAACACCTTGATCTTGTGCTCCGGCGTAATTTCATACAGCAAGGCTTTCAAGCCGTCGTTGGTCAGAACATCGTACTTGATTCGTTCAAGGTCTCCGCGCATTCTGATGACGGGCTGCTGCCCGGAAACCAGGTGGAGGTCGGACGCACCCTGTTCATGCATGAGCTGAAAAAAAGCGTCGATCTTTGCCATAAATGTCTCCCGTCGATAATTTTATTTTATCCTATGGTTTGATGGTCCGGACGGCCCTGCCCGGCGGCTCATCCCCCCGTCCGCACGGCGATTCCGATGCTCCATGGAACGGTTGCGAGTATAGGGAAAACGGTTCGGTTTTGTCAAGAAAAGTTTGGGAAAACCGGGCGCGTTGCAAGGCGTTCAGAACGCCTCGGCCCCGCCCTTCAACTAATTCTTGACACTTATTCAAACAATAGATATGCTCCGCGCGTTTTTGCGGTTCGGGGATGTAGCTCAGCTGGGAGAGCGCGGCGTTCGCAACGCCGAGGCCAGGAGTTCGATCCTCCTCATCTCCACCAGACCTTAATCCAATACAATCCAAAGAAGTGCAAAAAAACCCGCGTCAACCGCGGGTTTTTGCTGCGCGACGCATCAAAATTAGTTTTTTATTCCCGCCGCCTTTCTCGCCATACCAATGGCCTGCTTCGCCAGATCATTGGATTGTTTCAGCGTGCCTTGCGCCTCATCGGCATTATGAAAACCCATGGAGTTTTCCGCGGCAAAAAAATCCCATAGCCACTGAGCGTTGCGGAGGAGTTCACGCGCCTTGCCCAGTTCGGCCTTGTTGACCTTCGGGGCGGCGCCGGCTTTGCCGAGCGCCTCATGCGCGCGGGCAATGGTTTGCCCCGCTGTGTGCAGCAATTGAAAAACATCGTTTTGCTTTGTTTTGACCCGTTCCAGAATCAATGGTTCGTCCTGTTGATGACAGGTGCGGCAGGAGGCTTGAATGTGCTTCAGCGGGCTTGTCACCCAGTGGGACGAGTATTGAACTCCCCCTTCCTGCACGGAAGGCATGTGGCAATTAGCGCATGCCAGGCCCATCTTGCCGTGAAAACCGTTCGTCGCCAACTCGAAATCGGGATGCTGGGCTTTGAGCATTCTCGCCTGAGAATCGGGATGCTGCCAGTCCATTTCAAATCCGGATGGAAGGTTCTGGTAATAGGCGTATATTTCCTGGGGCTTCAATCCTTTATCCCAGGGGAAAATCACGCGCGAGGTTTTGGGTTCAAGGAAATACTCGGAATGGCATTGCCCGCACACATAGCTGCGCATATCCTGGCGCGGCGCTTTGGCGACGTCGATGCCTCGCTTCCCCATAGCTTCAATAAAGGCAGGATTGCTGACGCGCAGTTGCATGCCTTGCGGATCATGACAATTGGCGCAGGCAATGGTATGCTTGATCACGGGCAGCAGTTCGGCAAGCGGCGTTTTTGCGTAATTCCAGCCCATGTCTTTATAAATATTGCGCAGATTGGACGTTTTGCAGGTCATGCAGGAACCCGGCGTGATGGGGGTTACTCTTTTCGATTCCTTTAAATCATCCATTGAATAAGGATGTCCGCGGTCTTCTGAATAATCTTTGCTGAAGGCATTTCCCTTGAAGTTCATCAGCATCTCCGGCTGCATGACGGATTTCTGGACCTTGATGGAGCCGCCGAATCCGGTGGGCGAAGCCGCCATTTCTTTGCTTTTCAAATAGCTGTTGTATTGCAGCGGATAGATTTTGCCCCACACGGCGGGATCGGTTTCCGCATCGGAGATGGCCGTCGGTTTTTCCGCGCCGGCGGGCGCTGCCGGAAATACTGGGATCAGGACAAGGAACAGCACAACCAAAGCAATGCCCGGAAAAACTTTAAAAAATACATTTTTATTCTTCACTTTCATTCCCCTTTCTTTGCCTTGCCTCCCGTTGGCAACCGGATCACCGTGACACTTCATGCAATTCGCGCCATTCCGCTGCGGAAGAATCCGCCGTTATTTACTCTGATTTACTGATCTCAATGTTGAGCGCATTATGACACAGCGAAAGAGCCTGAGCAAATTTTTTTTGCCGGCGGCGATGAAATGTCAGTTCGACCCTCCCCGCCGGACAAAACTAAGCCGCCGCGGTTTGCTTTGCCACCCAGTCTTTCACTTCAGCCAGCAGCTTCCGCCGAAACTCTTCGGGCTCCAGAATCGAGATGTGCGGTATCCAGGACTTCAGAATGTCGCGAATCGCCTCAAAGTGGCCCACCCGAAAGACGACCACCAGCGACCCGTCCGGCCTTTCCTCCCGGATTTCCTGCGTCGGAAACATCTTGCGGCGCTTGAAATAATGGCTGACCTGGGAATCCACCAGGACCGTCACCGTCAAATGCGTTTTTTCAGCAAACCAGATATTGGCGCTTTCCTTAAGGACGGAATCCAGATTCTCGGGAATGGTCTTAAAGCCGGAGGTCAATAACCTCAGATCCTTAATCTTATCGAGAGCATAGCGTTTGAGGATGCCCGTGACCGGCTCGTTCCCGATCAGGTACCAGAACCCGCCGTAATAAACAACCCGATAGGGCTCCATCTGGACGTCATGGGTCTTTTTGTTGCCTGTATATCGGAATCCTACCTGTCTTTTCTCCCGGATCGCTTTTACCATTCGATTGATGAAGGAAGCGTCCATGGGAATGGCGTCGTCAATCTTGACGAACACCGGCATGGAGGTCACGCAGTCATAGAGGCGGTCCAGCACGTCATCGGCGGCTTTCTGAAAGGGTTTCCCCAGTTGTCCCACGATATTCTTCAGGGCCACCATCAGCGCCAGTTCCGTGTCGTCGAAGACTTCCAGGTTTTTTACCAGGTCCCGGCTGAAGCCATACGTTCCCTTCTTTTCTTCATGAAGAGGAAAGCCGGATTCCTTTAAAAGCATGAGGTCCCGCTGGATGGTCCGGGGCGTGGTCCGGAAATAACCGGCAAGCCAGGCGACGGTGATTTTTTCCTTTTCCATGAACAGCCGCAAAATCCGTCCCAGACGGATCATTTTCGAGCGCGTTCTATTCTCCTCGGCCATGGCATCCTCCTCCCTGGTATTGAAATGCAAATACAAGGCAAATTTGTGGGGAAAAAACCGTGAAATCGAAAATAATACGACACACCGTTGTCGACTTGCCTTTGAAATAGCAGAAGGAAGGCCATAAAATCAACACCAAAAAGGGAGGCAAAATAAAAACAGACCTATTGGAACAGTGAAGGAGGTGCGCGATGAACATTTTTCAAACCCTGCTTCCGGAAGGAAGCCCTGCCGCAAAATCAAGAAAGAACGTCCGGGTGCTGGGCATTGACCTGGGCACGACCAACTCGACCATTGCGGAAATCATCTACAATCCAACGGCAAAAGACAACGTCCACATTCGCTGCCTTGCGGTTGAACAGCCCGCGGGCAGCAGAAGCCACTGGCATCCGCTGGTTCCCTCCGTTGTGGCGCTCCATGACGGGAGGGAGATTATCGGCGAAGGCGCGCGTCTTTTGCGAAGCCGCTGCCTTGAAGAGGGCCTGATTGAAAAAGGCAGTCTTTTTGCCGCGGTCAAAAACGATATGGGGCTGAGGCGCACATACAACATGGCGCCTGCGGGCTACCGGTCCGCGGCCGAGATCAGCGGACGCATCGTGGCGTATCTCAAAAATGCCGCCCTGAAGGACAAGGCGCAAGCTCCGGCCCGCACTTCCGTCACTGTGCCGGCATCGTTTCAGACCGCCCAGCGGGAGGACACCCTCAAGGCCGCCGCACTGGCAAAGCTTGCCGTCCGGGGCGGCGACTTGCTCGATGAACCCATCGCCGCTTTCATCGGCTACCTGGCCGAACATTCAGACAGGCAACTGCTGGAGATCGGTCAGACACGGCATCTGCTCGTTTTCGATTTTGGCGGCGGAACCTGCGATGTCGCCATTTTTCGCCTGTCCACCGATCTGTCGGGAAAACTGATGGTCTCTTCGCTGTCCGTTTCCCGCTACAACCGGCTTGGGGGCGGCGATATTGACCAGGCCATTCTCTACGGGGTTGTCCTGCCCCAGATTCTTGAGCAAAACGGTCTGGACCGCCATGCCTTGGATTACAACACCAAAAAGACAATGATCGAACCGGCCTTCATCAGCGTGGCCGAACAGTTGAAAACCGGGCTGTGCGAGAAACTTGCCGGGCTTGGCGAACAGAAAGACTGGCCGGCCGATCTGGAAGAGACATGCCACCGGAAATTTTCACTCACATTAAATGACGGCAGGGAAATCACCCTCGTCAACCCGACTCTGAATCTGAAAACCTTTAACGAAATCCTTGCGCCTTTCCTGAACGAAAACATGCTTTTTGTGAGAGAGACGGAATATTATCAGACGCTTTCCATATTCGTGCCGATTCTGGACGCCCTGCACCGCAGTGATCTTAAGGAAGATCAGATCGACCTGTTTTTAATGGCCGGCGGAAGCTGCCTGATTCCGCATGTCAAGCCGAAGCTGCATGCATCCTTCAAGAATGCGGAGATGCTCAGCTTTGCCACCGCCGATGCGATGCAGACGGCCGTGGCGCGAGGCGCCGCGCTGAATGCCCTTTCTCTGGCGTTGAGCGAACGGCCCGTTATTCAGCCGGTCTGCCAGGAATCCATCGCCATCGTTACCGGCAACGGCACGCTGGATCTGGTCAGCAAAGGAGCGCCGCTTCCCTGGCCGCAAAACGGCGGGTATCAGGAAATCACAAAACTGATGCTGCCGGAATGCCCTGCAGATGAAGATCTGCCGATTCGCGTGGAGGTGGTTGCGCGGGAAGAAGGCGGCAACCGCACCCTTCTGAGCGAATTGTGGAAGATTCCCTCCCCGGTCAAAGCCGGCGACCGCATTCGGCTGGAATACCGTTATGATGAAAATCAGGTCCTCGATGTGCGGGCGTATCACGCCGGGCGAGACGACGTCAAACCCTATCAGGGCCGCAAAGAGCACCCCCTGACGAATATTTCCAATCCCCAGGCCATCCGCCTGCGCATTGATGAAACAGAGGAAAAACTTCGCACGGGCCTCATCGGGCATAATGAGCGCAAGAACGTCATCATCAGCCTGGCGGAAGATTGCGCGGAGCTCAGACAGTATGAAAAAGCCGCATACCTTCTTGCCGACCTCCTGCGCCAGCGCAATGAGCCGGATGCCTTTATCCTCAACCGGATGGCTATGTACTGCGGCTTTCTGGGCGATGAGGCCAGTGAAGAAAAGCTCTATGCCGAAGCGAGCACCGTTGATCCCAGGATGAGCGCCCCGCGGTTCAATTTGGCCCTGCTGCTGCAAAAGCAGAAACGTCATGAGGAAGCCAAAGCGGCGGTGGAAAAGGCGATCCTGTCCCAAGATTCGCCTCCTTATTACGTGCTTCAGGCGAGCATATTGCGCGACATGGGAAAAGAGTTTGCCGTGAAGGAATTTTTGGAGATGGCCTGGAAGCGCTTTCAAAAGCCTTCGGAGCTGAATGACTGGGAGCTGGGATGGTACATCACCGCCGCCAAAATGCGCGGGGATGAAGATGCGGCCGCTGCCGCTCGGCGGGAGAGAAACAACCGCCGGTCGGGTTGCGTCAACCCCCATCAGGAAACCGAGGGCTTGCTGCCGCTATTGGAAAGCGCGGCCACATGAGGTGAAAATGAAATGAAATCGGCCCCTGTTCTCAAAGTTCTTTCCAACGGATGGGAAGTGCCCTATCCGGAAGAAGCATTCTTCAGGAATTATCTTCTGCTGTTGAAAGATTACCGGCTCAATAGCATGCCTGAAAAGGCCTGGACCAGATCCTTTCTCTATGACGAATATGTGGAATGGCTTCAGGCTTATCTTTTCCGGTGTGACGAAATCGACCTGATGACCTGGCAAAGCTGGATACCGGCCCGCATAGCAACGAAACGCTATCTTGATTGCGCCTCGATCGGCCGGCACGCCGGATTCTACGAGAGCGTGCTTTCAATGTATCACTGCTACAATTTTCCGGAGAATTTTGAAGAAACTTTTGACATTGATCATTTAAAGGGCACTTTTGATGATGATCCTTATGCCGAAATGCTCAAAAGAGGGTTGTTGGACGATGATCCGCCGCCTGACCGGCTGAAATTTATACTTCAGGAATACGGCGGGCTGCTCCTCAAGAAAAAAGATGAGGAACAGTTTCAGCGCTATTGGCCCGGTTTTGTGAAACTGGAACCGCTGCACTGGGCGTTTGGCTTGGCGGTAGATAATCTGGAGCCGGCCGACAGCGCCTGGCGGGTCTATCTGTCGCTTGTTCTGAAGAGAATTAACAACAAAGGAGCGCGCATTAAAGCATTGGACAGATTTTTTATCGAGTATGAAGACATCATTCACAAGTAAGGCGGATGCATCGGGCAAGATCAAAATATGCATTATTGACGAGGTGCCGCGAATCAATCAAACTTTAACGGAATAAAATAAACCCATGCGCCACTATCCACCGCATTTTTTCTTGCAATCTTTTCAAGAAGTTGTAATATTCAGCGCGCTTCATCGGGCAATGTCAAAATCTCATGCGAGACAGAAAGATCAACTTCAAGACGCCGAGTTTTACGGATGATCGGCTGAGCAACATTTGCACAGAAAAATAAGTTATTGAATGCAGACATTTCAAGGAGCGCCATGAAACATCAAATATCCGGCGAAAATATTCAAGGCAAAGTCATTTTATATAAGAACACTCTTGAAGTCCGTTTGGATGAAAAGACCGTTTGGCTGTCGCAGAAACAAATGTCGGAACTGTTTCAAAAAGATGTTAGAACAATTAACGAGCATATCAAAAACATTTTTGCCGAAAGTGAGCTTACGTCAAAATCAGTTATCCGGAAATTCCGGATAACTGCCTCCGACGGAAAAAGTTACGAAACAACGCATTATAATCTCGATGTCATTATTTCCGTTGGTTACAGAGTTAAATCATTGCGCGGCACACAGTTCCGCATCTGGGCGACCAATGTCCTGCGCAAACACCTGGTGGACGGCTACACCATCAATGAAAAACGCCTCAAAGCCCAGCAAAACAAGATCAACGAATTGCAAAATGCCGTGCGCCTGCTGGGCAATATTGTGCTTCTGGAAGGCGTCTCCGATGAAGCGAAGGGAATCGTTCAAATCATTTCCGAATACTGGCGGGCGTTGAATATTCTTGACGACTTTGATCACCAGCGCCTTTCATCCCCGAAAGGAACGAGAAAATCAAAATACAAACTGACGTATGAAGAAGCCCGAAACATCATTGAACAGATGAAAAGAAAATTCCGGGATTCCGCTTTGGTCGGCCAGGAAAAAGACAAAAGCTTTCAGGGTTCCATCGGCGCCATTTACCAGACCTTCGACGGCAAAGACGTCTATCCCGCCACAGAGGCAAAGGCGGCTCATCTGCTTTACTTCGTAACAAAGAATCACAGCTTTGTGGACGGCAACAAACGCATAGCCGCCGCGCTCTTCATCTGCTTCCTTCAAAAAAACGAAATTTTGCTGACCAAGGACGGATACAAGCGAATAGACGACAACGCGCTTGTCGCTCTCACGCTGATGATCGCCGCCAGCAAGCCATCGGAAAAGGACATGATGATAAAAGTGATTTTGAATCTGCTTAAGGAATAGAGGATCTTATTTGCCCCATAAGAATTTTGTATAAGTTCTTGCAGTGCATTTTTAAAATTGTAAGGCGGCAGGTGGAATTAGAAAATGAATGTTTCAAGACCTGATGGCTGCTTGAGGAATTCTGGAAGCTGGAACAAGAAGCGGAAAAACTGTTGGAGGGTCTGGCAAGATGACCAAAGCCAAAGAGCTTTCCCTGGCACCTTCGGTTTCTCACCGCAAAATGTGTGGCGGATGCTCCAGTTTTTTCGGACGTACACGGACAGCCTGTTTCTCTCACAGGCTGTGAGAGAATTGG
>JAQUVQ010000082.1 GCA_028693285.1 Smithellaceae bacterium
CACCGCCCCGGCCGTCCAGCCGGACCGCCAGGACCCGCAGGTTCGTGCCGCCCAGATCAAGCGCCAGAAATTGTCCCTTTTCCGTTCCCGTTGGACGGCCGACATACGAGGGAAGCATTCTGAGGGAACTGGTTTGCCCGTCCAGACCGCGCCGCATTTCTTCATGGAAGCGGACAGCGGCGCGTTGCGCGTCGGAGGGAGAAAAGGAAAAGAGATCCTCCAGATTCGATAGATATGTGCGAATGGTCTGATTCATACTCGCCACGCGAAAAGAACCGCTTTTTTCCGTCACAGGCGGGCTTTCGGCATCGGCGGCGCCGTTCCGAATTTTAAAAGACTACATCCGGTAGGGGGCGCTTATGTTTTTCCAGACAACAACACGGTTTCGTCCGCTGTGTTTGGCTTCGTAAAGCGCCTGATCCGCCCTTTCGAAAAGTTCTGTCTGGGAGACGGCTTCCGTATGGTCGGTAAACGCCACACCGCCGCTGACTGTCATTTGGATTTTTCTCCGGCCGTCGCCAAACTCATGGCTCGCGCACAGAGAGACGATTCTTTCGGCCAGACGGAGCGCTTCCTCCACGCGGGCATCGGGCATGAGAAGGATGAACTCTTCTCCTCCGTAGCGGCTGATCAGCGTGGAGCCTTTGCGCACGTGGTCCAGCATGAGCGCGGCGAATTGGCGCAGAACTTCGTCGCCCGTCAGGTGGCCGAAAGAATCATTGATGTTTTTGAACTGGTCCAGATCAAAAAGAATGATGGACAGGCGTCCGCTGTTTCGTCTTAGCTTGGCAATCTCTTCTTCCACCCTGATTTCATAGAACCTGCGGGTGTAAAGGTTGGTCAGACTGTCGTGAATGACCCGGGAGAAAAGCTTTGTGTTTTCCAGAGAGACGGCCAGAGCCGTGCTGAGGACTCGTAATTGCTGCGCCTCGAAAAAGTCGAAGCAGCGTCCCGCCGGGATTTCAATCGTGGCCAGTCCCACCGGGCGGAAAGAGGACCCGATCAGCGGAAGGCACAAACACTGGCTGTCCTCCGGGCGTCCGCTCTCCGCCGGGAGGGGAACCTCTCCTTCCAGGATGAGCGGAGCGACGCCGACCGTTTTTTGAGACATCCATTTTCCCGCAACCGTTTTTTCCACGGGAAAAGACATTTGCGGACGGGAAGATTGGCGCTGAAAAAAGACACCGTCGATTTCCAATGTTTTGTTCTGTTCGTCGAGGCTCATGATGGCGATTCTTTTTCCCTGGGAGAAATCGGCCAGGGTTTCGAGGGCAATGTCGATCAGAATCTCCCTGTCGGTAAAGGCGGTGAGGAGCCGGGTGCCGAAATTGAGAAGAAAAAATTCCTCGTCAAAACCGGCGCCCAGTTGACAGTCGGCAAAAACGCCGGAGGTGCTTTCTGCTTCGGTCTGAGTCTGTTTTTCCATATGGTTCCTTTTGTACGCGACTATAAGGTGTTGTTCAGGAAAATGAAACGACAAAAGGTGAAACAGCGCTCCTTTCTCCTGCGGCACGGAGTATAGGTCAGGCCAGTCCGGTCTGTCAAAGAGAATCTTTTTTTGGTCCATCCGGTTGATGCGCATAGCAGGTAGCCGTACGGAAGACCCGGATGGACAAAAATATTCATAAAAAATCGTTTTTGAAGTTGATAACATAGGTTGCTTTTTAAAATCGGTTTGTTCCAAATACGATCATATAACCAAACTTGCCGCAGCAAGAAATATGCTTGACAAGCAAAAGCCGCCCTCATATGTATTCACTGCCATGAAAAGCGACAGGTGCAGCAACATTCACGCAGATATTTACTCTTTACAATACGCTTTGTGAATCAAATCAAAAAGAGAAGAAATGAAAACAAAGGTTATCTTTAAAAAGCTTCTCTCCAGCCATCAGAATGTAAGTTTTAAAAATTACCTGCCCCTGAACAGCGCCCTTGTGAGTGATATCGGCAAGGCTGTCACAGCCATCTTTGATGAATTGGGCGGGGCGTCGTTGCTGAAATCGAGCGGTGAAGTTTTTATAAAACCCAATGCGGTTGATGCAAAAGCTTACAGCCACACCAGAATTGAGGTTCTTCGGGAAATCATTTTGTATTGGAAGAAAGCCGGCGCGAAGAAAATATATCTTTTCGAAAACTCGACGCAGGCAAACTATACAAGGTTGGTGTATAGCGCCACGGGATATGCAAGGCTTTGCCGTGAAACGGGCGCAAAGCCGATATATCTCGATGAAGAGAAAAGCCGGCCTCTGCCCTTTACCGGTCGCGGGCCTGTCGGAGTCAAAGACCCCGATGGCTACGATTTGACGTCTTTTGAAATGCCCGAGACGGTTATGCGGCTGATAGAAGAGCGGGACCGTCATTTGTATATCAATGTGCCGAAACTGAAAACCCATTCCATGGGAGTTGTGACGCTTGGCGTTAAAAACCAGTGGGGCTTCCCGATGCAGAAATGCCGGGGTTTTGACCATAACTATAATTTGCCGCAAAAGCTTGTCGATGTGCTCGGGTACATCAGGCCTGATGTAACGCTGATTGAAGGCGTTGAAGGAACGATTCACGGTCATTATTTTGCCACGGCGCTTGCCGATAAACAGGTGCGGCCTTTCCGTGTGCTGATTGCCGGTAAAAATGTGGTTGCCGCCGATATTGCCGGCGCCCGTGTTTTTGGATTGAATGTTGACGATGTGCCCCATCTCAGAATTGCGATTGAACGCGGCTTCTCAGACGGCGTGAAGGGGCCGCAGGATATTGAACTTTCGGGCGATATCGCCAGCCTTGAAAAAATTGACCTTATCGGCGATATGCCGACGGATGGGCACTACCCCTGGGACCTCTATCCGGAATTTCCGCCTGATGTGACAGTAATGAAAGGGAACAAACTTGTGTGCCGGGAAGGTTGCCTGAATAACCCGCTCTGCGTAATGCAAACGATGTATATGGACAATGCCGGCAAGGGCGGCTGGACGTTGGTTTTGGGAAGAGGTCACGATCCATCCGTGGTGGATGGGATAAAGGGCAGAGTTCTTATTGCCGGGCATTGCGCGATCGATGAAGTATCCGAAAAGCTCATCAAACGGCTGGGGCGGAATAAGGTATATTTAAGCGGCGAATGCAATAATCTATGCGCCACCGTTGAAGCCATGTTTCATCTGATGAAGGTAGATCCTCTTTCGTACGTGCCTTTGAATCCGCTTGTTTCTTCAGCGGCATTCCTGATGGCTCGCCTGAATGGTTCGACCTCACGGGTGCCGCACCCGCTTTCGCATATCATCAAACGAGTTTGAAATGAGTTGGCGTTGGCATTAGACCTTGAACCGGACGGCAATAACGTCGCCGTTCCGGGCCGCATCGCCTGGTCCCGTGGAAGAGGGAATGAGCGTCTCCGCCGTTCAGCTTCGCTTTGGAAGGCTATTTCAGCACCACCCGGTTTCGTCCGGATGTCTTGGCCTCGTACAGGGCGGCGTCCGCCCGCCCGATGAAGCTGTCCTCCGTGTCGGTGGGCGCAAAGAGAGTGGCGCCCAAACTGACGGTTACCTTCCGGTCGATTTCCGGAAACACGTTTCCCTCAATGGCTTTTCGGATTCGCTCCGCGCAATCCAGGGCTGCCGCGGCGGGCGAATCGGGAAGGAGGACGACAAATTCCTCTCCGCCGTAGCGGGCGACGATGTCTTCTTTCCGGCACGTCTGCCGCAGAATGGAGGCTACCCCGACCAGCACTGCGTCGCCCGCGGCGTGTCCGTAGGTGTCGTTGATGGATTTGAAATGGTCGATGTCCGTCATGAGCGCGGAAAGCGGGTGGCCGTGGCGTCTGGCTTTGGACAGTTCCGCGTCCATCCTTTCCTTGAGCTGACGCCGGTTGGTGAGCCCGGTTAAGGGATCGGTGTTCATCAGCCGGGTGATGGTTTCGTTGGCGGCTTCCAGCTCCCGGTTTTTTTTGTTGAGTTGCCGGGTCAGATCAGTCAGTTCATCCGTGAGCCGGGACAGTTTGACGACCATTTCATGATCGGTCAGGCGGACGGTGTGCGCGAAAAGGAGATAATGCTCCTGGACATTCAGGATGTGGCCCGACAGAAAATATTCCAGCGGTCCGTTCAATGTAAACGTCAGTTTCACGGGCCGGCAATCTCCGCGGATGCATTCCCATCCGGCTTGGAGGCCTTCCCGAAGAAAAGCCTGGATGGATTTGCCGACGGGTTTTTCCGATAATCCGACGCTTTCCAGGAAGAAGGCGTTGCAATCCAGAATGACGCCCTTCCGGTCCAGAAGGATCATGGCCATCCTGCCGGAAGACAGGAGATACCGGGTGACCTTCTCGGGATTTCCCTGCAGCAGACTTTCCAGATCGGTTGGCGCGCCGCTGTCTCTTACCATGACTGAACCTGCCGGATGGCGGACGGGGGATCTTCCGCCCAGGCGTCGGCGCCGATTCGCCGCCATAGCGTGTGGTCCGTGTTGAAAGCGGCCCCGCCGACCAGAATCTTGACGGAGTTCAGGGCGGGATCGTTTCGGATGCCTGAAATCATGGCCGCGACCCGGTCCATGTTGAACGGCATGGTTGCCGAGATCGCCAGGAAACGCGGATCGGCTTTTTTGACCAGTTTGATGAGCTCTTCGGCAGGCGTGTTCGCGCCCAGGAAGAAAATGTCCCATCCGTCCGCTTCCAGCATATCGGCCAGAATTCTTGCGCCGAGTTCGTGAAACTCGTTGGGTGCGGAGGTGACCACGGCCTTGCCCCGGTTTGCCGGCGGAACCGGAAACCTGGCATAGAGACCGGCCAGGATTCTTCCCACCATGGACGTGGCCATGTGCTCTTCGGCGGCGCTGATCTTATCCTGTTCCCACAGTCTGCCGATTTCATACATGACCGGCTGGATCAGCCCAAGGTAAAGGGCTTCCTGCCCGTTTTCCCGCTCCAGAACGGAGTCGGCAATTTTCATGCAAAGCGGAAAGTCCGCCGCCAGAAGACCGCCGCCGAATCTTCTGCGCTCATCCTTCAATTCCGGATAGGTCTCCCGCTGGTTGGGGATGAACGCGGAAAGTTCAATCATCCGTTCATGGTTTTTCAGCATCCAGTCGTAAACGGCGTTGATTTCCCCGGTTGCTTCGGGGCTGAGAAATTGGCTGACTGCCTTTTTCCAGGCTTCCAGCTCCAGTGGAAAGTAGTCAAACGAAAAGCCGTGCGAGTGGTAGGAGCGGTATACCCAGGGGACGGTTTTGACCAGCAGC
>JAQUVQ010000043.1 GCA_028693285.1 Smithellaceae bacterium
CTGATCGGCTCTTCGCCCGTCATGGTGGAGTTCTACAAGCAGATTGCCCGCGTCGCCGATTCCCAGGCGAGCGTGCTCATCGAAGGCGAAAGCGGCACCGGCAAGGAGCTGACCGCCCGGTCGCTGCATTCCATGTCCTCGCGCCGCCAGAAGCCTTTCGTCGTCGTGCATTGCGGCGCGATCCCCGACAACCTGCTCGAATCGGAGCTTTTCGGCTACGAAAAAGGATCTTTTACCGGCGCGGATCATCAGCATGTGGGGCTGATTGAATCCGCCTCCGCCGGCACCATTTTTCTCGATGAGATCACGGAAATGTCCACGGCGCTGCAAAGCAAGCTGCTTCGGTTCATGCAGGACGGCGAGGTCCGCCGGATCGGCGGACATGATGTTCGCCACGTCGCGGTGCGCGTCGTTGCCGCCGCCAATAAAAATGTCGATGAAGAAGTCGCCGCCGGCCGGTTCCGCCTGGATCTTCTGTATCGCTTTATCGTCCGCCTGCGCATTCCGCCCCTGCGGGAGCGGCGGCCGGATATTCCTTTGCTGATCGAAACGATGCTGAAGAAACTGGGCTATCCCGATGTTCGGGTTTCACCGGAAGCCATGGAAACCCTCATGGCCTATGACTGGCCGGGCAATGTGCGCGAACTGGAAAATGTTTTGCGGCAGACGCTGCTGCTTTCGCCGTTCGTGGTCATTTTGCCGGAAAATCTGCCGGACCGGTTCCGGACCCGGGCGGCCGTCAAAGCGCAGGCCGACGGGCCGCAATGGACGCCCCTGGAAGAAGCCGAGCGTGAGCAGATTGTTCAGACCCTGAAAAAGACGGACTGGAACCAGTCCAGGGCCGCCGAGATTCTTGGGATCGACCGCAAAACCCTGCGCACGAAAATCCGCCGCTACGGCCTGCAGGAAAAATAAACATCAATCCGCGGCGGCGTCGGCCATCCGCAGGTACAGGACGACCGTCGTGCCGCTTTCCGGTGTGCTTTGAATGTCCATGCGGCCGTTATGGGCCCGGATGATGTCCCGGACAATGGCCAGCCCCAGGCCGCGCATGCCTTCCCCCTGACGAGAGCTGACGAAGGGGTCGCAGACTCTTTTCAGAAGATCCGCCGCGATGCCCGGTCCGTTGTCGGCAATCGAAATGGCGATGGTGCGGGCCGCCCGGTCATCTTCGGCCGAGAGGCGGATGACGCCGCCGCCGGACATGGCCTCGATGGAGTTTTGCAGGATGTTCAAAAGCGCGGTTTGAATCCGGTAGCGGTCGGCGTACAAAGACGCAGCGGACCGTTCCAGCCGCACCTCGATGGCGATCCGGTTTTTTTGGATCAGGGGCTCCACCAGCGGCAGCGTTTCACTCAGAATGTGATGGACGGTCATGCGCTCCAGATGCGGTTCGGGAAGACGCGTAGCCTTGCGGACATTCTGAATGACGTGGTCCAGCCGCTGCGTCTGTTCGACGATCACGTTCAGCTTGTGCGCCACATCCGGCGGCCAGCCTTCCCGCTCCAGAAGCAGCCGGGCCAGTCCGGCGATGGAATGAAGCGGCGTTCCCAGATCATGGGCCAGATTGGCCGTCAGGTGCCCCAGGGCCGTCAACTGCTTCAAGTCATCCACCTGCTTCTGCAGGCCGATCACGTTGAGCGTCTCTTCCCGGACGCGATCGGCCAGATGGCGGGTGAGGTTGTCATTGCGCTCCATGACGTTTTCAATTTCATCGGCCATTCGATTGAAATGATCGGCCAGAAGCCCCCACTCGTCACGGCGGCCGGCGGGAATGCGTTCGACGTACCGCCCTTTCTGGAATTCATCGATGGTGTTGATGATCGTCTCCAGCGGCCGGCCGATCAGCCAGCCGTAGCTCAGGCCCAAAAGCAGGAGAATGGCCAGCAGAAGCCCCGCGCTGCTGACCAGCAGGAGCCGCCGCGCGCGGCTCATGATTTCCGCGTTGGCCCGGGAAAAAGCGATGATGCCGACCACGACGACGCGGGAGTCTTTGGAGTCCCCCGGGACGGGATACAGCAGGCCCAGTGAAGGTCCGTCCTCCGTTTCCAGTTTCATGGAAAGGGATTTTCCCTTTGCGCCGGTTTCCGCCACGAGATGGTCCGGCCATTCGTAGGCTACGCGGCTGGCGCCGGCAACGTAATTGACGGAACCGCGCCGGATTTCCAGAATATCGATGCGGGCCAGCCGCACATCGGTCTGGATGTGATCTTTCAGCGTGGAATCGAGCGTGGCGATGCCCTGCCGGGTCGGAAAGTGCTGA
Source organism: Smithellaceae bacterium (assembly GCA_028693285.1). Taxonomy (GTDB): domain Bacteria; phylum Desulfobacterota; class Syntrophia; order Syntrophales; family Smithellaceae; genus UBA8904. The sequence continues at coordinate 2,264 of JAQUVQ010000043.1, forward strand.
TAAAAGGTGCTGACGGTTTCGGCGACGCCTTCCAGGCGCTTTCCCTGCTGGTCCACCAGAATCCGGTCAAGGGCGGTCAGGTGAATCAGCCCCCATACGGCCATGGTCAGCGCCAGGCCGGCCACGGTCAGCGCAACCAGCCTGACGCGGAGCGTCAAATGGTTGTTGTAATCGATAATTTTTGACAGCAGTCTTTTGAGCATGGGAAAATGTATAACAAAAAGGCGCGAAATAAACCACGTGGAGTTCGAGCGATCCCGAAGGCTTCCCGCGGCGGGGGCCGGCATAAAAAAAGGGGCGGGTTTTTCCCGTCCCTTTTTTTGTCAATGCCGCAAAAACGTATATCGCCCAGGCGGCTTATTTGGCTTTCTTGGCTTTGCGCTGCGCTTCGATCAGGGCTTTGTCTTCATCGGAAATCTTGGTGGCTCCCGACTGCACTTCTTCAACCGTCGAGACGCCTTTTTTGGCTTCCGGCGCCTTCACCTTTTCTTTTTTGACCAGGCCCGCTTTTTTCGCGGCTCTTTTTTCCTTGGCGGCTTTCTGCGCGTCTTTCACGGCGGCTTTATCCGCGTCGGAAATCTTGGTGGCTCCCGACTGAACCTCTTCCACCGTCGATACGGCGGGCTTGTCGGCGGCCATCGCCATGGTGGCGAATGCGAAAACAACTGCCACAACCAGTAATGCTAAACGCTTCATTGTACATCCTCCTTTTTAATAGTTTTAAAAGAACCCATCAATTTTCAGGGACTCCTCACCCTCTGTCACCAGGCAATCGACCTTATTTTGCAGTGGCTGCCGATTTCTCCTTTACCTGTTTTGTTTCATTTTTTCTATGATTTTTTTCGGCCTTCGGCTGGGCTATTCTGGAAGCGGTCATTTTTCCGTCTTTGATCGTGTAATCGATTTTGACAAAATCATTCACGGCGATGCCCGGAGCCGGGTTTTCCAGGGCGAACTCCATGATTTCCGCGCTTCCCTTGATGCTTCGTTCAATCCGTACGGCCTTGTCGGAAATTTCCACAACCTTGCCCCGGGCGTTCATGGTGGCTGTTTTGGAAACAACCTTTTGCGCTGAATGGGCGCCCGGTTTCTCGGCCGCGAAAGCGAACACGGCCAGAAGGAAGACAAGCCCGATTGCACAAACCAAAACTTTTTTCATAGAGTGTCGGCACCCTGGTTATTTTTGCTTTTGTTTTTTTGAGCAATGACTATGCCAGTTTCCGTACCGATCTGTCAACCTCTATTCATTTGGAATGACGGTTAAATTTTTAAAAGAGGGTCTGCTCCTTTCATATTGGACCGGCGGATGAGGAATAACGCCCCAATGGATGGGGTAAAATGCCTCAGGGCAGTCTGCGGTACATCCGGCACTGCAAGTAAAAGAAAAAGGTTTCGGCCCCGCCCAGCGCGAGCAGTTTTTTGGCGACGGCCCGCACTGTTTTTTGTCCGGAAACCTTGTGGTCGGACAGGTAGAGGCTCAGAAGACCGCTGATCAGCAGGTGATGAAATTTCGCGTCGGGCAGATCCGCCACTCCCGCCTGCGCCCTGCGGTAAAAATGACCGAGTCTCTGCGTCAGCCGTTCATGATTTTCATAGTAAGAACAAAAATTCAGATCACCCTCGCGCCGGTCCTCCTCCTGGTCGATCAGATAGTCCAGAAGAATATGCAGGCCCTGGACCCAGGGGAAATAGGCCCTGCGGATCCGTTCAACGGCGGGCGCGGCATCCTGCTTTCCGAACAGCAGCGAGACCATGCAGAAAATCCCCAGCGTGGAGCCGGCGCAGGCGGCGAATTCATACCAGGCCATTTCAGGAAGACCGGGCCTGAGGCCGTCAAACCACTTCTTCAGGCGCTCCTCGCGCTCGTCGGGACGAACATGCTTGTGCACCTGCAGGTCCACGTAAAGGCCGGCCAGTTCCCGGATGAACGGCGCGACCCTGTGGTATTCCGGCAGGCCGCCCAGAATCATTTGGCAGGTCCGCACCAGTTCGTCCAGATAGCCTCCGTCATTCCGCTCGGGCCGGAACCGGTAATAGGCGGCAAGCGGCGCCTCCGGCGTCAGGGCGTGCAGCATGGCTTCATGCAGCGCGCGAAAATCTTCCGGGTCCTGCGAGGTGCTGCGGTCGCACAGATTGTCCAGGTAATCGCTGATGGTTTGATAGGCGACTATAAATTCAATGGCCTCACGGCAGAAGTGTCCGGCCGTGAGGCCGCAGAGAGAACCTCCTTCGCAGTGAAATGTCTTGGCTTCAATGCTCGCCAGAGCCTGGCGCCGCAGTTCAGGATCGGGAATCCGGCGCGCGCGCTCCTTCCAGCCCTGCAGGAAAGTCCGCGCTGCGGGACGGACCTGCAGTATCATTCTGGCGGTCAATGATAGAATACGGGTTGGCGTTTGCAAAGGTCGCTCCTGAGAAGGAAGTTGGGCCGGTAAATCTTTAGCACAGGCCGGTTTGGTTCTCAACAGGCTGTTGTCCCATGCGGCTGCTCAAAGGATATGATTTGTTCCGGACCGGGCAAATCCATTGACCGTTTTCCTGCATCTGTGATAGCGGTGTCGCCAAGGGAGATACCGTGATGGATCGGACGGCGATGGAGGCCGATGTTGTGGTGGTGGGCGGAGGCGCTTCGGGGTTGATGGCCGCCGGACGGGCGGCCGAACGGGGCGCCCGGGTGCTGCTTGTGGAAAAAATGGAGGGGTGCGGCAAAAAAATTCTGGTCAGCGGCAAAACGCGCTGCAATCTGACCAACGCCGCGGACCTGAAATCCTTTGTTTCCATGTACGGGCCCAACGGCCGTTTTCTGCACGGCGCGTTTTCACGCTTTTTCCGCCCCGAACTGCTGGCGTTTTTTGAACGGTACGGTCTCGTGACCAAAGCGGAGCGGGGCGGCAGAATTTTTCCCGTTTCCGACGACGCCCGCGACGTGCTGCAGGTTTTTCATCAATACCTGGAAGAGCATCATGTCCGCAGACAGCTCCATGCCCGGGTGACTTCCGTGGCGCTTCGCCCGGATTCCCTCTTTGTCGTTGAGACAACGGGCGGCTCCTGTCTGTCTTCCTCGGTGATTTTCGCCACCGGCGGCGCCTCCTGGCCGGCTACCGGTTCGGAAGGCGACGGCTATGCCTTGAGCGCCGCGCTGGGTCACACCATCGTCAAACCAAGACCGGCGCTGGTTCCGCTCGTCGTCCGGGAACAGGCGCTTGCCCGGTCGATGCAGGGCGTATCCCTGCGCAATGTCCGCGCCACGGCGTTTCAGGGAGAAGCCATGACCATAGACGATGCGCTCACTCCGACGTACGTTTCCGGCCGCGGCGCAAGCAAAACCCCCCGTCCGCCGGTCATCGAAAGCCGGTTCGGCGAAATGCTGTTTACCCATTTCGGCCTGGGCGGGCCGATCATTCTGCTTTTGAGTCTTGCCGTGGTGGACGCCCTTGAACAGGGGCCGGTTTCCATTTTGATTGATTTAAAACCCGCCGTCACCCGGGAGCAGCTCGGCAAAAGACTGCAAAAAGATTTCAACGCGTTCGGCAAAAGAAAAACAGCGACGATCTGGAAAGACTATCTTCCGGCAAAGATGATTGGCCCGCTCGCGGCTCTTTCCGGCGTGGACGAAAACAAGCCGGCGCATCAGGTTGGCGCCGCCGAGCGGGGGAAAATGATCGACGTGCTCAAGGCGCTGCGGTTCAACCTTCAGGCCCCGCTGCCGCTGGCCAAAGCCGTCGTGACGGCGGGCGGCGTTTCTCTCAGGGAGATCGATCCGCGAACGCTGGCCTCGAAGAAAGTTCCCGGCCTGTTTTTCTGCGGCGAGGTGATGGACATCGACGCGGACACGGGCGGCTATAATCTGCAGGCCGCATTTTCCACCGGATACGTGGCCGGAGAAAGCGCCGCCGCCTTTGCCGCCGCAAAGAAACGCCCCTGAATCCGGCGGCGGATCACCTGTCTTGCCCGGGATTTTCACGAGGGGACGAAGATTCCGGCTTGCCGGTCGGAGGGGAAAGGATGCTTACGATTTTTCAATAAATTCCCGGACCTTGCGGGATAATTCCGCCATGGTGAAGGGTTTCTGGATAAAGCCCCGGCAGCCTTCGGCGATGAGTTCCTTGGCCTGACCGTCCAGGCTGTAGCCGCTGGAGAGCAGAACGTTCACGGCGGGATTCCGGCTTCGAAGCGCCTCAAAAGTTTCCCTGCCGCTTAAATCCGGCATGATCATGTCCAGAATAACCAAGTCGATTATTTCCGCGTTCCGTGCAAAAACATCAACGCCCTTCCTGCCGCCGCCGGCGGTCAGGACGCTGTATCCCAGCCCTTCCAGCATCTGACTGCCGACATCCACAATCATTTCTTCGTCGTCGATGATCAGGATGGTTCCCCGGCCCTGCGCGGGCCTGCTTTCCTGCTGATCTTCCTCGTCGGCTTTTTTCTCAGACGCCGGAAGATGGATGATGAAGCTGCTGCCGGTTCCTTTTTCACTCTCCGCGCTGATGAATCCGCCGTGATTTTTGATGATTCCGTAAACAGAGGCCAGACCAAGCCCCGTGCCCCGCCCCCGCTTCTTGGTGGAAAAAAACGGCTCGAAAATGCGCAATCGCGTGGCCTCATCCATGCCGATTCCCGTGTCCTTCACCGTCAGCTTGACAAATCTTCCCGGCTGGACGCCGAAGCCCGCGACATCCTGATTCTCCAGCGCGGTGTTTTCCACTGAAATATCCAAATGGCCTCCGCCGGGCATCGCCTGCCATGCGTTCACGAAAAGATTGAGCAGGACCTGATCCATTTGTCCGCGGTCCACATCCACATACCATAGGTCTTTTTCCGCCTGATGGTGAATGGATATTTCTTTTCTGGTTCTGCCGAACACTTCCGCGCTTCGGGCGACGAATTTGCCCAAGTGAGTCGTCCGGACCTCGTACTTGCCGCCCCGGGCAAAGCCCAGGAGCTGCCGGGTCAGATTGGAGCCTTTCTGGACATATTCTTCCATGTTCTTGAGGCGTTCGTGGAAGGGATGCTCCTGCTCCATGTTCATGAGCATCAGGGAAATGTTTCCGAGAATGCCCATCAGCAGATTGTTGAAATCATGGGCGATGCCGCCGGCCAGCGTCCCGATGGCCTCCAGCTTCTGCGCGCGCAGAAGCTGTTCCTCCATGGCTTTTTTCTCCGAAATATCAATGAGAAACCCCCGGAAACCCGCCGGTTTCCCTTCTTTGAAAATGCGGGAGGTGTGCACCATGACCGGAAACCGCGCCCCGTCTTTTTTCTGCGCGATGTATTCGTTGAGTCCGAGAGATTCCCCCCGAATGATTCGTTGAAAGTTCTCCCCCGCCCGCTCCCGGTCTTCCGGGGCCAGAACATTGAAGAGCGACATGCCCTTTTCCACATCGCCGCGGGTGAAACCGAACCGGTCGAAAGAAGGTTCGTTGACAAAGGTGACGGTCCCGTTCAAATCCGCCTCAAAGACGGTTTCCGGCAGCAGGCGGGCCATGTCCCGGAACCGCTCTTCGGATTGCCGCAGATCGTCCTCCGCCTTTTTCCGGTCGGTGATGTCGAACAGGGAGGCCACGCTGTTGGTTGTGCCCGGAATCATTTCGACGCTGAGGAAGAAAGTCCGAATGTCTCCCGATCGGGTCGGACCCCGGAATTCGTACGTGCCGGGAACGGACTCGGGGTTGGTTCTTCTGGTCTTGTGCCGCTCCACCATGACCGCCAGATCTTCGTCAACGACAAATCTGGTCCAGGACATTTTGTTTTCAACTTCCTTCTTGGAATACCCCATGGTTTTTTCGAAATTGGCGTTCACCGACAGGACGGTCGTATCCTCGGCCAGAATCATGTTGGCGGTGGCCGTGTGTTCAAAGATCGCCCGGTAATACTCCTCGCTCTTTTTCAAAGCCTGTTCGGTTTTCTTCCGCTCCGAAATGTCGCGGGTAATGCCGAGGATGCCTTCAGGACGGCCGTGGTCGTCATAGAGCAGCGACGCCTTGACTTCCGTCCAGATCGTCGAACCGTCCTTGCGGAGCATTTCCACTTCGATGCTTTGCGTCCACTCCCGGGCGTGGCGTTGCCCCTGCGTTTCTTGGGAGAATTCCCTGCTGAAGATGTCCAGGACCTTCTTATGCGAATCCGGCGTCAGAAACTCTTCCAGGGACTGCCTGACGGCTTCTTCGGGGGGATAGCCCCGCAGACGTTCTACGGAAGGGCTGACATACGTATGCTTCAACTGCAGATCCAGCACCCAGATGACGTCCGTCAGGTTTTCCGCCAGCAGGCGGTAGCGCTTTTCATCATTCCCGATGGTTCGATCGAAAAAATTTTCTTTCGAATCCGAACCCCTGGTTTTTTTTGGCGACGCTTTCTTCGCAGTCGGCTTGCTCATCTTTTTCCCCGAAAGAAACCGGACGGTTGACAATATTCACGCCCGACGGACGCTCCTTCATTGAAACCTGTCACCATTAAACTGATTTTTCAACTTTTTTCCATTGTTTTGTGAAACCGGATTTGGGGCCATTCTTCCATGGTGTGGGCGAGCCGCCAATCGGAGAGCGCCAGATAAACCAGGTTTCCTTCCGTGTCCATCGCCAGGCTCATCAGATTTTTTTTCTGGAATTCTTCCATCTTTTTCGCGTCGTCGCACGTCACCCAGCGGGCGGCGGTATAATCGGCTTTTTCATAATCGGCGTAAACGCTGTATTCGTTTTTCAAACGCGACATGGTTACGTCAAACTGCAGTGAGCCGACGGCGCCCAGGATATTATCCGACCCCCACAGGGGCTTAAAGACCTGAATCGCCCCTTCTTCCGAAAGCTGGGTCAACCCTTTTTGCAAATGTTTCAGTCTCAGCGGGTCTTTGAGCCGCACCCGGCAGAAATGCTCAGGGGCGAAATGAGGAATGCCGGTAAACTTGAGCGGTTCTTTTTGCGTGAAAGTATCGCCGACTTTGATCGTACCGTGGTTGTGGATACCGATAATATCGCCCGGATAGGCTTCCTCGACGTTTGTCCTGTCCTGCGCCATGAATATCGTAGCGTTGGAAAGGGTGACTTCCCTGCCGATGCGATGCTGCATCACATGCATGCCGCGTTGAAACTTTCCGGAGCAGATGCGCAAAAAAGCAATGCGGTCGCGGTGTGCCGGATCCATGTTGGCCTGAATTTTAAAAACAAAGCCCGAAAAATCATCTTCATCCGGATCGACGATCCGTGTGGTGGTGGGGCGCGGGACAGGAGGCGGTGCGATTTCAACAAAAGCATCGAGCAATTCTTTCACACCGAAATTATTGATGGCGCTGCCGAAGAAAACCGGCGTCTGGCCGGCCTTTAAATATTCCTTGATATCAAAAGGATTGGCCGCGCCTTCCAAGAGAGCGATTTCCTCGCGAAGTTCTCGGGCTTGGCTGTCCAGCAATTCATCAAGTAATGGATCCGACAAATCGTTGATCACAACCCCGTCTTCCGAGCGCCTCGCTTTACCCGGCGTGAACAGATGCAGCTTTTTGTCGTAGAGATTATAGACGCCTCTGAAGCGTTTGCCCATGCCGATCGGCCAGGACAGAGGCGAGCATTCGATCTGCAATTTGTCCTCAATGTCCGCCAGAATATCCAGCGGCGCCAGGCAGTCGCGGTCCATTTTATTGATGAAGGTGATGATGGGGGTGTTGCGCAGGCGGCAGACTTCCATGAGCTTTTGCGTCTGCGTTTCCACGCCTTTGGCGCCGTCGATGACCATCAGCGCGCTGTCCACCGCAGTGAGGACGCGATACGTGTCTTCAGAGAAGTCCTGGTGCCCCGGGGTGTCCAGCAGATTGATTTCGCAATCGGCATATTCAAACTTCATAACGGACGAGGTGACGGAAATGCCGCGTTCCTTTTCAATGGACATCCAGTCACTCAAAGCGTGTTTTGATGCTTTGCGGGCTTTTACCGCACCGGCCATCTGGATGGCGCCGCCGAAAAGCAGCAGCTTTTCAGTAAGCGTCGTCTTCCCCGCATCGGGATGGCTGATGATCCCGAAGGTGCGCCTTCGTTCAATTTCTTTTTGCAGTTGCTTGCTCAAAATACCCTCATCCGTGACGGGAGCGGTTCCAACCGTTCACCACAAAATTCCCTTCAGCCTTCAGTCTGCTTTCCCTAAACGGTGCCGCCTCTTAACGAATAATCCCGGGACTGTCAACCGATAAGACACCGATAACACCGCGAATCCGGTTGCGGCCCGGGCAGCCGCGCGCAAAAACTCCTTGACAAAAAGGGACTGTTGCATCAAAGACTTTTGCCGTGAGCGGGCGTAATTCAGTGGTAGAATGTCAGCTTCCCAAGCTGGACGCCGTGGGTTCGAGCCCCATCGCCCGCTCCATTTTACCCATTTCTTCCTTTTCTTCCTTTAATCAGTGCTTTAAATAGTGCTTGCATTGGCTGTTGGTGTATGGTAGTGGCATTTCAACCATCACTGAAAGTCGTTTGCTGAAGTGGGCTCCCGCCCACTTTTTTATTTTCGGAAGATGCGGCTATGTACGATGAATTGATAGATAAAATATGGCGGCTGGCTGAGCCGGTCATCCTGTCGGAAGACATGGAGCTGATTCACGTCGAATGCGTCAAAATGCATTCCCGCTGGGTTTTCCGGTTTTTTCTGGACAAGGAAGGCGGCGTCACGCTGGACGACTGCACGGCGGTCAGCAATCAGCTTGGCGATATTCTGGACGTGCATGACCTTTCCCGCGGGCCTTATACGCTGGAAGTGTCGTCGCCGGGCCCGGACCGTCCGATCTCTCGCGATCGGGATTTTGAGAAATTCCGGGGCGCCAAAGTAAAAATCAGGACCCACGTGAAAATAGAAGGCGTCAGGAATTTTCAGGGAACGCTCATGGATTACGCCGAAGAAAACGGCCGGAAGCTTGTCCGCATCGGCATGGCGGACCGGATTTTCAGCATTCCGAGAAACGATATCGCCAGGGCCAATCTGGTGGACGAGGATACCGTCAATGCCTTGTGAAAAAAACGCCGACAAGCTCAACAGAACCGCAGCCGCAAGAGAAATAAGGGAGGATTGGATCAATGTTGCATGACCTTAAACGTCTGATCGAGCAGATGGGGAAGGACAGGGGGATCGACAAGCAGATCATCACGGAAGCTCTCGAGGCCGCCATGCTGACGGCGGCGCGCAAGAAGCTGGGGCAGGACGTGGAAATCGAAGCCCATTACAACGATGATGCCGGAGAAATTGAAGTTTTTCAGTTTAAAACGGTCGTGGACAAAGTGCTTGATCCTGAAACGCAGATTGCCCATGAGGATGCCCGGCGAACCCTGGATGAGGGCGCGGAGCCGGGGGATTCCCTCGGGATGAAGATAGAAACCAGTTCCTTCGGGCGCATCGCCGTGCAGATGGCCAAGCAGATTATCATTCAGCGGGTCAAGGACGCGGAACGCGACAATATTTACGATGAGTACAAGGACCGCAAGGGCGAGCTGATCAACGGGTTCGTCCAGCGTTTTGAAGGCGGCAATATTATCGTCAACCTGGGGCGAGCCGAGGGCGTGGTGCCGCCCATGGAGCAGATCCACCGCGAAACCTACAAGCGCGGCGAGCGCATCCGCTCCTATCTGCTGGAGGTAAAGAAGAACACGAAGGGCGCGCAGATCATCCTGTCGCGCACGCACCCCGCTTTTCTGAAAGCCCTCTTTGAAATGGAGGTGCCGGAAATTTCCGAAGGACTCATTGAAATCGTCAGCGTGGCCCGCGAACCGGGCAAGCGCGGCAAGATCGCCGTGAGGGCCAAGGACAAGGACATTGATCCGGTGGGCGCGTGCGTCGGCATGCGCGGGACGCGCGTGCAGAGCGTCGTCCAGGAGCTGCGCGGCGAAAAGATCGACATCATCCCCTACACCGAAGACGCGGCCAAGTTTGTCTCCAGCGCCCTGTCTCCCGCCAAGGTCAACCGGGTGTTGATCGATGAGGAAAACCGGGCGATGACGGTGATTGTTCCCGACGACCAGCTTTCGCTGGCCATCGGCAAGAGCGGCCAGAATGTCCGCCTGGCCGTCAAGCTGACCGGCTGGAAAATCGACGTCAAGAGCGAAACCATGGCCGCCGAGAAGGACGAAGATGCCTCCGCATCGCTGATGCGGGTGCCCGGCATCGGACCGGCCATGGCGGAAAAGCTTTTTGCCCAGGGCATTAAAAGCGTGGCCATGCTGGCGGTGATGGAGACGGAAGCGCTTTCCGCGATTCCCGGCGTCGGCGAAAAGACCGCCACGGAATGGATTGCCGAAGCCATACGGCTTCTGAATGAAGAAACGAACGATCGTCAAAAGGAATAATTTTTTCAGAGACTTATTATTGATTTGAGGGAGTTTCGGGAATGTCGAAAAAGCGAGTTCACGAGTTGGCCAAGGAGCTTGGCCTGGAAAATAAGGATCTGATCGCCCATCTGGAAAGGTTGGGCATTACGGTCAAATCCCACGCCAGCACCCTGGAAGATCATGAAATCGAAAGGATCAGGGAAGACCTGCAGGCCACCTCGCCCCGCCAGGTCGTGGAAGAAAGAATCAAATCCACCGTGATCCGCCGCCGCACGGTCCGGACGGCGGTCGAAGAATCCCCGGAAGAAAAAGAAGAAAAACCGGAAGCCGAAAAGGCCGAGCGCGAAGCGGCGGGAGCCAAAAAAGCAAAGGAAGCCGGGGAAGAAAAGCCTGAGGCGCAGCCCGCGTCGGCCGCCGAAGAGGTTGAACGGAAAACGGAGCGGGCGGAAGCGGCGGTTCCCGAAAGCCCGGCCCCGCCGGAAAAAGAGCCGGCAGCGGAAGCAAAGCCCGTGCAGCCGACGCCGGTTGCGCCCCCGGCGAAGCCCAAAACGCCTCCGGTGATTCTTCCGGTCAGGCCGCCGATGATGTCCCGCCACAAAATCACCCGGCCCGACGAGAAAAAAGAAGGTCCGGCCAAAGCCCCCGCCAAACCCGGCGAAGTCATCGCGCCCCCGCCGGCGGAGAAAATCGTCAAAAAGGAATTCGAGAAGCCCAAGAAAAGAGGAAAGGGAACGGTTGAAGTCCTGATCGGCGACGAGAAAGAGGTTCCGCGCCGCAAGATTCTGGAGCGGAAAATCGAAAAGAAACTCAAAAGGGTGGATGACGACCGCGATGTCGTAATCGGCAAATGGCGCGAAGACCGGAAAACCGCGCCCGTCAGGATGAAGAAGACCGAAATCACGACGCCCAAAGCCATCAAAAGGCGCATCCGCGTGGGAGACACGATTACGACCGGCGAGCTGGCCAAGAGAATGGGCGTCAAGGCGGGCGAGGTCATCAACAAACTCATGGGCATGGGCGTGATGGCCACCATCAACCAGTCGATAGACTTTGATATTGCCACGCTGGTGGCCTCCGAATTCAGCTTTCAGGTGGAGCGGGCGGAGGTCGAATTTGAAGATTCGATGCTGAAGCCCGAGGCTTCCGGAGAAAATCTCAAGCCGCGGGCCCCGATCGTCACCATTATGGGCCACGTGGATCACGGCAAGACGTCGCTTCTGGACGCCATCCGTCAGACCAACGTGATCGAAGGCGAAGCGGGCGGCATCACGCAGGCCATCGGCGCTTATCATGTTCACATCAACGACCGCGACATCGTCTTTCTGGATACGCCCGGCCATGAAGCCTTCACGGCCATGCGCGCCCGCGGCGCCCAGGTGACGGACATCGTGGTGCTCGTGGTGGCCGCCGACGACGGCGTGATGGATCAGACGGTGGAAGCCATCAACCACTCCAAAGTGGCGGGCGTGCCCATCATCGTGGCCATCAATAAGATCGACAAACCGGGTGCGGATCCCGAAAAGATCAAGCAGGCGCTGACCGAGCACGGACTCTTGTCCGAGCAGTGGGGAGGCGACACGATTTTCAGCGAAGTTTCGGCCAAGAAGAAAATCGGCATCGAGGAGCTTCTGGAGATGATTCTTCTGCAGGCGGACGTGCTGGAGCTCAAGGCCGATCCGAACACGGCTGCGCGGGGCATCATCATTGAAGCCAAGCTGGACCGCGGCCGCGGTCCCGTGGCTACCGTGCTGATTCAGCAGGGAACGCTGCGCGAGGGAGACGCCTTTGTTTCCAAGACCGAATCCGGCCGCGTCCGGGCGATGATCAACGATCAGGGACGCCGCGTGAAGGAAGCCGGGCCGGCCATGCCGGTGGAAGTGATCGGTTTTTCCAGCGTGCCCCAGACCGGCGCCGAATTTATCTGCGTGGAAGATGAGAAGAAAGCCCGCAACATCGCGGATTACTGGATTCGCAAGACCAGGGAAAAAGAGCTTTCCGCTTCCTCCAAAATCACGCTGGAGCAGCTGTACCAGAAGATCAAAGAGGGCGTGAAAGATCTGAACGTAATTATCAAAGCCGACGTGCAGGGTTCGATCGAAGCGATCTCCGACGCGCTTCATAAACTCTCCACCGAAGATGTTCAGCTCAAAACCATTCACAGTTCCACGGGGGCGATCAGCGAAACGGATGTCATGCTGGCCTCCGCCTCCAACGCGATCATTATCGGATTCAACGTGCGTCCGGATGCCCGGGTGAGTGAGCTGGCGGCGCAGGAAGGCGTGGAAATCAAGCTCTACGACATTATTTACAACGTGATTGCCGACGTACGGGCGGCCATGGAAGGGCTTCTGGAGCCGGAGTACAAAGAGGTGGTCCAGGGACGCGCCGAAGTCCGCGAACTCTTTAAGGTTCCCAAGGTCGGCATCATCGCCGGCTGCCACGTGACGGACGGCAAAATTACCCGCACGGCGGGCGTCAAACTGGTTCGCGACAGCGTGGCGGTTTTTGACGGGAAAATCCTTTCCCTGAAGCGGTTCAAGGACGACGCCCGTGAGGTGCTGGCCGGCTTCGATTGCGGCATCGGCATTGAAGGCTATAACGACATCCACGTGGGGGATGTGATCGAGGCGTATACCACGGAGACGCTGGAGAGAAAATTGTAGAAAAGGGCGGCGATGATTATCGGCTACGGATGGATTTCATTGCGGATTCCGCAATCCGGTTCTTTAAAGGCCAAGCGGAGCGTTTTGAATAAAATCATCAAGCGCGCCCAGAATGAATTCAACGTTTCCATCGCTCAGGTGGGCCAACTGGATGATCACCAGTTCGCCCGGATCGGGTTTGCCGTAACCGGCAACGAGCAGCGCTTTGTCGAGGGCAAGATCGATCACCTGCTGCATTTTGTCGAAGATTTGAACGTGGCGGATGTTCTGGACGCGAAGGTGGAAATGATGGCGGTTTCCGATTTTGTTGAAGAAGCCGCGTGGGTCAGGGGAAAGTACGATGAATTTTAAAAGGGCGGACCGTGTCGGCGAGCTGATTCTGGCGGAAATGTCCGACATTCTGCTGAGGTCCGTAAAAGATCCCCGCCTGAACGCGGTGACGATCACGGCGGTCAAGGTGACCGACGATCTGCGAAACGCGAAAATTTACTTTGTCGAGATGGGCAAGGATGAATTGAATGAGGAAATTCTGGCCGGATTGACCCGGGCCAGGGGATTTGTGCGCCGGGAGCTGGGCCATCGCCTGCAGCTTCGTTTTGTGCCCGAGATTCTGTTTGTGCACGACAAATCCTTCGGTTACGGCAACCGCATCGAGCGGCTGCTGGATCAAATCGCCAGGCAGGAAGAAAAGCATGATTAAGAAAATTATTGCAGCCATTTCTTCGGGAAATCGGTTTCTCATTACGGCCCATATCCGGCTGGACGGGGACGCCCTGGGCTCCGAGCTGGCGCTTTTGGGCATGCTCACGAATATGGGCAAGGAAGCGGTCGTCTGCAACCAGGATGCCACGCCCGGCCACTACCGTTTTCTGCCCGGCGCGGAGCATATCGTCCACGAGCTGGTCCGTCCGGAAGCCTACGATGTCGCTTTTATCCTGGATTGTTCGGAACTGGAGCGCGTGGGGAACATCGCGGCGGCGGTGTCCGCCGTTCCGACCCTGATCAATATCGACCATCATGTTTCCAACGGCGGATTTTGCGAATTGCAGCTTTTGGATTCGAGAGCCAGTTCCACGGGGGAACTCCTTCACCGTTTGATGCGCGAAATGCGCGCGCCGATGACGAAGGACATCTGCATGAATCTCTACGCGGCGATTTTGACGGACACGGGCGGTTTCCGCTATTCCAGCACCGGCCACGAGACGCTCAGGGCGGCAGGCGACCTGGTGGAAGGCGGCGCCGATCCGCAGTGGATTTCCGAAAATATTTACGAAAGCGATCCGCCGGCCAAACTTCAGCTTCTGGCCCGCGTTCTGGAAACGCTGGAGATGGATCCGGAGCTCGGGGTCGCGTCGATGGCCGTCACGGAAGGTCATCTGCGGCAAACCGGCGCGACCATGGAGCATACGGACGGCTTTATCGATATTATCCGCGCGGTCAAGGGGATCAATATCGCGATGCTCTACACGCAGACGGGCGAAAAACAGTTCAAGCTGAGCCTGCGGTCCAAAGGCCGGATCAATGTGGAAAAAATCGCCCGCCGCTTCCAAGGCGGAGGGCACGTGAACGCGGCGGCCTGCCGGATCGAAGGCGATCTGGCATCGATCAAGTCCCGTGTGCTCGATGCCGTCAGGGAAGCATAGGCGTTTATGGACGGGGTCGTGGTGATGGACAAACCGGCGGGGCTGACGTCCCACGACGTTGTAAGCCGGGTCAAGAAGATCCTGGGCGCGCCGAAGGCGGGGCATACCGGAACGCTCGATCCCCTGGCCACCGGTGTTTTGCCGGTATGCGTGGGCGAAGCGACCAAACTGGCCCCGTTTTTGGCGGGGGACGACAAAACCTACCGGGCGACCATGATGCTGGGCCTCGAGACGGATACGCAGGACACGCAGGGGAGAGAAACCGGCAGGTCGGATCTGGTTCCCTCCGAAGAGGACATCCGGCTGGCGCTGGGAAGACTGACGGGGAAGATTCAGCAGGTTCCGCCGGCTTTTTCGGCGCTGAAGCACAAGGGCAGGCCCCTGTACCAGTACGCGCGGGCCGGAGAATTTCCACAGGTCGCGGCGCGCGAAGTGGAAATCTTTTCGCTCGACGTGAAGAGCATCGGCTATCCGTACGTGACCTTTGAAATCGCCTGCTCGAAGGGCACCTACATTCGAACGGTCTGCGCCGATGCCGGCCGCGCGCTGGGCTGCGGCGCGTGTTTGTCCGGATTGCGAAGGCTCAGGAGCGGCTTCTTCACCGAAGACATGGCCGTGCCTCTGGAGGAGGACGCGGCGGCGGCCAGGCCGGCGCTCCTGGCAAAGATGCTGCCGATGGCGCAGGCGCTGCCTTTTGCCGCGGCGGTTGAAGTCAGCGAACCGACGGCGGTGAGGCTGCGGGCCGGATTTCAGCCGGAGGCCGGAATGCTGCGGGAAAATGTTCTTCCTTTCCTTGCGGCGGGAGATATGATAAAGTTCATTACTCCGGACGGCTCTCTGGTGGCGCTGGCGGAAATGCAAATGCCGTCGAAGGATATCGCCAAACAGGAAGGGAAAACCCGGGTGGCCAGAATGGTCAGGGTATTCAACCGGACAGGCCCGTGAGCCCGGAACATAAAAAGGATATTATTTTGATAGGGAGGAATTGACGTGTTAACTTTGGAAAAGAGGAAAGCATTAATCGATGATTACCGTCTTCACGAGAAGGATACCGGTTCGCCCGAGGTGCAGATTGCCCTTCTGAGCGCGAGAATCGAATACCTGACCGAGCATTTCAAGACGCACCAGAAAGATCACCATTCCCGGCGCGGCCTGTTGAAGCTGGTCGGCCAGAGAAGAAGATTGCTGAATTATATCAAAGAAAACGATGTGGAACGCTACAGAAACATAATCAAGCGTCTGGGCCTCAGGAAGTAACACAATCCATTCAAGGGCGGAAGGCAAAAGCATCACCGATTGGCCTCGTATGTTGTTCATCTCTGCGTCAATCGGCTTTTGCGTTTCGCCCTTGAATTTCCTGTTCCGGACCATAAACCCAAGGAAGGTGGAGGAAAGTGAATGAGTGACAATTACAGCACTGATTTCGCAGGGCGAAATTTTGCAGTGAAAACCAATTATGTGGCCGCGCAGGCGGACGGTTCCACGCTGGTCTCTTACGGGGACACCGTGGTGCTGGTGACGGCGGTATCCCTGAAAAGCGTGAGAGAGGGCGTCGATTTTCTGCCGCTCACGGTGGATTATCAGGAAATGACGTTTGCCGCGGGCAAAATCCCCGGCGGTTTTTTCAAGCGCGAAGGGCGCCCCAACGAGCGGGAGATTTTAACGTCGCGCATCATCGACCGGGCGATTCGCCCCCTGTTTCCCAAAGGTTATTATTCGGAAACGCAGCTCGTGGCCACCGTGCTGTCCGTGGATAAGGAAAACGACGCGGACGTGGCGGCGATGATCGGCGCGTCGGCTGCTTTGGAGATATCCGACATCCCGTTCAAAGGCCCGATTGCGGGCGTGCGCGTCGGCCGGATCGCAGGCGAGCTGGTGGCCAATGCCTCGCCGGAAAGAATGCAGGAAAGCGAAATGAACCTCTTCCTGGTGGGACGCAAAGTCACCCCGGGCGCCGCGGGCCGCGCCTATGACGTGGAACTGGTGATGATGGAGGGAGAAGCCAAAGAGGTCGGCGAAGACATCATTGTGGATGCCATTAAATTCGGTCTGGAAGCCGTCCGTCCGGTGATCGATCTGCAGGACCAGGTGCGCTCTGCGATCGGCAAAGCCAAAAGACCGGCCCAGGAAGCCCAGCCGGACGAGGATCTGGCGGCGCGGGTTCGCGCCGAAGCCCTGCCGGGGCTCAAGGAAGGCTACAGCCTGCCGCGCAAGCTGGAACGCTACGGCAAGCTGGGCGAAGTTCGTGACACCGTGATCAAAAGCATCGGCGGCGACGACGCTCAGCTCAAAAAGAAAGTTGCGGCGATCATCGAGCATCTCGAATCCCGGATTCTTCGGGATATGATCATTCAGGAGAAAAAGAGAATCGACGGGCGGTCTTCAACGGACATTCGCCCGATCAGTTCGGAAGTCGGGATTTTGCCCCGCGCCCACGGTTCGGCCCTCTTCAACCGCGGCGAAACGCAGGCGCTGGCCGTCCTCACCCTGGGGACGTCTTCCGATGAGCAGCGGATGGACTATATTGCCGGCGAAGAACGGCGGGCTTTCCTGCTGCATTATAATTTCCCCCCTTACAGCGTTGGTGAGGCGAAGATGCTGCGCTCGCCCGGCCGCAGGGAAATCGGCCACGGCGCGCTGGCGCGCAAAGCGCTGGTTCCCGTGCTTCCTCCGCCGGAGCAGTTTCCCTATACCATCCGGATTGTCTCCGAAATTCTGTCGTCCAACGGGTCATCGTCCATGGCTACCGTTTGCGGCGGCATTCTGTGCCTGATGGACGGCGGCGTGCCGGTGCGCGACATTGTCGCGGGCATCGCCATGGGATTGCTGAAGGAAGGCGACGAGGTGGTGATTCTGTCCGATATTTTAGGGGACGAGGATCATGCCGGCGACATGGACTTTAAAGTGTGCGGCACGGAAAAAGGCGTCACCGCGATGCAGATGGACATCAAGATCGACGGCCTGACCGAGGATATTCTGCGCAAGGCGCTGGCTCAGGCCAAGGCGGGCCGCCTGCATATCATCGGCAAAATCCGCGAAACGATGACCGCGCCCCGTGCGGATATTTCTCTGTACGCCCCGCGGATTACCACCATTAAGGTGAAGGAAGATCAGGTGCGCACCGTGATCGGCTCCGGCGGCAAGAATATCCGCCAGATCATCAGTGAAACCGGCGTCACCATCGACGTGGAAGATGATGGAACCGTGACGATTGCGTCCGCCGACGCCGATGCGGCCGCCCGCGCCGTGGCGATGGTCAAATGGCTCACCGAAGAAGCGGAAGTCGGCAAGATTTACCGCGGGACGGTGAAGAAGATCGTCGATTTCGGCGCGTTTGTCGAAATTCTTCCCGGAACGGAAGGTTTGCTGCATATCTCGCAGATTGCCAGGGAGCGCATTGCCAAGGTGACGGATGTCCTGCAGGAAGGCGACGAAGTCATGGTCAAGGTTCTGGAAGTCGATAAGTCGGGAAAGATTCGCCTCAGCCGCAAAGAAGCGCTGGGCGCGGAAGTAAAATAGCGGTTCATCGGTTGGAAACTTTTATCCCGCGCCGCGCGTCTGTCGGCGCGGGATAAATTCTATTGCTTCATGGAAACCATCAAAGTTCAGATCCAGAGAATCGCCGGCAACGAGGATCTTCCCCTGCCCGAATACATGACCCGTGCGGCGGCGGGCATGGACCTCTTTGCGGCGGTCGCGGCGGAGGAAACCATTGCGCCCGGCGGGCGCAAAAAAATTCCGACCGGCATCGCCGTGGCCCTGCCGGAAGGCTATGAGGCGCAGATTCGCCCGCGCAGCGGCCTGGCGCTTCATCAGGGCGTCACGCTTTTGAACGCTCCGGGAACCATCGATGCGGACTACCGCGGCGAAATCGCCCTGATTGTCGTCAATCACGGAGAAGCTCCCTTCGTGGTGAAAAGAGGAGCGAGGCTGGCGCAGATGGTGGTTCAGAAAATCTGCCGGGTTCAGTGGGTGGAAACCGTCCGGCTGGACGAGACGCAAAGAGGCGCGGGCGGTTTCGGGCATACCTGAGCGGCGGCCGGGATTTTGCAATTATCGGCAAATCGTGGTAAGAAAGCGTCAAAATCGGCCGTCCACAAGGTGCGCATGAAAAAATTCAAAGTTCAAAAAACCTTTCAGGAAATCAACGAAAAGATCAAAAAGGGGCGCGCCGTTGTCGTCACCGCCGAGGAAATGATCGACGTGGTGGAGCGCCACGGCGATGTCGAGGCGGCCCGCCGCGTCGATGTCGTCACGACCGGCACCTTCGGCGCGATGTGCTCTTCGGGCGCCTTTCTGAATTTCGGGCATACCGCTCCGCGCATCCGCGCGTCCCGCGTCTGGTTAAACGACGTGCCGGCCTATGGCGGGATTGCCGCGGTCGACTGCTATCTGGGCGCGACGGAAGTCGTCGAGGGAGATCCGCAAAACAGCGTCTATCCCGGCGAATTCAATTACGGCGGCGGCCATGTGATCGAGGACCTGGTGTCCGGCAACGTGGTGAAATTACGGGCTGAGGGGTACGGGACGGATTGCTATCCGTCGCGCAAATTTGAAAAAAACATCACCATCAGCGATCTGCGCGACGCCTTCCTGTTCAATCCGCGCAACGCCTATCAGAACTACAACTGCGCCGTGAACCTTTCCGACACGACGATTTACACCTACATGGGCATACTGCGTCCGCGCATGGCCAACGTTTCCTATTCGACATCCGGCCAGCTCAGCCCCCTGTTCAACGATCCCTATTACCGGACGATCGGCATCGGCACGCGGATTTTCCTGGGCGGCGCCCAGGGCTTTGTCGCCTGGCCCGGAACGCAGCATAATCCCAACGCGATGCGTTCCGCAAACGGCGTGCCCAAAGAAGGGGCGGGCACTCTGGCGGTGATCGGCAATCTGAAGGAGATGAGCCCCGAGTGGCTGACCGGCGCCAGCATTTTAGGCTACGGCGTTTCCCTGTTTGTCGGCATCGGCATTCCCATTCCCATTCTGGATGAAGACATGGCGCGCTTCACCGCGGTGAAAGACGAGGATATCTGCGCCCAGGTGTATGATTACAGCATGGACTATCCCAAGGGCAATCCCAAGCCCGTCGCGGAGGTCAACTACCGCGACCTGCGCAGCGGAACGGTGATGATTCAGGATAAAAAAGTCATTGCCGCCCCGCTGTCCAGTTACTACAAGGCGCATCAGATTGCCGAACTGCTGAAGGGCTGGATCGAAGGCGGAAAGTTTTTTCTGGGAGAGCCGCAGCAGAATCTGCCCTCGGGACCTTTTGCCTGATTCAGGGGGGAAGGATCAATTGATCAATAAATTTAACGCAAATGAAATTTCTTTGCTTGACTTTTGCTCCCAATTGTAGTTTTTTAAACCACAAGTGAATTTATTTTAATACGGATAGGGTGTCTGGAGCGTTGATCCATGAAAATCGGAAGGTATCTGGCCGCCTTTGTTTTTTTGATGATGCTGTTGATCACCTTCGGCAACCGGGGAGTTGTCGATAATTATCTTATCGCCAAAAGACTGTCACAAGTGAAAGCGGAAAACAATGCACTGATCGCGCAAAACAAAGGACTGGCGGGAAAGATCCATTTGCTCAGAACCGACCCGGCCTATATTGAAGCGATCGCGCGCAACGAACTGGGCATGGTCAAACCCGGAGACGTGGTATACCGGCTGGCCCGGTAACCGGAAGCATGTGAACCCATACACGGTGCAGGCATGGATTTAAAAAACTTATTTTCTGGAACCAAAAGCCTCGTCGGTCTGGATATCGGATCGACCTCCACGAAACTGGCCGAGATCGTCGCCACCTCTCAGGGTTCGACGCTTAACCGGTTTTTTCAAGTTCCCATGCCGCCCGGCGTCATCGTGGAAGGCATTCTGCAGGACCCCGGCGCCCTGTCCGGCGTGATCAAGGAGCTTTTCCGCCATTCCGGCTGCAAGGGGAAGGGCATTGTCACCTCCCTCTCCGGAAATTCCGTCATCATCAAAAAAGTGACGCTGGCCCAGATGGAAGAAACGGAGCTGCGCGAACTGATCCACGACGAAGCCGGCAAATATCTCCCTTTCGACAACATGGACGACGTGAATTACGATTTCCAGATCCTGGGGGACAATGAATTCAACCCCAACCAGATGGACGTCATCATCGTCGCCGCCAAAAAAACGGACGTCAACGGCTACCTGGACGCGTTTGCCGCGGCAGGCCTCACGGTCATGATCATGGACGTGGATTCCTTCGCCCTGGAAACCATGTACGAGGCCAACTACGACTTTGAAGAAAACGAAATCATCGTCATCGTCAACATCGGAGCGAGCCTGACCAATATCAACGTGATCAAGGGCGGCATGTCCGTCTTCACGAGAGACTTCACGATGGCCGGAAACGCGATCACGGAGGCGCTGCAGGAAAGATTCCAGGTGACGGCGGAAGAGGCGGAGCGGATGAAGGTGGAAGGGACGGCCGGCGACAAGGAAATCCCGGATCTGGAAAACGTCATTCTGGATGCAGCCGAGCCCATCTGTTCGGAAATCGAACGATCCGTCGATTATTTCCGGTCCACGTTCGGCGGAGATGAAATCAAGCAGGTCCTGCTGTCCGGCGGATCTTCGAGGATTGCCGGATTGAGCGACCTTTTGTCCCAGAGACTGAACATCGGCACGCAGCTTGTCAATCCGCTTGCCAAGATCGGCTACAACAAAAAAAATATTGATGAGGGAAAACTGGACAGCATCAGAACCATCGGCGCTGTGGCCATCGGGTTGGGTTTAAGGAAAATAGGTGATAAATGATTAAAATCAATCTTATCCCATACCATGAAAAAGAAAAGAAAGAGGATCTGGCCCGGCAGATTGCCGTGATGGCCGGGGCCTTTCTCCTTTTCATTCTTTGTCTTGTCGGCGTGTACGCTTACATGACCGTTTCGATCGGCGGCCTGGAAACCAGGCTCACGGAATCCCGGGAGAAGCTCAAGGCGCTGGATGCCAAGGTGGGTGATCTGGACAAATTCAAAAGCCAGATTGCCGAATTCGAGCTGAAGCTCGGCGTCATTAAAACGCTGGAAGAAAACCGCGTTTACCCGGTCAAACTGTTTGACGACCTGGCCATGCAGGTTCCGCCCAAAAGCGTCTGGCTTACGAAAATCGGACAAAGCCAGGAAAGCCTGACCATCGAAGGCATCGGCCGCGACAACATCGCGGTTGCCGGTTTCATGAAAACGATCGAAAATTTTCCCGCGATGCAATCGGTGGACCTGGTGTCGTCCAAAAAAGTGGAGATTGCCCAAACGACCCTGCAGCAGTTCATTTTTTCCTGCAAGTTGAAAAAGGGGTTTTAAGCCATGGCGATGGATTTAAAATTAGACGAACTGAAAAAATTGTCTCCGCAGGTCAAGGCCCTGATCGTCGTCGTGGTCGTTTTTCTGATAGGCTACCTGTTCTACTTCTATTTTCTGTCCGACGCGCTTGCGAAAAGATCGGAGATGACGAAGGAGTACGAGGAGCTTCAGGCGCAGATTCAGCAGAAAGAAAACATCGCGCGCCAGATCAACAAGGTCAAGGCGCAGGTCGCGTCCCTGAAAGAAAATTACACGGCCGCCCTGCTGAAGCTTCCCGCCCGGAAGGAAATTCCGGCCCTCTTTTATTCCGTCGCCACGGCGGGCCGGGAAGCGGGCGTGGAGTTCGTCCTGTTTGAACCCCAGGCCTCCGTGCCGCAGACCCTGGAAAAGGCCGAAAAACTCTCGGGCAAGCTGAAACCCTCCGACAAGCGGCAGGAGGAGCAGGAAAAGAAGGCGGAAGCCGAGAAAGCGGCCGGCAAGCCCGCAGACGCGAAAAAACCGCCGGCCAAAGCGCCGGCGCCGGAGCCTTTCTACGAGGAAATCCCCGTGAAAGTGACCGTG
>JAQUVQ010000004.1:0-82054 GCA_028693285.1 Smithellaceae bacterium
GGACATGAGCACGTTGCCCAGCATGATCGGCATGGAGAAGTCGATGACCTGTTTTGCAATTCTGCCTTCCGTGAAATCCCGCATGAGTTTCTTGTCAATCCTTTTCGTCGGGCCAGGAATACACGGGCGGACGGTGATGAAAAACCTCGCCGTCCGGCATGACTTCCACGTACCGGCCTTCCAGATGCGCCATTTTGGTCCGCGTGGCCTCAACGTGCTTTTTCTTCGCGCATTGAAGCGCTTCTTCAACCATCCGGAAGCGGCTCAGTTCCCGAAGCGTCATGATCTGGGGCAAAACCATTCCGATTTTACCCTCGTCATACTGCCGAAGGGCCTCCGCGGGCCCAATCCAGACGTGGCTGGTCAGTTCTACGCCATCGTGGGACACGCATTGCCCGGCCGGATGCGCCGCCATGAAAAAGCGTACATCGTAGCGCTTGGGAAGCGGTTCCGGCGTGATCCAGTGAGAAAAGTAGAGGAGGTCTTCACTGTTCAGAACCAGTTCTTCCGTCTCCAGAATGGAGGAAAAGGCAATTTCCTTTTTGACGAGCGACCGCCGGTAACGCCCAAAACGGTTTCGTTCCGCCTCCGTCGTCAAGGCCAGGGGAGAGCCGTCCCTTCTTCGGGCCAGGAGCAGTCCCGCCTCTTCAAAGGTCTCGCGGACGGCGGCCACCCAGACGCCCAGCGCTTTGTCGGCCTGCTGCATATCCCCAAGCAGCGAGGCGGCTTTGTGCCTGTCCAGCCCGTAAACAAAGCGCTCCATGCCCGGTCCGTAATCTTCAGCGTCGATAACCCCTCCGGGATACACATAATAGCCGGGCACAAAACTGCTTTTGCGATTGCGCAGCACCAAAAGCACCTCGATGCCTTCCTCGCCTTCGCCGGAGCAAGGCCTCAACAACATTACCGTCGAGGCATCCACGGGAACCACGCTCATACCGGATCATCCTTCCATTCGAACTTGTATCAACAGAGACTTGATCTGCCCTCGCCTCTTTCGCGGGGAACCCGATCAATCCAGCCAGAAGACAAATTCATCCAGATTTGCTCTTTCCCGTTGAAATTGATTCAGCGCAAAAGAGGTGTCCGGATAGCCCATCGCAATCCCGACAACGATTTTTTTGTCGTCGGGAATGGCCGCGATCTTTCGAATTTCGGCGGGGAAACGGGCGGTGGAGGCCAGCAGACAGGTGCCCAGACCTTTGTCGTGGGCCGCCAGACAGACGGACTGGGCAATGAGGCCGATGTCCAGCATCTGATATTCGACCAGATTGTCGCGTGAAATGCAGGCCAGGATCAGGCACGGAGCATCAAAGGCGGTCACCATGCCCGCATAGTATCTTTCCCTTCCGGCCTTGTCGTCCCTCGCGATTCCCTGCGCGCTCAAAACGACTTTGCCGAGCTGTCCGTAGCGGGCTTTCATGGCGTCGGGCCATCTCTCCAGCATCGGCACATCCGACGCGACGGGCGCGCCGGTCATGCTTTGCAGCAGATTCATTTCCTTGAATTTCTGCAGCGTTTTGCCTGTCAGCACGTACAAAGACCAGGGCTGGGTATTCCCCCAGGAAGGCGACCAGCGGGCCGTCTCCAAAATATCCGTAATCACTTCCTTCGGAACGTTCCGAGGCTCAAACTTGCGAATGCTTCTTCTTCCCCGAATGGCAGCAGTCAATTCCATGGCAACCTCCTTGCGTGATATGGCGGTTCATACAACATCCGACCAAATAAAAAAAGCGAGATGTGCAGTTTCTTCCCTCACCCCCGTCAGCCCATCAGCCCCTCGTCCAGAAAGCTGAAATACGCGCCGTCGCCGATGATGATATGGTCCAGCACTTTCACGCCCATCAGCTTTCCCGCCGCGCACAGCTCCGCGGTAAATTTTTTATCTTCCGGGCTGGGCGACAGGTTCGCGCTGGGGTGATTATGCACGCAGATGATGGCGGCCGCGAAGTTTTGCAGGGCGTCGTGGATGATTTCCCGCACGATGGGCATGGCCTGATTGACCGTTCCGACCGCGGCATTGCGGATGACGATCAGGCGATGATTGCTGTTGAGGTAGGCCACTTTGAACACCTCCGTCTTGAGATCGCGCATCTGCGGCATGACGATTTCCGCCACATCCGCGGCGGTGCTGATTTTGCGCTGCTCCGGGCGGACTTCGACGTCGCGAAAGCGGCGGCCGATCTCGAGGGCAGCATGAATCTGGGCGATTTTGGCAGGCCCCAGCCCTTTGAATCCTTGCCAGTCGCGGGCATCCGTCTGGCTCATATTCCGGAAGGTGCCGAATTTTTCCAGAATCTTTCGCGCCAGATCGATCGCGCTTTGCCCTTCCGCGCCGGTTCTGAGCAAAATGGCCAGAAGCTCGGAATTGCTCAACTCGCGGGCGCCTTTGCCAAGCAGCTTTTCCCTGGGCCGGTCGTCTTCCGGCCAGTCCTTGATTCCCGAGGATTGAAGTTTTTCGCTCATCTTCCGCTTTCCCCTCCTTTGGGTGAATAGAGAAGCTCGATTTCGTTCCCGTAGCGGCGAACAATCTCCTGTCGGCGGATCTTCAGCGTCGGCGTCAATTCACCCGCCTCCTCCGTGAAATCCCTGGGAAGAATGGTGAAGCGCCTGATCTGTTCGTGCGGAGCCAGGCGGCGGTTGACCGCCTGCACATGCTCATCCACGGCCCGGAACACCGCCGGATGGCCGGCCAGCACGCCGGGATCACGTTCTTCGATGGTTTTCCGGCCGGCAAACTCGATCAGCTCCTGCTCATTCAGGGTGATCAGCGCCGTGAGATATTTCCGGCGATCGCCGCACGCCATCGCCTGACTGATGAGCGGCATCGACCGGATCAGGTTCTCGATGTTCTGCGGAGCAATGTTCTTGCCGCCCGCCGTAACGATCAGGTCTTTCTTCCGGCCGGTAATGGAAAGAAATCCCTCGTCGTCGATAACGCCGATGTCGCCCGTGTGAAACCATCCTTCGGCGTCGATGGCGGCGGCCGTTGCTTCCGGATCCTTGTAGTAGCCCTGAAAAAGGCCCCTTCCCCGAAGGAGCAGCTCGCCATCGCCGGCCACTTTTGCCTCCATACCCGGAATCAACTGCCCCACGGTTCCGAATTTATAATGTTCCGCGCGATTGACCGCCGCCGGCGCCACGGTTTCCGTCAACCCGTAACCCTCAAGAATCAAAAGCCCCACCGCATCGAAAAATTCGAGAAGCTCAAGCGGCATGGGCGCCGCTCCGCAAAGAAGATATTTGACCCGGCCGCCGAAAACATCATGAATTTTCGAAAAAACCAGACGATGGGCGATAGCGTGCTGCAGCGCCAGTGAAGCCGGCAAGGAGCGGTTGCTCCCGCGTTGAAGAGCGGCTTTCCGGCCCACGGCCACGGCCCAGTGAAAAATGCGGCGCTTTACAGGCGATCCCGAATCCAGCATCTGGTGAACCCGGTTGTAGATACGCTCAAAAATCTGAGGCACGCTGACCTGAACCGTCGGATGAAGCTCACGAAAATTGTCCACAAGCTTATCCAGGTTTTCGGCGTATGCCCCGACGATTCCAAGGTGCATCGCCGCATAGACGGTCATTCTCTGAAGCATATGGGTCAGAGGCAGAAAGGCGATGCCGAAATCGTTTTCATCGTAATGGTGCATTCGGGTCGCGTTCATCACGGTGAAATAAAGATTGGCGTGCGTAATCACGGCCCCCTTCGGCGGTCCCGTCGTTCCGGAGGTGTAGGCGATCGTCGCCGGATCTTCCGGCCGGACAGCCCGCCAGATCGTCTCAAAACGGCTCGGGTCGGCTTCATAAGCGATCCGGCCGTGTGCGATCAAGCTTTCCAGCGTCATGACATCGGGGGGAAGCGGGCGGTCCGATGGTTCGAAAAGAATCATGGTCCGGGGCAGACCCGTTTTCACCCGAACAGCCAGAAGCTTCTCCAGAAGCGGCTCGTCTTCGACAAAACAGATTTGCAATTCACTGTGAGAAATGACATGCGTCATCTCCCAGAGGCTGGCCGACGGATAAATGCCGATCGCAACCCCGCCGGCGGTCAGAATGGTCATGTCGGCTTCGCTCCATTCCCTGCGCGTGCGGCTGATGATTCCAACAGCATCGCCCTTTTGTAATCCCAGGGAAACGAGTCCCATAACGGCCGCCGGCAGAGCCTCCAGCGCCTGCCGCCACGTCTTGGTTTGCCAGACACCCTCTTTTTTGGCCAGAGACATTCTTCGATCGCCGAAGCGGCGCGCCTGATGCATGAAGATCCCCATCACGGTCGGGGGATCATATGACGGCATGATCTCGTTCAAAAACAGATCCTTTGTCTTTTTGCAATTTTTTGTTGCTGGAATATAACCTTATGACCCGCGATCGTCAATCAACATCTTTGCCGGGGGTACATTTGCTTGACAAAATCATTCTTTCCCTCGATGATAGAATCCAAATTCAGGGAGCATCATGCGCATATCAAACAACGACGATGGGATCTACCGGCAACTGCAAATTCAACTGGACCGGTATCCGATCGGGTATCCCGCGACGAAAAGCGGCGTGGAAATCGATCTTCTGAAATATTTCTTTACGCCGCTGGAAGCAAAGATCGCCCTGTGTCTGACGCTTCGTTCCATTTCGCTGACACCCATCCGCAGGAGACTGAAAGGCCAATTTCACATCGACCTTTCCCCCGAAGAGATGTCTGCCCTGCTGGACAAAATGTTTCAAAAAGGCGTCATCCGCCGTTCGGAAAGCGCCGGTTCCTTTCACTACGGCATTGCCATGCTGGCCATCGGCATGTTTGAATACCACGTCGATGATCTTACCCCTGAACTCGTAAAAATGATGCACCAATATTTTGACGAAGCCTTCAGCGCGGAATTCTTCCGGTCCTCCCTGCCCCAACTTCGCACCAGCCCGCATCTGAAGGCCCTGGTTCCGGAATATCTTGTCGAACCCTACGACAACATGCGCCGCTTCATCCAACATACCCGCGAGACAATTCACGTGGCCAACTGCGTCTGCAAACAGGGAGAGGCGCTGCTGGGAAGGCCCTGCAAACAGACGGACCATTATGAAGTTTGTCTGCTCATCGGGAAAACCGGCTACGCCCAGCGCGGGCGGGCCAGAGAAATCTCCAAGGACGAATGTCTGAAGATCCTGGACATGGCGGAAGAAAGAGGAATGGTGCTGCAGCCGGGCAATTCCCGAAAGCCCGCCTGCATCTGCATTTGCTGCGGCTGCTGCTGCGGCGTTTTGACAACCGCCAAGAAACAGCCGCGACCCGCCCGGTTTTTCGCGACGAACTATTATGCGCGCATCGACGCCGAATCCTGCACGGGATGCGGCGTCTGCGTGAAGCGCTGTCAGATGGACGCGATCGTCGCGGACGGCAAAATCTTCCGGGTGGATCCGGACCGGTGCATCGGCTGCGGCTTGTGCGCAACCCGGTGCAAACCCAAGGCCGCTCGTCTCATCAGAAAAGACAGAATCACCGTGCCTCCGATGAACACGGAAATGCTGTACTTGAGCATCCTGATGGAACGGGCGGGAAGAAAAAAGATGATCGTCAACATGCTGAAGCTTCTTTTCGGCCAACCATTATAAAGGGATCTCCCATGCCTGCCTTCGGGCATCATCCCTCAATTCCAAACCATTTCAGGATTGTGCCGTTTGTTTCACGCGGGTAGGCATGTGATAGATCGGGAATCACCTTGAGCTTGAGATCCACGCCCGATTGTTGCAAATACCGGCTAGCCTGCACCGTCCGCTCCACCGGAAAGATCCAATCCTGCGCACCGTGAATCCACAGCACATGTTTTTCTTCGGGCCGGTTTATCTTCACCGGAGGCAAAGCGCAGGAAACGGCTGCAATCTTCGAGAAAATACCTTCCTCCCGGGTCAGTCCCAGGGCCAGGGCAAAGGTCCCGCCGTCGGACATTCCGGTCAAAAGAATGCGGTTTCGGTCAATGGGAACGCGGGAGCAAACCTCCTCCAGATGTTGCGTCAGGGCTTTTCCATCGAGATCAATGCGGCCGATTGACCAGGTCATGGCCTGCGCGGTTGGGGCGCAAATAACAAACCCCCTGCTTCTCGCCTCCCGAATCCAGGTCCAGATAAAATCTCTGCCGTGGCCGTATCCGCCATGCAGCGCGACAACCAGCGGCCGGGCGCTCGCTAAGAAAGGGGATGAAGGAATGTAGAGGGAATAACCGCCCCTGGCGCGCAGGTCACTGTTTGCACCGACATGCATCAGGCCGACGCGGGAATCCCCGGTGGATGGCTCGGGCAAGATGTCAGCTCCCGGTTCCGAAAAGTAACGGTGAACGGCGGGGAAAAGGCGGCAGAGTGGAAACAGCGCTTCCTGCGCCCGGCATGTTCTGCGTGAAGCGCGAAGCGCGGAGAAAAAAGCGTCCTGAAGGTCTTCTTCCCTGCCGAAATTTTTGACGGCCTGAAGGAGAAAATCGCAGGCGCGCAAAAGCGCCTGACGGTCTTCTTCCGACCGGGCGTTGCAGTCTTCCGTCTTCAATGATGCCCGGACAGCCGCCAGCACGGGTTCATAAACGGCCAGTTCACCCCGAATGGCGGGAACCGCCAGGGGGTGCAGTCTGCGCATGCCCGCTTCGAATGCCGTCAAAACGGAAACCAGCGTCGCCGATAGGTTTTCCAGGTTTGTTGTCATACCTTCTGATCGCTCAGGATCTTGTCCGCGGCTTTCATTGCGGAAGAAAAACTGATGTCGCCCGAGCAGCCGTCCCCTCTCACCGTATCGCCGATAAAATAGAGTCCACTGATTCCCGAACATTCGATATCCGGCCGGTTCGGTTTGGACTGCGCCGGCGTCAGGACATTCCCGTTCATGACCGTCGCGACAATTTTTCTCTCTTCGATCACCGCGGGCAAAAAATCCGGAAAAACAGCCGAGATCACGCTTTTCATTCTTTGCTCCGCACCGGCGACGACGCTCGCGTCGCCGTCGAAATGCCACGGCAGCATAATTCCCCAACTGGAAAGATGCTTCCCGTCGGGGGTAAACGAAGGATCGGCGCTGGACTGGAAGCGCGCCCAGATCGGGACGTCTACGCCGAGAATCCCGGCACGAATGCCGGTAATGGGTCTGTCCGTGATGAAATCAATGACCAGACCGGAACTGTGCTCAATATTTTTCGCGTAATTCACAACGGTCGCGGGCAGCAGTGAACGGTCGAGCAGATCAACGGCCAGGGGAAGCCGGGCGGCAAAAAGCACAACCGACGCTGGATAGGTCGCCCGTCCGGTTTTCACGCCCGTGACCCGCCGGCTTTCGATGATGATTTTTTCCGCTTTTTCATGAAGGTGAATTTCACCGCCCCTGTCGATGTGCCGGCTCAGCGTTTGAAAGATTCCGGCGGATCCGCCGCGAGGCTCCCCGACGCCGACACCGGCCGCCAGCACCCGCTTTAAGAAGTCGATCACTTCACCCGCGCTGACCTTATCCGGATCGGGACACATGATCGTCATCCCCAGAAACGGCAGGAAGGCCTCGACTTCCGGATTCCGGAAGGAGGTTTTGTAAAAATCCAGGAGTGTCTTATGATACCAAGTCGCCGGATCGGTCTTTTTAATTTTGGCAAACAATGCCAGAAGCACCAACCTGGCCCGAAACGACAGCATGGGGGTTTTCAAAAAACCAATCGGCCCTTCGGGTCTTTCCCAGAGCCTGCCTTTGAAGATCAGTTTGCCGTCATGTGCCTCGGGCAGAAAATCGATTTTTTCTCCCAGTCTTCTGAACACCTCGTTGGCGATGCCCTTGTGCGCAAGCCTGTGCGAATGCGCCCCGTATTCCCGAATATATCCTTCTTCATCCCGAAACGATCGGGCGCGGCCGCCGACGATTTCGGATTCTTCCAAAACAATCACCTTCCAACCGGCGTGGGAAAGAAGCGCCGCGGCGCTCATTCCCGCGTACCCCGCCCCGATGATGACCGCATCCGGCATAGCCCCCTCCCTCCACGAACATGATTGATGTTTTCTTTCTAGCACTTTTCCCGCACAGTGAAAAGTTCTGTTGCAAGAGTATTGTAAAATCACACGGACAAAAAATTTGGCTTTCCCAAAAACGTCCTATTGACGTATGATGCGGCCATTAGTCTGATTCGGAAATCAAAAGGGCCAAAGGGAGGTTAAGATGCCTCATCAAAATCGGTTTTTGGGTTGGGAGAATCCGGGCAAAGCGCTGATCACCGGAGCATCGGCCGGGATTGGACTGAGCTTCGCCAAGCAACTTGCGCAAAAGGGTTTCGATCTGATCCTGCTGGCCAGGCGCAAGGATCGGCTGGAAAGCGCGGCAAAAAAGCTGGAATCCGACTACCGCATCCGCTGCGAGATTATCGCCGCGGACCTCTCCGATATGGATCAAATCGAAAAAACAGCCGATCTCATTTACACCATCGAGGGCCTGGATGTTTTGATCAACAACGCCGGCTTTGCCACCATCGGCCCCTTTGCCGGGGTTCCCCTGGAAAAATCGATGCGGATGTTTCACCTGCACGCAACGGCCTGCGTGATGCTGACGCATGCCGTCCTTGAGGGCATGTTGAGAAGAAGACGGGGCGCGATCATCAACCTGTCCTCCGTCGCCGCCTTCGCTCTGACGCCGGGCAACGTGATGTATGACGCGACCAAGGCATTCGTCAAAACATTTTCAGAAAACCTTCAACTGGAAATGGAAGACGCCGATGTTCGAATTCAGGCCCTGTGCCCGGGATTCACGCGCACGGAATTTCATGAGGTGGGTGATTTTATCCATTTTGACCGGCGCGAGATTCCGGATCCGCTGTGGATGTCTTCCGATCGGGTCGTGTCCCTGTCGCTGAAAGCGCTGGAAAACAAACGAAAAACTGTCTTTATTCCCGGTTGGAAGAACCGTTTCTACGTATGGCTTCTTCAACACAGCGCAGTCGTGCGATCCATCGTTCAAGACAGCGTAAAAAAACGAAGTCAGAAGAAACGTTAAAAAGCGGGAATCGCGTTCAGAGTCCGGCGAATCCTCTTTCCAGATCGGCAATAATATCCTCGACGTCTTCAATGCCGACGGCCAGCCGGAACAGATTGTCCACAATGCCGAGGTCGTAGCGCTGCTCCCGGGTGTAGCGGTAATAGGTTACCGTCGCGGGATGCGTGATCAGCGTCTCCACGCCGCCCAGACTGGGCGCGATATAGATCATCTCGAGCGCATCCATGAACCTTTTTGCCGCGTCCAGATCGCCTTTGACGGTAAAGGTGACGACACCTCCTCCGCCCCTCATCTGCTCTTTGGCGATGGAATAATGATCATGGCTTTTCAAAAAGGGATAGTAGGCTCTTTCAATCTTCGGGTGCCGCTCCAGATACTCGGCGATCTTCAAAGCGTTTTCATTTTGCGTCTTCACCCGGAGCGGAAACGTTTTCAGCCCCCGCAAAAGCAGATAACAGCAGTGCGGATCAATCACGCCGCCCATGGATTTGTGCAGTTCCCGAACTTTGCTGACCAGCTCCTTTTTTCCCAGAAGCACGCCGGCCAGAATGTCGTTATGGCCGGCAAGATACTTGGTCGCGCTGTGAATCACCAGATCGATGCCGTAATCCAGCGGCCGCTGGTTGAACGGCGTGGCAAAGGTGGAATCGATGATGGTGATGACCTTGTGCTTGTCCCCGATTTTCTTGAATTTAACCATGTCAAAAACGTTGAGGTACGGATTGGTCGGGGATTCCGAGAAAATAAAACGCGTGTTCTTCTTGACGGCGGCGTCCAGAACTTCATAGTCGCCGAACGGCACGATCGTGCATTCGATGCCGAACCGCTTGAGGTAGGATCGGCAAAATTCCAGGGTTTTCCCGTAGCAATCATCGGTGATGACAATGTGGTCTCCGGTCTGCACCAGGGCGAGAATGGTGGTGGTAATGGCCATCATGCCGGAAGAAAACATCAACCCGTCCTCCGCGCCGTCCAGCTCCGCCAGACGCCGCTCGGCCACCTTTTCCGTCGGATTGCCGTATCGGCCGTATTCATAGCGTTTTTTATCATTCTTGGTGTAGGCTTCAATTTCCCTGCTGTCCTTAAAAGAATAAGTGGACGACTGGACAATGGGAGTGGTGATCGAGTCGGCATAGCGCGCCCGGTCCTCCCCCGCATGGATGGACTTTGTAAAAATCGATTCTGATTTATCTTTTTCCTTCATGGCTTCCTTTCCATCAAGCAAAGAAGAGGAACAAGGCTTGCTTTCACTTTGCGGCAGTATAAAAAGAAGGTCTGGGTATGTCAATGGACAATTTCGCAGATCATTTAGCAGCAACAATTGACCTCACAGGTATTGACATTTTGCATCTTGATCTCTAGATTTAGAAAAAAAGGGGCAAGATATGCCGATTTACGAATACGAATGCAGTAAATGCAAAAAACAATATGAAGTGGTTACTCTGAGTCTCAGTGAAAAACCAAATCCCGTGTGCCCGAAATGTAAATCCAAAAAGGCCAATAAACTGGTTTCCAAAGTCGGGAAGGGAAAATACGGATCATTGAAGTCGGGCGGATCCGCGAGCAGTAGCGCACCAAGCAGTTCCGGGTGCGCATCCTGCAGTTCATCGAACTGCTCATCCTGCGGACACTAAAGCTTCATTTTTCTGACTCATTTCTCTGATTGACGATTTTTCTTAAACAGGTATAATAAAAGCAGGAATTGATCGTTGGTGATCCTGCGCTTTTTCCGGTACACAGCTTCTTTGCCTGCCCTGATTTCCTGAAGATTTTCAAAACCTAAGCCTCCCCTGACCGCGGAACCATCGTCTTGAGCGCTTCCAGTTGTTTCAACAGGATCATTCCCAGACGGGGAACTTGTAAGATTTCGATATATTTGATGAAAGCTCATCAACGCGTCATGACCAGCTTCGAAAGCCGGCCTTCAGCGTTTACCTATTTTTAACCATTCACGAGAAAGGAGAATGAATCATGAGCAGCATTTACAAGGTTATCGAAATCATCGGCGGCAGTGAAAAGTCATGGGAAGATGCAGCCAAAAAGGCCGTGGAAACGGCAGCCAAGAGTCTGAAGGACATCCGCATTGCGGAAGTCAAAGAGATGGACCTGAGAACCGAAGAAGGCAAGGTCGTTGAATATCGGGTGAAGCTGCGAGTATCTTTTAAGTACACACCATAGGAAGCGCCCCTGCCGGGCAAACACCGGTCAACAGTCTGTCATCCAACAGCGAATGGCGGCGGATATTTTTCCGCCGCCGGGAGGAACGGTGAGGTACGTGCGCTCAGAGATGGATGCCTTCGGTCAGATTGATAAACAAGGCCGGCAAACCGACGGCATCCACGGCTACAAACAACAGCACAAAACAAAGCCAGAACGATTTCATTGGAACACCTCCCCTGCCGATAATGATGCAACCATAGTATTTTCCCAAAAACGTGAAAAGTACCCGGCCGTCACTTCATCCGGCTTCGTTTGGAACAACCGCGGCATGAAGGATGCGGGGCGTCGTCGAATTCCGCCCGAAACTTCATGGCAGCGCGGCCGCTCCAGATTTCCGGCAGCGACTGCGGGCCAAGGCAACCGAAGATCAGAGAACGGTATCCTTGATGAGCCCCGGATAGGTGATATGATTCCGTAACCGGTATGTTGGTAAATGCACAGGGGGAAACGCCGCCGGACGCCGAGATGAAAACCGCCCGGTGCGGATTTTCCGTGCAGTCCCCACTTTCCGCCTCCGGATCCACCAGATTGTAAAAAAGAGAAATGCCCTCCTTTTCCGCATCCCGGGCAAGTCTGTCGTAAAGTGACATCAATTCCCGGTACTGGCCTTTGTCCTCCGGTGCCAAACATTCCTTTTGCAGATTTTCGTTACAGGCGAAATCCAGGGTGCTGATCACGATCTGCCGGATGCCGGTTCCGGCCAGCGCCGGTATCAGTTTATCGATGTCCGGCAAATGTGAACGCAGGAGCAGATACGCAACGCTGATGACCGGCGTGTGTTGTCGCCGTACCTTTTTTTCCGCGGCGAGTCCGGCAACCGCCTCGAGAACATTGGAAAAATGAGTGCCCCGGCGCGCCTCATCGTTTTGATCTCCCACACCCGCGAGTGAGAAAGCAACCTGATCAATGCGGCTTTCGACAAGACGGACGGCCGCCCGTCGATCGAGTAGCTTTCCGTTGGTTGTGGTACCCACCATACAACCGGCTTTTTTGGCCAGAGCAATCATGTCGAAAAAATGCGGATAAAGTAGAGGCTCACCCCAGCCCTGTAGGTGAACCATCCGCGTCCGTCTCAGAGCGGGAAGGAGCGACCGGAATATTGCCGGAGAAAGATCGCGGTCATTCCAAGAGGCGCAGTAAACCGTCCTGGGACAATAGCGGCAGGAGGCGTTACAGCGAGTGGTGATCTCGATCTGCATCCAGTCCAGTCGGGGCATTGCCTGATGCTCCCACCAGTCCCTGATACACCCGATCAACGACGATGTACCGAATTCCTCCAAGATACCTCCTGCTGAAACACCGCCCCTAGCGTCTGATTCCGGATTAATTTTATAGTCCATTTCTACTTGGAATTTTCTCATATTTACAAAAGCGAGTCAAATCATCCCCTTTCACTCGAACCAGCGATGCAGCGTAAGACGATGTGGCATGGCTCCCCAAATTTGATTGCCCCAAATATTAGTTGACATATTCAACTATTCATGCCACTTCAGGATTGAAATTGTTTCATCGTCACCAAAGGAGAACGCTCCATGGAAGACCTCACCGGACAACTTGCTGAACTTCTAGAAGATATCACCTATGATTTCAGCGCACACAATCTGAGCACCAACTGTTGCGAAAACATCTCCCACGGTGAGTTTCGCGCTCTACGTGCCGTTTCCCGCCGTGACGGATGCACCATGCAAGACATCGCCAGAAACATTGCCGTGACCAAAAGCGGCGCAACGCGTATTGTCAGTCGATTAGAGGAAAAAAAACTTGTCCTCCGCGTGCAGGAGCGCAGCGACGCCAGGATCTGCTGCGTCCGGTTATCGAAGGATGGGAAAGCCATGTTGTCCAGAATAACGGAGGCGCCAGCGAAGAAAATATCGTCTGTCCTGGACGCGATGTCCCCGGACATGCGGCAGATCCTTCTCATCGGTTTGCGCGCCTTCATCGAGACCGCCCGCGCCCACGGCACGATCGACGGTCAACTGGAAGAAGCGGAATCGCCGGTTTCAAAAACCGGAAACAAAATAATTGGTTGATGTATTCAACTATCATAAATCATGGATACTGGAGGTTGTATCAATGTTTGGTTTAAATAATTTTATTACGGCCGGAAAATTCTTTCTGGTGATCGCAGGAGAACTCATTCTCATATTTGTCGCCGTTTCTTTCATCATCGGCTTGCTGATGGAATATCTGCCGCCGTCCCGCGTCCGGGATTTTCTGTCCAACAAGTTTACATGGGTGCAATATTTTCTGGGTGCCGGTCTGGGCGCACTCACCCCATTCTGCTCCTGTTCCACCGTTCCCATTACGGCCGGCCTGCTCAAAGGCGGCGTGCCTTTCGGCCCGACGATGGCGTTTCTTTTTTCCTCGCCGGTGCTCAACCCGATCATCATCGCGCTATTACTTTCACTGTTGGGCATCAAAGTTACGGTTTTTTATGTTGTCTTTACCTTTATCGGCTGCATGGTTATGGCAGCGCTGCTATCCAAGTTGAGAATGGAAAGTCAGATCAAGCCTCTTTTGAATATTGAAACCTCCTGTTGCGCAGCTTCTCCTGATTCACACAATGCCTCAAAATCCAAGCCTGCGGCGGCAGCTTGCTGCTCTTCAGACAGCGCCCAACCCCTGACGTTAATCACCCTGCCGACCGTTGAGACATCATCATGCTGTTCAGTCAACCTTGAACCGATCGCCGCCCCGCCTGTGCCGTTCAGGCAAAAGCTCAAAAATGCATCGATCGCCGCCGTTGATACCTTTAAGGGTGTGTTCTGGTATCTCCTTTTAGGCGCCGCCATCGGCGCTTTCATTTATGGTTTTTTCCCACAGGATATCGTTGTCAAACTGGCGGGACCGGGAAACCCATGGTCCATTCCCATCGCGGCCTTGATCGGCGTTCCCATGTACATTCGGGCGGAAACCATTATACCCATAGCAGCCGCCCTTGTGGGAAAAGGAATGGGACTTGGCACCGTCCTTGCGCTGATTATTGGCGGAGCGGGCGCAAGCATTCCCGAATTGATCATTCTCAGTTCCATGTTTAAAAGGAAGCTGATCATTGCTTTCGCTTTAAACGTTCTTGTCATTGCCGTCTTAGCTGGTTATCTTGTGGATATATTCCTGTCCTGAATGCAAATAGATTGCATTTTTATCGTACCATCAAAAAGCCTTGCGCGTTGCCGAAACTTACCGTGAACCAAGTATCTCGCAAAGACGCACAAAAGTTACTAATTGCAGTGGTTGCAATGCTCCATCTCGCGGGAGGAAGACGGCAAAAGCTGGATAGTGGTGTGGTTGATGCCGTGAGTTTCGTGAAGGATTTTCTGCACGGCGCGAATGATTTGTTCATGATCGGGCGATTCGTTATCGGATAACAGATGCACGGAAAGCAGTTTCCGGCCCGTTCCGGTTTGCCAGATATGCAGATCGTTGACTTCGGCCACACCGGCAACGGAAAGCAAATCGCTCTTGACGGCATTGAAATCGACGTCCGCCGGCACGGCATCCAGAAGCGCATTGACGGTATGCCGGATAATCTTGTAGATTTCGCGGGCAATGAAGATGCAGATGACCATGGATATAAGAGGATCGACAAAATATAAGTCAAAAAACGTAATCAGCAGAGCGCCGACAATCACGCCAAGAGAAAACAGCGCATCCTGAAGCGAATGAAGCCAGGCGCTTTTGATGTTGAAGTTCCGGGCCGATATTTTCTGCAGAAGCAGCGTGGCCGCGCTGTTTCCGACAAAAGCCACCACGGCAACCCAAAGCATCGTTGTGCCGGATACCTGCGCGGGTGAAAAGAGTCTTTGAACGGACTCCCAGAAAACAAAAGCAATCACCACCGACAGAACGATGCTGTTGACGAACGCAGCGATAAATTCCATCTTGCGCCAGCCATAGGTTTTGTGTTGTGTCGCCGGACGCCGGGACATTTTTTCCGCCCAATAGGTAAAGCTCATGGCGGCAATGTCGCTCAGATTGTGAACGGCGTCCGAGATCAGCGCCATGCTTGAAATCAGCAGGCCGAAGATCATTTCAAAAACGACGATGCCGCCGTTGATGAGGATGGCCAGAATTAGATTGGCAAGCGATGCCGGTTTATTCTCCTGGTGATGATGAGGTTTCATAGGATTCTTCTTTCCTAAAAATGGTGATCTTCCGTCAACCCATAAGATAGCCGTAAGCCATCCCGGCCAGCGTGGACTGGATCACGACAATGGCACAGTAAACGACGGTTTTCTTAACGCCCAT
Source organism: Smithellaceae bacterium (assembly GCA_028693285.1). GTDB lineage: Bacteria > Desulfobacterota > Syntrophia > Syntrophales > Smithellaceae > UBA8904. The sequence goes on from JAQUVQ010000004.1 coordinate 15,446, forward strand.
GATGCTGCCTATGGTGATCATGCTGGGAAGCGACAAAGCCGGGCCGGCCAGCAAAAGCGCCAGCGCCGGTCCCTGCCCCATGCCGGAGCCGATAAGTCCCTGCAAAATCGGCACTTCGGTGAGTGTGGCAAAGTACATGAACGCCCCGACTACGGAGGCAAAGAAATTAGCCCCCAGTGAATTGCCGCCGACCAGCATCTGAATATACGATTCGGGAATCAGTGCCGGATAACCGGGACGGCCCAGCAAAAAACCCGCCACCAAAACGCCGCCGAACAAAAGCGGAAGAATCTGCTTGGCAAAATCCCAGGTAGCCTGCACCCAGCCCTTGAGTTCATCTTTCACAAACCACTTTTTGAGCATGATACCCAAAACGACCAGCAGCCCCATCACCAAAAACCACTTGACGCTGAAAATCATGCGCCAGGCGCTTCCGTCATCCTCCGATGGCTTGGCAAACGAAGCAAAAACCAGAATCAGCACCATGACCAGCATATAAACGGCATCCTGCCACAGCGCCCTGCCCTTGCCTTCGTCTTCCGGCAGAAAGATCTCGCCCGTCTCCCGGTTGGCGTCGTCTTTGCGGAAAATAAACGCCATCAGAAGCCCCGTCACAATGGAAAAAATCACCGCGCCGATCGCGCGTGCAAGCCCCAATTGCCAGCCCAGCACCTTCGCCGTGAGAATGATCGCCAGAACATTGATCGCGGGTCCGGAATATAAAAACGCAGTCGCGGGGCCGATCCCCGCACCGCGCGTGTAAATGCCGGCAAAAAGCGGCAGGACCGTGCAGGAACAAACCGCCAGCACGGAGCCGGAAACGGAGGCTACGGAATAAGACAGGATTTTATTGGCTTTCGCGCCGAAATATTTGAGCACGGCCGCCTGCGACACGAACACGCTGATTGCTCCGGCAATGAAAAAAGCGGGGATCAGGCAGGTAAGCACATGCTGGCGCGCATAGTCCTGAAGCATCATAAAGGCTTCCAGCCCCGCCTGACGAATCAGTACCGATTCCCACGGGATGTAAAAAGCGGCAAGAAAGATGCCGATAATCCATAATAATTTTTGCCATTCTTTCACAAGACAGATCCTCCTCATTTCCTTAAACTGTGCCGTTGACCTTCTTTTTCAAGATATACGGCGCTACATTTGCTTCAGGGCTTCTTCCAGCCACTGCCGTATTTTTTTCTTTTCCGGCATCGTTCCCACTGAAGCCACTTTCTGATTAATCACCAGCGCGGGCACACCCATCACCCCGTATTTGGCAATCTCACGTGGATCGGTAACATGAACCATTTCTCCCGGCGCGTTCATTTCAGACAGAACATTGCGCACATCGTTTTCCAGGCTACTGCAATTGGCGCAGCCCGGCCCCAGAATGATGACTCTGAGGACGCCGCCGGTTTCTTCCTCTTCCACCGGTTGCCCAAGAAACATTCGGAACTCGCGGACCAAAGCCCTGGCATAAAGGGGTTTGGCGCTTGCGGGAATGTAATTTTTACCCCCAAGCCTTTTGATCATTTCCGCGCCGATGGCTTCATCGGAGTTGCGGCTGAAGTCAGGCGCCATAGCCGCAATCACACTTTTCAAGCCGACGATGCCGACCAGATTGCCTTTGACACGTATTTGCGTCACTTCGTTTTCGGACATGTTTTCTATCTTTCTTCTTTTCCGCTCATCGTTGAATTCGGTTTCAAATAACCAATCTTTTTTTCCTTGCCCCCCACCGAAGGGCTTCATTTTACCGCTCAGGTACCGCCGAAAAGCGGAATACCTCCCCGCAGGGATATCTCCCCGGCAAAACCGACCGCTATTTTATCGCCGTCCACTATGACGGGCACCTGCATCTTGCCGCCTGAATAGGCCAGCATTTCTTCGAGTTTTTTCGGGTCTTCGCTGACATCGATATAGACAGCCTTGTCGCCATAGGCTTCACGAGCCTGAATGCAAAAGGGTCACATGTCTGTCCCGTAAATGATAATTTTTTCTTTTGTCACATTGCCTCTCCTAATCGACATGGGTCTTTTATCTTTTCATTTCAAACATAAAATCTTTTGCCTTGTCGCCGCGCAGATATTCGGCAAGCCCAAGAAGGCCGTCGGTCAGATATTTTGATTGATACCCTTGAAGTTTCAGGTACGTGCGGGCAAGTTCGGCACGGTCGTAGTGAGGACAGGCCGTGACAACGATCTTCGCCTTATCCAGTTCGTCGAGTCTGCCCGGTAATTCGTTTAGCGGAATGTTTTTGATAAAACCGAAACTGTAAGCCTTGTATTCTTCCGGGAAACGAACATCAATGATCTGTACTTTGCCCTGATTGTATAGTTTCAGCATTTCAACGATGCCGGTTTTCATCTCCCTGCGTTCCCGATAGTCGAAACGTTTGAGGTAATTTTCAAAGGTTACGCCATCGGCGGCTGATAAGGAAAACGGCATAACAAGTGAAAGGACGATCAGCAAAATGCCTTTTGTTCTCATGACGAATTCCTCTGAACAAAATAACCTGGTTTACGTTATTATTTCACAGTCCAAAGATGCGCTTTGAATTTTGTCAGTCCATCCCAAATTTCATCGTCACCAACATATTTCTTTATATCTTTGGCAGAATATTTAATAACGCAAGTGGGTGTCGCATCAACCTTGTGCTCTTTGATGACGGCGCTTAAATGCGGAAAGACGGACTTTTCATTCATGGCTTTCCACGCAGTATTCTTTTCTTTAAGAAAAGCGACCAGCGCGTTTTCATCCTGAACGCGGCGGCCCTGAGCCGCCTCAAAAAGAACATTTCGGACATGAAGTGCGTTGTTTATGCCGGCATCCGCTTTCACCGCATACAGGTAATATTTCGCGTAAGTCGGCGTGGCGCGGTTAAATGGAACATCGACAAACGTCAACTTAACTTTTTCCGACGCCACCAGCTCTTTGAACAAGCCTTCGGCTTTGGCATCAATCCGTTTGCAGGGAGGACAGAAATAATCGGCAAATATAATCACTTCATAAGGCCCCTGTCCCCAGGACGGAATACCCTGTCCAACAGTCTGCCCGTAAGCAGGGGTCACGGAACCGGAAAACGTCAGCAAAATGGTCAAATGCCCCATCAAACTCACGAGCAGCAATGGGAATCTTTTAAGTTTCAACATTGAAGCATTCACCTCAAACTACTTTTGAAAATACTTCTCCTGAAATCTCAGCGCCACCATGACCAGGCCGATCATCACCGGCACTTCCACCAGCGGGCCGATCACTGCGGCGAACGCCGCGCCGGAGTTGATGCCGAAGACGGCGATGGCCACGGCGATGGCCAGTTCAAAATTATTGCTGGCCGCCGTGAAAGCCAGTGTCGTGGTTTTGGAATAATCGGCACCTAGCTTATTCCCCATGTAAAAAGACACAAGGAACATGACCACAAAATAGATTAAAAGCGGTATGGCGATGCGCACGACATCCAGCGGGAGTTGGATAATCAGATTTCCCTTGAGACTGAACATGACAACAATCGTGAACAACAACGCAATGAGGGTAAGCGGACTGATGATAGGCACGAAGCGCGTGTGATACTTTTCTTTTCCCATAACCTTTACGCCGGCCAGACGCGTCAGCGCACCCGCGATGCAGGGAATGCCCAGATAGATGAAAACGCTTTCGGCGATTTGACGGATGCTGACATCGACGACACTGCCCGAAAATCCAAAGTAAGGCGGCAGGATCGTAATGAAAAACCAGGCAAACACACTGTAGAAAAGCACCTGAAAAATGCTGTTGAAGGCAACCAGGCCGGCGGCATACTCTGTATTGCCCTTGGCCAGTTCGTTCCAGACGATGACCATGGCGATACAGCGCGCGAGCCCAATCATTATGAGGCCCACCATGTAGTCGGGTTTATCCGGCAAGAACACAATCGCCAGAAAAAACATCAGGACAGGCCCGATCAGCCAGTTTTGGACCAACGACAGGCCTAGGACCTTTCCATTGCGGAAAACTTGAGGCATTTCCTCGTATTTCACTTTGGCAAACGGCGGATACATCATCAGAATCAGGCCCACCGCAATGGGAATATTGGTGGTCCCGACTTGAAATGAATTGATAAAGGCCTCCGTGCCGGGAATAAAATAGCCCAGCCCCACACCAAGAATCATAGCCGCAAAAATCCATACGGTCAGATAACGATCCAGAAATGACAATTTTTGTCCGATATGCTCCGTCATGGAAATCCTCCTATGCAATATTTAAAAAGTAATTCGTTATTTTATCTATGATCTCGTCGCGTACGCGCCGGAATTCCCACAGTATGTCTTCCGGGCTTCCGGTGGCTTTGGCCGGGTCGTCAAAACCGATATGCGTTTTTTTCGTTCCGCCGATGTAAAGCGGACAGGTTTCGTTGGCGTCCCCGCACAGGGTAATTACAAAATGGAATGTCTGTCCGTCAAACTCTGACAAATGCTTTGAGCGATGATGTGAGATATTCACGCCGATTTCCTTCATCGCCTTTATGGCCGTCGGATTCACAAACGACGCCTGCGTTCCCGCGGAAAAAGCTTCCAGTCGGTCGCCCAAAAAATGATTTACAATGCCTTCGGCCATTTGAGACCGGCTGGAATTGGCAGTGCATAGAAATAAAACACGTTTCTTCACAAAATCTCCTAAATCCAGTTCAACGCAATCAAATAAACGCCGCCCAGAATCACCAGCACACCACAGATCTTTTTCAGAATGACCGCACCTTTGGAATTCTCCGTCCAATGCAGGTAATGCTGCACGACTTCCGTAAACGTTCCCGCAAAAATCAGCACGGCACAGTGGCCGACGGCAAATGCCGCCAGAATCAACATCGCCAGAGTCAATTGTGTTGACGCTATACTAAATACTACGCCCAGCATTGTCGCCATATAGGCGAACGTGCAAGGGCCCAGCGCAATGCCGAAGATCAAGCCCAGAATAAACGCCGCGAGAAATCCTTTCCTTTTATAATTCGGGTTTGCACCGCCTTCCATGAAAGGCAACGGCATAATCCCCAGCAGATTCAAACCAACGGCGAAGAAAACCACGGCTACAAAATAGCTTCCGTAACCGCCGATATCCCCCATCATTCGGCCCACCAGCGCCGTGATCAGACCGATCATGCCAATCGTAATGAGAATGCCGAGGCCGAAAAACAAAGACAGGACAAAGGCCCGGCCCGTGCTGATATTCCCCTGACCGTCGATAAAGCCGACAATCAGAGGAATACAGGCAATATGGCAGGGAGAAAGAATTATGGACAGAATGCCCCAAATCAACGCCGCACCGATGGCGATGCCTGGCGACTGCGTGAGCGCCGCCGTCAAAAACGTAAAGAGGTCAACCAGCATTTATTTGACCCCTCCCTTTTTCAAAACCTCCACAACGCCTTCCTTGGGGAAATACCCTTCATGCCTGTAGTATTCCTTTCCGTTGATATCCAGGAATACCTGAGTAGGAATAACGCGAATATTATATTTCTCGGCGTCCATCCTCCCTTGCTGCGTCCAGACATCGTGAAAAAGAACAACCACCTGTCCCTTGTATGTCTCCGACACTTCTTTCATAATGGGCTGCATGGCCTTGCAGGGAATACATCTGGCGGCACCGATTTCTACAAACGTCACACGGGGTTTGAAAACAGAAGGGTTGGCCCCCGCTCGTTCTTTGGATGCGTCTGTTTTGGCTGCCTGTTTATCCTGAGCCCATACCCCCGCGCCCAGTGAAAGAAAGATCAGTGTAAAAACCGCCCATACCGCCAGTCCCCCCAAGATTTTTAAACGCAAAGTCATAGATTTCCCCCTGATTTTATTTTAGTCTGATCCATCATATCCTTTAAATATGAATCCTGAAATACAATAGGATGTCAGGAACACAGGGTTGCTTTGAAAAAAACACATCCACAGCAATTACTTAATCGGACGGCCGCCTACCCCTTGATCCAGCTTTTGATCTGCTCCGCTGTCGGCATTTTACCCGCAATTTTCACCTGGCCGTCCACGACCAGGCCGGGCGTCGTCATTACGCCGTAGGTCATGATCTTTTTAATGTCCTTTACCTTCCACACCTCGGCTGAAACGCCGGTTGTTTTAACGGCCTCGTTCACCAGTTCTTCAAGTTTTATACATTTTGCACAGCCGGTTCCCAATATTTCAATCTTCATTCCAACCTCCTATTTTTGCAGGATTTCATTATTTTTTTATGTTCTTCTGCGTTGGCGGCCAGCACATCTTCGACACAGCCGATGAAATCCAGAATGCAGGTGCAGCGAAGCGTGTAGTAAATGCAGTTTGCCCTCTTTTCATCCGTCACCAACCCTGCGTTTTTCAGCACGCTTAAATGCTTGGACACCGTCGAAACATCCGCGCCGACCATCTCGGTCAGCTCGTTCACACAGCGTTCCTGCTTTTGCAGCTCTTCAATGATCAGCAGACGACTCGGATGCGCCATCGCCTTGAGAATTTTTGCCCGGGCTTCATAACGGGGCTTGATGGAATCTTTCATCAGACGTTCCCTCCATTCGTATTTGGCCATATAGCCAAATAGCCATAATGAGTCAAGGCTTAATTTTGAGTGGAGAGATTTTTAAATGGATAAAGGTCCGGCGCCGGCAACCGGGGCTCAATGCCCCGGTTACATCGGCGATGAGGTTTCATCGTAGGAAATATCAGTAAAATTCAGGAAGTTTTCCCTGGTTTCTTCCCATGCCCTGCTTTTCGCCTCGTTGTAGCTGGCGATCATTTCCGCATCGTGAGCTTCCAGAAACTGTTGAAGCCGGCCGGAAGACTCCAGGTCTTCATACATCAGGGGCGCCTTGTCCTTCAAGGCCTGCCGGATCATCTCCAGACGGTTCTTTTTTTCGTTTTCCGCTGCCGGATCTATGTTCATGGTTTGCATCCTTTATGGAAGTTCTATGCCCATTCTTCCTGCGGCAATTTCATTTTGCGGGCATGATGCATCACAATTATGCAACGCCTGAAACAGAATTTCAAACATCGCTTGTTGCAATGCTTTCCCGGACCCGATGATACTGCAATACCGCGGCCATCGCCCGCGCGGCGCGCTCAGGGTCCTGATAAATGGGAATCGCGCGGTCCAGCAGATAACGAACCATCCCCTCCTGAAGGCTGCGGTAGGTAAATCCGACAATCGGCTTGTCCGGATGCCGCTTGACCAGGCTGCGAAACGCCTCCGCGTGATCGATGAGCATCTTGTTCCGGGTCTTTGGAATCTCCTCTTCAGACACTCCCATTTCTCTCAGGATGCGATCCACAAAAATCCCGGGAGACAGGAAATACGCCAGCAGCATATCGGCGTTCGGGTCGCCAAGCAGAAGATCCGGAATGTCAAAAAAACTTTCGGCCGAGTTCAGGCTGTACGTCAGATCGAGCGGGTTTGCCGTACTGGCGGTTCGGGGAATCATCGGCTGAAGCTTTTCTACGGTTTGGGCCGAAAGCGGCGGCAGCCGAAGCCCCGCCCGCCCGCAGGCATCGGCCGCCGTGGCGCCGGGACCGCCGGAATGCGTCTGAATGATCACGCGGTTGCCTTTCGGTTTCGGAAGCGTCCCCAGGGCCAGCGCGTAGTCGAACATCTCCGTGAGGCTCTGCGCCCGGATGATGCCGCACTGCCGAAACACGCCGTCATAAATTTCGTTGGGCCCCGAAAGAGAGCCGGTGTGAGATCGGCCCGCGTGTTTGCCCGCCTCGGACCCGCCCACGTACAGGGCCACGATGGGTTTGCGCCGTATGATATTTTTCGCCGCTCTGACAAAGGCCTCCCCGCGGGTGATGCCTTCAATATACAGCGTGATGACTTTCGTGTTCGGGCAGACGCCCAGGTATTCCAGACAATCGACAATGTCGATGCTGGCTTCGTTCCCCACGCTGAGCGCCGCACTGAATCCCATTCCGTTGCGGTGCAGATAATCAAACATCTGGGTGATGAAGCTTCCGCTCTGGGATGCCAAACCCACAAAACCGGGAGGACCTTCCGCCGTAAGGGTTGTCGGATTGAGTTTGATGTAGGGATTGGCAATCCCCAGACAGTTCGGTCCGAGAAAACGGATGCCGTATTGCCGGGCGACGGCTTCCATCTCCTTTTGCAGCGCGGCGCCTTCCGGGCCCGCTTCGCGAAATCCTCCGGAAACGATAATGGCGTGCCGGATGCCTTTTTTGCCGCACTCTTCCAGTGTGCGGCAGACGATGGCGGTCGGCAAAACGATCACGGCCAGATCCGGCACTTCCGGCAGATCCATGATGCTGCGGTATGCCGTAAGCCCGCGCACCTGTTTCTCTTTCTGATGAACGGGGTAGATTTTGCCTTCATACCCCAGTTCCTGAACTGAGGAAAGCATGATGGATCCCATGCGCAGAAAATTGTTGGACGCTCCAAAAAAAGCGATGCTCCTGGGATTGACGATGGAATACAAAGGACTTTCTTTGATGGATTTGATCATTTCTTCCTTCCGGATCGCGGCTGTAAGGATTGCAGTATTTCCCTGAAAAAAAGATTCCTCCTCAAAATCAAGGCTTGCCTTCAAATATTGCCGCTGTCCTTACCAGATAATTCCCCGCAATTCAAGAACACATGAACCAGGAGATAAAAAAGGGCCGCTTCGCGCAAGGACAAAGCGGCCCTTCATTGAAACCGATGATCTTCTGAAACCCGGAAATCAGTCCAGAACAACCATGACGCGGCACTTCTGCAGGAAGGCCAGATTCTGTTTCGCGGAACGGATCAATTTAGCGTCATCATTGCTGATGACGAATTCCGACATCCCGGCGCCCTGAGCGCGGACGGCCTTGACGGTCAGCGGACTGTTCGTTACCCTGGAGTTGCTTTGCGCGGCGGTCAGGTCGCGGGCGTAACCGCAGATGCCCTGCTGCATGGCGTAGTTTTTGTTCACGATCAGCGTTCCGTAAACTTCCGCGCCGTCTTCATCAAAAATCTTCGGCGACATGGCCGGGCGGGCCTGCAGGCCCCGGCCGTCGATCACCAGGCCGGTATAGGCTTCATCCTTCGGCGCGTACCTTTTGGAAAAAGGCAGCGGCTTGTGCTCCCGGTCTTCCTTTTTGTCATCGGCGATCGCCTTGGGCAGAACGGCCCTGACGACGCCTGAAAGCGGCATGCGCACGGTCACTTCCACGGTTCCATCCGATAGATATTCCTTTTTTACAATCTGCGCGCCCTTCACCATGCCGGAAACAGCCGTCTGGATCACGTCGCTCTCCACGGCAAAGTCCTTAACGGTCGTCTGGGAATCGATTTGAACCCCCTGAACGGTTTCCAGCAGGTTTCTGAAGGCATCGACCTGCGCCGCTCGCAGCGCCATGGGCCGCGCCTGAGGCCTTCCGTAAAAACGCTCCGGCGGCGCGCCGGTTCCCACGGATTCGATGTACCCGTCCTCATAGTTGATCAGCCCCTTGTCTCCCACCTGATTGGTGACCTTGGATTCAATGATTTTTGTCCAGTCCGACATGCCGACCCCGCCCTCCTGGGCAAAGACAACAAAGGCGCAGAAAATCAGTGCGCCTGCCGCCAGTACGATTCCCGCTTTACGCAACGTATTCATGTTCAACCTCCTCTTATTTTCAATCGGGACTGTTCATCTTTTGTAGATGTGATAGCTTTATACCATAATTTGAGCCAAAAAATGATTTTTTTCCTCCCGAAAGGACGCTCCGTCATCATCAGCCGCTTCCCCAATCGACCACGGCCGGCAAAAAAGAAGAAGGCCGCCTCGATTCAACGTCACAAATTGATTGAAAAATAAAAAACTTTCCATTACAAATCCGCTCATGATTCTATTTTGCGGGAAATCGGGGAGATCATTGACCGGAATTGGTTGCCTGCTTGCGCTGGCAGCCCTTTGGTCGCTTGCCGCCTGCGCGTCGCGCACCGCCGTGACGGACCGGCTTGCGCCTTATGTTCAAACCGCGGCGATGGAAAATGTCGGGCAGGTTCTTCTGGTCACGGATGAAAGCTTTCTTTTCCTGACTTCTCATAAGATTTACCCCCTGGAGAAGACGGACTCCTCCTGGCGGCAGGCCAAGAACCCCTTGGATGCCGTCATCGGCAGAAACGGCTTCGCGCCGCCCGGCGAAAAACGCGAGGGGGACGGACGCACGCCTTCGGGGCTCTTCCGAATGAAAACCGCTTTTGGTTATCCTCCGTCCGTTCCCACTCGAATGCCCTACCGTCAGTCTCAGGAGAATGATCTGTGGATCGATGACCCGAACGATCCGGATTACAACCGCTGGGTCCATCAAAACCAGACGAAGGCGGCTTCCTACGAAAGAATGAAACGCGATGATGATCTATACAAATACGGGATCGTGATTGAATACAACACGGACCCGGTCATCAAAGGATTCGGCAGCGCGATTTTTCTGCATGTCTGGGCGGGCACGGATTCCACTACGGCCGGATGCGTCGCCGCATCGGAAGACGACATTCTGAAAATGCTCGGCTGGTTGAATCCGGCGAAAAATCCCGTCATGCTGATCAACCCTCAATTACGGCAATAAGGAGGTCTTCTTCATGAAGTCAAAATTTTTCCTGATCGGCCTGCTCGCCGCGATCTGGTTTTCAGCGGCGGCGCCCCCCGCATCCTTGTGCGAAGACGCCATGCCCGACACGTTCGTCCACATTGAAGAAATCATCCCCGACGCCCTTCTGGATATCCGCTACTTTACCGAGCATAATTTTCTGGGCGTCAAAGTGGACGGCTACCTTGCGCCCGCGTGCATTCTGACCCGTCCGGCGGCAGAGGCGCTGGCCCGGGTCCAGAAAGACCTCGCGCCTTTTGGAATGACCATCAAAATCTATGACTGCTACCGGCCGCAAAGGGCCGTCGACCACTTTGTGCGCTGGGCGAAAGACGTCGGCGACACCAGGACCAAAAAAGAGTTTTATCCCACCGTGGACAAACAGAACCTTTTCCGCGACGGCTACATTGCGGAGCGCTCCGGCCACAGCCGGGGGAGTACGGTTGACCTGACCCTTGTGCCGCTGCCCGCCCCGATTCAGCCCGCGTATAAAGCCGGCGATCCCCTCAAGGAGTGTTGCCTTCCGGCAGGCGTCCGCTTCGCGGACAACTCTCTGGACATGGGCACGGGATTTGACTGCTTTGGAGAGATGTCCCATCCCGAAAACAAAGATATCGGCCCGCAGCAGAGGGCCAACCGCCTGCTTTTAAAAACGCTGATGGCCAGGCACGGCTTTCGAAACCTGCCGGAAGAGTGGTGGCATTTCACACTGGACAACGAGCCTTACCCGGACACGTATTTCAACTTTCCGGTAAAGTAAAAAATGAAAAACTATTTGCCGCCGTTTTTGAAATCTTACGGGTTCTCGATTCTGCTGATCGCCTCGATCATTCTCGGCGCTATTTTCGGCATGATCTATCAGAAGGAAGCCGTCCGGCTTAAGCCGTTGGGCGACATCTTTCTGAACCTGCTGTTTACCGTCATTGTGCCGCTGGTCTTCTTTTCCATTTCGTCCACCGTCGCTTCGATGACCAATCTCAAGCGCCTGGGAAAAATTCTGTCCGTAATGATCCTCATATTTGTCATCACCGGCATCATGGCGTCGGCGGTCATGATCGCCGCCGTCATTTTTTATCCTCCTGCATCCGGTGTAAACATCCCCCTGCCGGCAACAGCAGATCTTCAGCAGATCAAGGCAGGCGATCAAATGGTTCGGGCCTTTACCGTTCCGGATTTCCCGCATATTTTATCCAAGAATCATATGCTGCCACTGATTATCTTCTCGATGCTGGTCGGACTGGCCGCGTCCGCCGCGGGAGAAAAGGGAAAAGACTTCTCGAGGTTCCTCGCTTCGGCCAACACGGTCATGATGAAGCTGATCTCTTTCATCATGTATTACGCGCCGATCGGCCTGTGCGCCTATTTCGCCTACCTGGTCGGCGTTTTCGGACCGGAGCTTCTGGGCTCCTACGCACGGGCGATGGCCGTTTACTATCCGACCGCCATTGGTTATTTTTTCCTTGCCTTTACTTTGTATGCTTTTATCGCCGGCCGGGCCTACGGCGTAAAGAAATTCTGGACCCATATTATTCCGCCGGCCGTTACGGCGCTGGCCACCGGCAGTTCGATGGCAACCATTCCCGCCAATCTGCAGGCCGCGGACAAGATCGGCGTGCCGAAAGACATCAGCGAAGTCGTGATTCCCATCGGCGCGACGATGCATATGGAGGGATCGTGCCTGGCCGCTGTTTTGAAGATTGCCTTTCTCTTCGGCATTTTTCAGATGCCTTTTGCCGGCATTGAGACGATTCTGACCGCTCTGGGCATCGCGCTTTTGACCGGCGTGGTGGTGAGCGGCATTCCCGGCGGCGGCACGATCGGCGAGCTCTTGATTTTATCCCTGTACGGTTTTCCGCCGGAAGCGTTTCCGCTCATCACGATGATCGGCACGCTGGTGGACGCGCCCGCCACAATGGTCAATGCCACAGGCGACAACGTTTCCAGTATGATGGTGGCTCGAGTGCTGGGCGGAAAAGAGTGGATGAAGGGATAAGCCTTGCAGTCCGTCAGACTGTAAGGGGTTGATCAAATCGCCGTCTTGTCATTTCTGCAAGCGCATATCGTTTTGAATGTCTTTCACTTCTTTTTTTATCTTTTGGTACGCCAGAAAACTGTGCAAAAACCAGCCGAAGGCAAAACCAAAGGCCAGGACAAAGAAAATAAGGAGGGCAAGAGACAGAGAAATTTCCCAGAAAAAAATGCTGACCGTCACGGCCGACACATTCTGGATGACAAAAACGACGGCCAAACAGGCAACCACGATGAGCAGGACGATCTTGAAATTCATTTCACAACCTCCTGATGGACGGACAACTCTTTATTTTGTGAACCACAATCCAACAACCGACAATGAATTACGGCATATTCACGATGAACGCAATTGAAATTTATTTATCAAATGTAAAAAAAGCCCCGCGGCTTGGGGCCGCAGGGCTTCTTTATCTTGTTGCCTTCGACTTTTTTAGAACGTCAGCGTCAGCTTGTTGATGACGAGGAAATTGTCGTTCAACTCGTTGTTGACGGCCACATTGGCCTTGTAGTACTTGCCGGTAAACAGATAGCCGGCGCCCACCATGTAGGACAGGTTGTTGGTGATTTTGTAATTTGCGGTCAAATCCACTTCCCATCCGTAATCATTGTAAAGATAGTTTGCAGGTTTCTTGTCGGCGTTGGCGTAGGAAACGGACGCCATGACATCCAGCTTGTCGATCGGCTTCACGCCGCCCCTCAACTGGAAGAACCATGCGTTCGCCATTCTGCCGTTATCGGCGCTGGTTCCGTAGCCCGTGAGGTTGCCGGCCCACTTGGCCCGATCGTCATAGTTAAACATGATGAGGCAGGGATTCCAGTCATACCCGCCGTTGATGAGTCCGCCCTCGTTTTTGTCGTTCGTTCCGGGATCGTTCCCGGACACATACGCGAAGCTGCCGCCCGCGTAAAACATGCCGAAATTGGCCGTCGCGTCAATGTAGGCGGAAATGTTTTCCAGCGTCACTTTGTCCAGATTGTCCACTGTTGTCGTCACACCATCTTCATACTTGTCCGTGCCGTTGAGGTAATTGAATTCGGCCTGCAGGGACACGGGACCGATTTGAGCGAACACATAAGGGGTAAACAGGAAATAGGTTCTCTTGTAAGAAGTCGGCGCGGGCCGTGTATTGGCATAATTGTAGTAGTTGACATTCAAACCGGCACGGCCGCTTTTCCAGTTGTAAATGCCTTCCAGATGATACACGTCATTATCGGCATCCGATGTTGTTGAAGCAGGTTTCACGGCCGTCAAGCTGTTTTCTGCCACTTTTGAAATAGAAGCCCACACATTAACCGGGCCGAACATTCTGTTGAACCGGATTCTGGCCTGAGTATTTCTGTTGTTGCCAAAAACCGTTCCCGTGGTTCCATAATTCATGTAACCGACCAGGAAAGTGCCGATGGGCGATTTGTAATCAATGTAAGCCCAATCGATGGCAATGTTTTCATTTTCCGCCACCGTTCCCGCCGAATCTGCAGCCAGGGGACCAACGGGATTGGATCTTGCCGCGCCCCAGGCCCGCTCCATCGCGTCGAAACGCGTAATCAATTTCAGGCCGGGGGTAATGGTAAAGTCCGTTCTGGCCCTCAATCTCTGGTAATAGAAAGCCGTGCTCGGATTTCCGCCCGTTGTGGACTTGGTAAAGTTTGTTTTATCCAGATACATTCCACCCGCGTAAAACTCGCCGCTGAACTTTACGTCAACGGCCATCGCCGTCGAACTGAAGGCTACGATCAGCCCCAGCGACAGTAAAACCAACCAAAATCTCTTCATGATCTCCTCCTGTATATGATTTATCCTGAAGTTCAGGTTTTTACATGCGATTGCACACTTCTTATTCACAGTTTCACCCTCTATTTTAAAGACAGCCGCCGCAACAAATTCCGCACGGCCTTCGGGTGACTGGAGGTCATTTAGCACTTGCGTCTGTTTTTGTAAAGGAAATATTATGATTATTTGTAATTGCCGGTAATATTAAGAAAACAACAGGAATAATCACTGGAAACGCAAAAACAGGATATTTTTCAATCGGTTCAAGATTTTCGTCCGGCATTAAACGCAAAAAAGCAGGGAAGTCTCTCGAATCTTCCCCGCTTTTTCAAGACGTCCGTCGGACCATTCACAACGGAATATTGTTGTGTTTCTTTGTCCGCCTCGCTTCCTTTTTATTCTGCAGAGCCTCCAGCAGGACGACAATGCGTTTGCGCGTCCGGCTGGGCAGAATCACCTCCTCGATAGCACCCAGCGATGCGGCATAGTAAGGATTATTGAATTTTTCCTCGTAATCCGCGATCAGCGCCGCGCGCTTCGCATCCGGGTCCACAGCCCCTTTGATTTCGGCGCGGTGAATGATGTTGCAGGCGCCCGAAGCTCCCATCACGGCGATTTCCGCCGTCGGCCAGGCCATAACGTAATCCGCCCCCAGCTGCTTGCAGCACATGCCGATATAGGACCCGCCGTAAGCCTTGCGCGTGACGACGGTGATCTTCGGCACCGTGGCTTCCGAATAGGCGTGCAGAAGCTTCGCGCCGTGGCGGATAATGCCCGCCCATTCCTGGTCCGTGCCGGGCATGTAGCCGGGAACGTCGGAGAACGTGACGAGCGGAATGTTGAAGGCGTCGCAGAAACGGATGAAGCGCGACGCCTTGTCCGAAGCATTGACGTTGAGAACACCCGCATAAGACATGGGATTGTTGGCTATGACTCCCACGGGCCGGCCCATGATGCGGATCAAAGCGACGATGATGTTCGGCGCCCACTGCGCGTGGAGCTCAAACCATTCGCCGTTGTCGGCAACCGATTTGATGATGCTTTTCATATTGTAGGCGCGCGCCGCTCTGTCGGGAATGATCTTGTTCAATTCCGGGCACTCCCGGTCCGGGTTGTCGGTCGTCTCTGCGACCGGCAGCGGCGAATGACAGCTGTCCGGCAGGTACGACAGCAATCCTTTGATTTTTTGAATGCAGTCTTCGTCGTTTTCAGTCACGACATGGCACACGCCGCTTTTGGAGGCGTGAGCCACGGCTCCGCCCAGGTCTTCCTGCGAAACTTCTTCTCCAATCACGGCCTTGATCACGTCCGGCCCCGTGATGTACATGTACGATGTATTCTTCACCATGAAAATCCAGTCGGTGAGCGCCGGAGAATACACGGCGCCGCCGGCCGTGGGTCCCATGATCGCCGTGATCTGGGGAATATAACCGGAGGCCAGCGTGTTGCGGTAGAAGATGCCGCCGTAGCCTTCCAGAGACGGCACGCCCTCCTGAATGCGCGCCCCGCCGGAATCGTTGATGGAAACAAACGGCTTTTGCGCGTCCAGCGCCATGTCCATAACTTTCCATATCTTTTTGGCGTGCATTTCGCCCAGGGTTCCGCCCGCGCTGGTAAAATCCTGGGCGGCGGCGAAGACAATCCGGCCGTTGACTTTGCCGAAGCCCGTGATGACGCCGTCGGCCGGAATTTCCTTTTTGTCCATGCCGAACAGGGTGGCGTGATGCTTCACGAAAAGCTGCACTTCCTGAAAGCTGCCTTCATCAAACAACCGGTTCAACCGTTCACGGGCCGTGAGCTTCCCGCCGTCGTGCTGCTTTTGCACCTGCTTTTCCCCGCCCATCTTCATCATCGACTGGGCCCGGGTTTCAAAGTCCCGAATTTTCCCTTCCGTCGTCGCCTGCCTGATATCGTCCCCCATGACTGATCTCCTTCGTAATTTCCTGATTCGATAAACCGTTTTCCGTTTTATCTTGACCGGGCTTCGGGCCTGCGTTACTATCCCGGACGAAAAAATACCGGCCCGGCCATGTGTTTTGAAAACGGCGAAGAAGTGCTTAACCTTTTTGGGGCAAACTGGCAAGTCTGATTTGTGCGATATGCGCAACTTCAAAATGATTCTCGAATATGACGGCGCAGCCTACTGCGGCTGGCAAAGGCAGCAAAACGGGCTTTCCATTCAGCAGGTAGTGGAAGAGGCGCTGGCGCGCATCATCGGCGAAAACGCGACGGTCATCGCCTCCGGACGAACGGACGCGGGCGTGCATGCCATGAATCAGGCGGCCAGCTTTCGGTCGCGCACCGTTCTCCCGGCCAACAAAATTTTTTTGGGCGTCAACAGCGTTTTGCCGGACAACATTGTCGTGAAGGATTTGCAGGAAGCGCCGCCGGATTTCAACGCACTGAAAGATGCGAGAGGCAAGGTTTATGTGTATCGCATACAAAATCAGCGCCTGCGCCCCGCGCTGGGACGCCAGTATTTCTGGCACGTGCGCTGCCCGCTGAACCTCGAGAGCATGCGCCTGGCCGCGATGAAATTGATCGGTGAACACGATTTTTCGTGTTTTTGCGCGACGGGCTGTGATATTAAGAATCGCGTCAGGCTTCTCACGGTCTGCTCGATTGTCCATCAGGAAAGCGGACGGCTGGAAATCACGCTTGAATCGAGCGGATTTTTGCGCCATATGGTGCGCAACATCGTCGGCACGCTGGTGGACGTGGGCCGGGGAAAAATCGCGCCGGAAAGCATGCCGCAAATCCTCGCCTCGCGCGACCGGAAACAGGCCGGAACAGCCGCGCCCGCCTGCGGCCTTTTCTTAAAGGAGGTGAAATACTGAACACATGAAAGTACTGCTGCTGGGACACAAGGGAATGCTGGGAAACGATCTGATGGCGCAATTCAGACACCGGCACGACGTCATCGGCATGGACAGGGAGGAAATCGACATCACCCGCGCCTCCGAATGCCGCAGGGCCGTGGCGGAAACCGAACCTCAGCTCGTCATCAACGCCGCCGGCTACACCAATGTGGACGCCTGCGAAACCGCCAAGGAAGAATGTTTCGCGGTAAACGCGGAAGCGGTCAAAAACATCGCCCAGGCCTGCCGGGACGGCAATGTTCCCATGATTCATTACAGCACGGACTACGTTTTTGACGGAAACGCGAATCACCCTTACGCGGAAGAAGATCCCTGCAATCCGATCAACACTTACGGCGCCTCCAAACTGGCGGGCGAGCACCATCTGAAGCGTCTGACGGACAATTTTATTCTGATCCGGACCGCCTGGCTTTACGGCGCAAAGGGGAAAAACTTCGTTTCGGCCATTCTGGACCGGGCCAGGGAGACGGGAAAACTGACGGTTGTTGACGATCAGATGGGCTCGCCTACCTGCACGCGCGACCTGGCGGCGGCGACGGAGCTTCTGGTGGACAAAAACGCCCGCGGCATTTTCCACGTAACCAACCGCGGCTGCTGCACCTGGTACGATTTTGCGCGCAAAATCCTGAAGGAAGCCCGCATGGAGCAGGTCGAATTGTCCCCGATGAAAACCAGCGAACTGCAGCGGGCGGCCCGACGACCGGCTTACAGCGTGCTCGGCATGCACAAGTTCGTGGCCGCAACCGGCAAAACCATGCAGCCCTGGCAGCTCGCCTTTTCGGATTATTATTCGTTCATCGCCAGCCGGACCTGCCTGAGCCCGCCGGGAACCGCTTGATGCATCCGGCACAAACGCTTTTTAGCGCGGCAAATTTGCGAAAGAATTTTAAAATGAATTCCGGCCGGACGTATGTTATAATTCCAAAAAATCCCGTCAGGATGGAGGTTTGACCGTGCGAAAAATATTCAAAGTAGTCTTTTGGGGTCTGATTCCGGCCGCGGCTCTGATGCTGCAGGGCTGCCTCGTCTCCACGCCATCCACGCTCATTACGCCGGAAATCCGGTCTTTGTATGAAGGGGAATATACCGTCGATCCCTACATGAAAAAACATGTTCCCCTTTCCGTTGCCGTTCTGCCCTTTGTCGATCTGTCCGGCAGCAAGGAAGGGGCAAACGCCATGCGCAAAGGCTTCTACAACCATTTCAGCTCCCTTCCCTTCAAAGACATGGAACTTTACAAGGTGGACGATCTGCTTTTGAAGGCGGGCTTGACCGACCCGGATGTCATCCGCAAAATCCCTCCGCGAAAGCTGGGAGAAATTCTGGGCGTTGACGCGGTTGTTTTCGGAGAGGTTTCCGATTTTGACAAATATTTCGCGGTCCTCTATTCGCAGGTTGCCGTGGGCGCGGAAGTGAAAATGTACGACGCCAAAACCGGCAACTTTCTGTGGAGCGGAAAACATAAAGTGCGCAAGCACGAAGGCGGCGTTTCCACGAATCCGGTCGGCATCATCGCGACGGTAATTGCGACCGCCCTGAATGTCCGCGACATTCAGCTCCTGCGCGCCAACGATGATCTGTTCCGCGACATGGTCAAAACCATTCCCACGCCGTCTCTGGCTCAGGCCAAGCGTCCGCCGGTCATTACGCTCCTTACGCAGGACACCAAAGGACTGCCGAAAAAAGCAGGCGATGAGATCAAGGTGGTCATTCAGGGAACGCCTAACATGCAGGCTTCTTTTGACATCGGCCAGTACCGGAAGCGCATCGAAATGCAGGAAGTCGAGCCGGGCGGTTATTACGGCGTTTACAAAGTGGTGCCCGGGGACAACATCGAAAAAGCCATCGTCACCGGCTTTCTCACGGACGATTCCGGAAACACCGCCCACTGGGTGGACGCGATCGGATCCGTCACGCTGGACACCACCGCGCCGGACAAACCCGCGGGCATTACATCAACGGGAAGAAACCAGCGGGTGGCGCTGCGCTGGGAGAAAAACACCGCGGCGGATCTGGCCGGTTATCTCATTTACCGCTCCGAGACCCCGCTTTCCGGATACCTTCAAATCGGCAAAACGGAACTGAACGAGTACAAGGACACCGATCAGAATCTGGCAAACGCCCGGACCTATTATTACCGGATTTCGGCCGTGGATTTTGCAGGCAATGAAAGCCGGACGGAGCAGGCCGAGGGCATGCCGATCGCACCGGGGCCGACGCCGGTTTCCGGAGCGATCGAGGCGGATGCCACCTGGTATTCGGGCGCCAGCCCCTACATTCTGGAATCCAATGTCACCGTGAAGGACAAGGCGCTTTTGACCATTGAACCGGGAACGGAAATTCAGTCCAAAGGCGGCGGGCTCGTGATCGAAGGACGGATTTCAGCCCGGGGCGACAATGACCGCATCATCCGTTTTGATTCGGCGCAGGACGGTCAGTTCTGGCCGGGCATCACCTTTGCCAGCGTGAAGGACCGGGAAAACCATCTGGCGTTCGTCCGCGTGCAAAACGCGCGGACCGCCGTCTTTTGTCAGGCCTCTTCGCCGACCATTGAGCAATCCGAATTCACGAAAAACCACGAAGCGATCAAAATCCAGGGAGTCTTTTCCAAGCCGCTGGTCAGCCGAAACACCCTTTACAAAAACAAGGGCGCCGCCATTTCCGTAAGCGACGGAGCCGCGCCGCGCATTGTGGGAAACACCATCAACGACAACGACCATACGGGAGTGGTGCTGCACTCCGCGGCGGCGGAAATCACGCAAAACACGATTACCCGGAACAAAAACAACGGCATCGCGGTCAAAGGCGCCGAAGCGGTCATCTTTCAAAACAACCTGGTGGACAATCAGCCCTACAATGTGTTCGGCGAAATGAAAGGAGAGCCCGCAAAGGCGCTGAACAACTGGTGGGGCAGCGCCGCCATGGCGGCCGTTCTGTCCGGAATACACGGA
Source organism: Smithellaceae bacterium (assembly GCA_028693285.1). Classification (GTDB taxonomy): domain Bacteria; phylum Desulfobacterota; class Syntrophia; order Syntrophales; family Smithellaceae; genus UBA8904. Next base: position 35,625 of record JAQUVQ010000004.1, read on the forward strand.
CGCGTCGATGTCAGCTCCGTGCTGGACGCCCCGTACCCGCAGGGCAAAGCGCTGGCCGTTCCGATTCTGGATCAGAAGCTGGAAGGCGCGATCCAGGCGGATGCCTATCTGATTTTATCGCGAAGTCCCTATCGCCTGGTCAAAGACGTGGTGATTGACGGAGGCGCCACTCTCTACATCGAACCCGGGGTTGTCATCGAATACGAACAGGAAACCTCCTTCATCACCAGAAACGGCGGCATCGTCGCGAAGGGAACCGGGGAAAAGCCGATTACCTTCACCGCCGCTTCCGCATCACCCGCTCCGGGCTTCTATGTCAGCGCCGTGCGCTTTTCCGAAGCCACAAAAATCAACAGCGCCTTTGCCTATTGCATCGTGAAGTACGCGACAACCGCCTTTGACATTTACACGGGATCGCCGGAAATCTCCCACAGTTACATCGCCCACGCCTCGCAGAACGGCGTTTACTGCCGCAAAGACGCCGCCCCGGTCCTTTCCCACAACACGTTTGCGCACAATCAGGGGGAAGGCGCGGTCAAATGCGTCGGTTCGGCCAATCCCAAGATTTTTCAAAACAACTTCATCGACAACGCCGTGGCCATTCAGAGTTTTTCGTCGATTTTCATCGACGCCCGCAACAACTGGTGGGGGGCTTCGCCTCCGGATCCCAAAATCTTCTGGGGAGAAAACATCAACACGAATCCCTGGCTGGAACAGGCAAACCCGGAGGCTTTTACGGAAAGACGTTGACACCGGAAGGTTATTTTCCTATAGTCCCGCAGACTTGAAAACGGAGTGCTGTGGGTGATTTATTTCCGCAATGCCAGTTTGTCTTTTCTGGACAAAACGCTGTTCGACCGGATTCAATGGACGATTCATCCCAAAAGCCGCATCGGCCTGGTGGGCGACAACGGCGCGGGCAAAACGACCCTGTTTCGGGCCATTCTCGGCGAGGTGCCTCTCGATTCCGGTCTTATCGAAATCCCCGGCCGGAAGCAAAAAAAGATCGGCTATCTTCCGCAGGACCTGGTCGAACTCGAATCGACAGGCCTGATCGAGTATCTTCGCCGGAAAAGCGGCATTGCCGGGCTGGAGGAAGACCTCCGCTCTCTGGAGCGGCAAATGGCGCAGGCGCCTTCCCATTCGCGCGAATACGGCGAACTTTCAAGCCGTTATGCGCAGGCAACCGCCGAATTTTCCGCCCGCGAGGGATATGCTTTTGAAGCACGAGCCAAACAGATTCTCAAAGGGTTCGGCTTCCGGCCCCAGGATTTTGAAAAAACCTGCGACGTGTTTTCCGGCGGCTGGAAAATGCGGATTCTCCTGACCTCAATCCTGCTGGGCCGGCCGGACATCATGCTGCTCGACGAGCCGACCAATCATCTCGACACGGAGAGCATGGAATGGCTGGAAAGCTACCTGAAGGACTACCCCGGAACCATTCTGATTGTTTCCCACGATCATTTTTTCCTGGACAAGATCGCCACGCAAATCGCGGAATTAGCCAATCGCCGCATCCACATTTACAAGGGCAACTACACCTATTATCTTGCCGAAAAAGACCGCCGGTTTGAAGCGCTGAAAAAAGAAATGGAACTGCAAAAAGCGCAGATTAAAAAAATTGAATCGTTTGTGGAGCGGTTCCGCTACAAGGCCACCAAGGCGTCGCAGGTGCAAAGCCGCGTCAAGATGCTGGAAAAATTTAAAGACCTTCAGGCAGAAGGCGCCGCCAAAAGCGTCGTCATGAAATTCCCGGAAGGCAAAAAAAGCGCAAAGGAAGTGGTCACGGTCTGCGATCTGGGCCATGCCTATGGAGACCTGGCGGTTTTTTCCGGTTTGAATTTTTCGCTTTTTCGGGGTGACAAGGTGGCCTTCGTCGGCGTGAACGGATCGGGCAAATCCACGTTGTCTAGGCTTTTGAGCCTTTTCGAAAGGCCTGTCCGCGGATCGGTGACGTATGGAGAAGGCGTCAACATGGCTTTTTTCTCTCAGGAAAGCGCGCAGAACCTGAACTACGCCAACACCATCTGGGAAGAAGTGCAGGGAGTTCCGACGTCCGCCGACGACCAGAACAAGCGAAACCTGCTGGGAGCTTTTCTTTTTTCGGGAGACGATATTTACAAGTCCGTCGGCGTCCTGTCCGGCGGAGAAAAATCCCGCCTGGCGCTTTTGAAAATCATGCTCACCGACACCAACTTCCTGGTGCTGGACGAACCGACCAATCATCTGGACATCAAAACCAAAGACGTTTTTCAAAGCGCCCTGATCCACTATTCCGGCACAATGGCCATTGTTTCCCACGACCGTTACTTTCTGGACCGTCTGGTCAACCGGGTCTTTGAACTAAAGGACGGATCCGTCACGGATTACGCGGGCAATTATTCCTACTTTATTGAAAAGCGCGCCCGGATGGCGGCGGATGCCGGACAGCAGGAGCGCCGCGACCGGGCGCCTGTGGACAGGACGCTTAAAACAAAAGACAAAAAAAGACTGGAAGCGGAAGAACGCAATCGCCTGTCGAAAATCAAAAACGGCTTAAAGAGGGAGCTGGCGAAGTTGGAAGAAAAAATCGCAGAGCTTGAATCCCGAAAGGCTGGCGATGAACATTCCCTGTGTGATCCCCAAACACACAAAGACGCAGTGAAAATCAAAGGCCTTCAGATCGATCTGAAGGCCGTTGAAAACGAGCTTGCACAAGCCTACCACCTGTGGACGGAACTGAGTTGCAAACTGGAAGAGACTGATTCAGACGGCTTCGCCTGATTCCAAATCAAAATCAAGCGTTCCCTTTTTGGCGTCGTTGATTTCCTTCATGGATTTGCAGGAAACGGTTTTAATCCATTCCCTGCGCGCAGTGGTTCTTCTTACGCGCCGTCCAAACCCGAGCGTTCCATGTGCTGATACCAGGTGGCCGGATCGGCCAGGAATTCTTCCGTGTCCTTCAGCGACAGCAGGTGCTGCCGCTCCACGGAGGCAAGCATATTGAAAAACGCGATCTCTTTGGCATCCGTGGACTGCTTGGCCAGCTTGGTATAAAGGGCCACGCCGCGCGCTTCAAAATCAATTGCCGTGCGGACCGCCTTGAGCTCATCATCCGTTCCGGCAATGCGGGCTGATTTTTTCCCGGACATGCCCTGCAGGATGGCTCCGGCGGCAGACGGCCGGACTTTCAGGGCGATCGTGGCCGGCCATTTCTTCTTTTCCTCCCACTTCGCGTGGAGTTTTTTGAGCATTTCGTAATGCTCTTTCTCCTCGTCGGCAATCTGCTTGAACATGTTTTTCCCGGCCATGTTCCTGGTCTTCCGGGCATGGGCAAGATAAAACTCGCGCTCCTTTTCTTCGTTTTCCAAAGCAAAGGCCAGTGCGTTCATTCTTTTATCCATGAATACCCCCTTTGGCGGATGATCGTGGTTGCGCGGTATTATAGAAGATGCTGCAAATTCAGGCAATACGTTTTTTCGGGTCCCGGCTATTTCAGGAAGCCCTGAATGATCCGGTTTACGGCCTGATCGTAGGTCAGCCCCAGGCTCATCAGTTTGGTCAGCTGGTCATTCGCGATCTTGCCGATCGAAGCTTCATGGGTCAATTCCGCGTCGGGATGGCCGGCCTTCAGGGAAGGCATGGTTTCGTTGGTGCCGTTGTCCATGATGATCGCGTCGCACTCAATGTGACCGTAGCACTGGTTCTGCGCGTCGATGGTCGCGTAAAACGTCTGTTTGGAATTGCCCTTCATCACCGAACGCGAAATCATGTTGGCCCGGCTTCCCCTGCCCTTCATCACGATATCATTGGTGGACACGGCGGTTTGTTCGCCGTCGGTCAGAACCCTCTCCGTAATGAGCAAAAGGCTGTTCGGACCCAGGACCGCTTCATTGACACGGTGGGTATCATCCACCCCGCCGATCTGCGTCAATTCCATTTCCGCGCGCGCCCCCTCGGCCAGAAACACCTTGGTCGTCGGATTCAGCGATCGGCGTCCCGTGCCTTCGCCGGACGCGTAGTGTTTTTCCACGTACGTCACCTTCGCATTTTTCCCGACCTTGAATTCGTGAATTCCCGCGTGCCCTTCCGGTTCGGATGAGCCGCAGTGAATCCCGCAGCCGGCAATAATCGTCACTTCCGCGTCGTCGCCGATGACAAAGGCATTCTGCACGACGTCATACAGGCCGGCCTGGCTTAAGATCACGGGAATATGGACCGATTCATTTTTCGTTCCCGGTTTGATTTTGACAATAATGCCGGTTTCATCTTCGTTGGTTTCAATATTGATGTTCGCCGATACATGCCGGTCCAGCAGTTTGCCGTTTTTTCGTATATTGTAGGCGCCTTTCGGCAATTCCTCCAGTTCGGCGACGGTTTTCAGCAAGGCTCTATCGATAGCATCCAGCATCACGCTCTCCTTCACAACTGTTCCGGTACGTACACACGCTCAAATCGTCCAGCAGCGGCATGGCGCCTTCGAGGTCTCCGTCATAAACGATCCTGCCTGAATTAATGATCATCACCACATCCGCCGCCTCCAGGAAGGCTTTGTTGTGGCTGACCACGATGGTGGTGGTTCGGTTTTCGGCCAGTTCCTTTTTCAGAAGGCTGACCATCGGACCGATAGTCCATAAGTCGATGCCCGTGTCCGGTTCGTCGTAAATCGCCAGTTTGGGATTTGCGGCAATGGTCGTCGCCAGCTCAATTTTTTTAATTTCCCCCCCGGACAGCCTGGCATCCACTTCCTTGTCCAGAAAAGACAGGGGGCAAATGCCCACCCGGCCCAGAATCTCCAGAAGCCTGGGTTCCTCTTCGATGCCGGTGGCAATCGTCAGCAGGTCGCGAAACGTAATGCCTTTAAAGCGGGCGGGCTGCTGAAAGCTGTAGGCGATGCCTTCTTTGGCCCTTTGGGTAATCGTCAGGGCGGAGATATTCTGTCCGTTGAAAAGAATCTTGCCGCCGGATAACGGGTTGACGCCCATGATTAACTTGGCCAGCGTGGTCTTGCCGCTGCCGTTCGGGCCGGTGATGACGTAAAACTTCCCGTCTTCAAAAACGTAATCAATCCCGTCAATGATGTTGCGCGGACCGCCGTCGCTTCCTTCAGTGTCCTGTACGGTGAAATACACTTTCTGTAGTTCCAGCATCGAATTTGCCTTTTCTCTCAAGATTTGTGCGTTATGGATATATGTCGCTTTGCGGATTCTGTCAATAGACAGCTCATCCTCCGTTTCTTCCCCATCCACTATCCACCGTTTACCGCCTGTTCCGCTTCCGGCCGCCGCGCTTTTCCTGACGCTCTTTGGCCTTCCGGTGCGCATACGCCGGACCTTCCCCAGCGGCCCGGCACAGATGCGCGCGGCGGTGCACATCGCCGAAGCCGGTCACCGCCCCCTTGACCTCCGGCACCGGCGCCTTGACGCCAGGCGACCGGCAGGGCCGGAGCATCATATTTTCATCATGAATCACCTCTGGAAGCGGCGGATCGTCGGAAAAGAAAGAGATGGAGCGGATACTTAAAGAGCAGGGAACTTGCGTCCGCCTGCTCTTTAAATGTAGATGACTGATCAATATTACTTCTTGGCTGCTTTTTTCACGACCTTCTTTTTCGCTACGGGCTTCTTCGCTGCAACTTTCTTTTTTGCCGCCGGTTTCTTTGCTGCGACCTTCTTCACGACTTTCTTTTTCGCTGCCGGTTTCTTCGCTGCGGCCTTCTTGACGACTTTCTTTGCTGTTGCTGCCATTGGGTTTAGCCTCCTTTAATTGAGTTTACTTCATCTTTTCAAAAACCCGTAATCTTACGGATGTGGTGCAATATTACTTTATTTTTTTCTTTCGGTCAACAAAAACTATAAAATATTTTTAATTTTTTTCTTTTTTTCAAAAAAGAAATTTTTTTGCAATTGAAAAGTCCGTCAAAAGAAATCCGGTCGAAGCACAACGGAATGAATCAATGTAATCCTTTGGCAGCAAGACTTTCAGAGTTTTCCGATCAGAGATACGTTTTTGCTCCGATGAAGCGCCGGGCATAGTAATCGGAGGCGAGCGAGTCGATGCGGATTTTTTTTCCGCTGGACGGCGCATGAATAAACCGGCCGGCGCCGATGTAAATCCCCACGTGAGACACTTTTCCACCTCCGCGCGTGTCAAAAAAAACCAGATCGCCTTTCTGCAGTTCCTGCCGGGCGATCGAATCTCCCGCGTCGAACTGCGTTCGCGAATGGCGCGGCAGATCCAGGCCGTTGAGCTGATAGACCGTCATGGCGAGGCCGCTGCAGTCAAAGCCGGTGTCCGCGGACACACCACCCCACAGATACGGCACGCCGATAAAATCGTGAGCGGTTTTGACCAGCGACTCGCGCAAATAATCCGTCCCGTATTGCTTTCGTTTGGCCGCCGGGGAATCTTCCGGCAAAACGATGTAGTATTCTTCGATCACGCCCGCCTGCGCGAGAGACTCCGCGCGGAGCCGCGCCGGCTCTTTCGTCGAGAAGTTTCCGAATCGCACCTTAAACAGCCCGTCGTCCGCCCTGAAATAGGTGGCAGGGAGTCCCTGGCCTTTGAGCCTTTGCGTCAGGCGCACGGCATTTTCCACCCGGGCAAACGCGCCCGCCTGAATCGTGTACCCCATCTCGGCGAGCTGACGCTTCTGCGGCCGGTGCGAACCGGGATATACTTTTGCTTCGCGGCCCGCGCAGGCCTGAAGGAGCAAGCCCATCATGAAAAGCACCGCCAGCCGCAAGAGGATGGGCTTCATCTTCCCTTTTGCACGCATCGCCGCGCTAGAATTTCCATCGTGCCTGAACAAACGCCACCGCCTCTTCTTTTTCATGAATCCTGCTTTCCAGCTGTTCTTCTTCCAGCGCCCGCAGGATTTCCCCCATTTGTTTTCCCGGGGCAAAACCCATCGCCAGCAGATCATCGCCGGTCAGCAGACGGGGCGGATGCAGATCTTCCGGCTCCGTCTTTTGCAGCTGCTCCACACAGAACGCATAATGGTCCAGAATTTTGTGGCTGGCCAGGCAATCCAGCCGGTGCAACTGCAGATGCAGGTGAAAATTCGGCATCCGCAGAAACCGCTTCAAGCGGGCAGGACGCATTTTCTGCACGTTCATGAAAGCCATGTGCTGACGAATCAGGTCCAGAACGGTTTCCCGCAGAGCGCGTGAAAACCGCAGGCGGCGCATCACGTCTTCCGCGATGGATACACCCGTCACCGAGTGCCCGTAAAAATGAACGCCTTTTTCATCTTCCGTCCGTGAGACGGGCTTGCCGACGTCGTGCAAAAGCGCTCCCCAGGCCAGCGCCGCCTCCGCCTCCGGCCGGTTTTCGTTCGACAGAATCTCCATCATGATCAGCGTGTGCCGCCAGACATCGCCCTCCGGATGAAAACGCGGCGGTTGCGCCACCCCCCGCGTCCGGTCCACTTCCGGCAGGATGTGCTTCAGCAGACCCGTATCGGCCATTAATTCCAGACCCCGCCGCGCTCCGCTCCGCGTGAGAATTTTATTCAATTCCTCCTGCACGCGCTCCGCGCTGATCTCCCGGATTTTCGCGGTGTGCCGCACCATCGCTTCGTGGACGCCGTCCTCCAGATGAAAATCCAGATGGGCGGCAAAACGGATCGCCCGCAGCATTCTTAAATAATCTTCACTGAAACGAACGGCCGGGTCGCCGATCGTGCGGATGATTTTTTTTCCGATGTCCTCCCGGCCGCCGACGTAATCGACAATGTCGTTCGTTTCCGGATCCATCAGCAGGCCGTTGATCGTAAAATCCCGCCTGAGGACGTCTTCCCGGGCCGATGAAAAGCGAACCTGCGTGGGGCGGCGTCCGTCCTCATATGCTTCGTCGCTGCGAAACGTGGCCACCTCATAGGAAAATCCGCCCTCGCAAACCACCACCACGCCGAATTTGGCGCCCACGGCGACGGTGCGTTCAAAAAGACGGATCACCTGATCCGGCGGCGCGGACGTGGCGATGTCATAGTCACCCGGAGAAACCCCGCGAACAAAATCCCGAACGCAGCCGCCCACAAAATAGGCTTCAAACCCCGCCCGCCGCAGGCCTTCGACGACCAGCTTTGCGCCCAGCCGTTTTTCGATGGAATGATCATCCGCCTTTCGGATCAATCTTCTTTCCTCGTGGCGATTGGATTTATTTCTTTCCCAGCCGGATCGCGCAGAATTCGCCGCACATGGTGCAGCCTTCCTCATTCGCGCTTTTGCTCTTTTCAAGGAGCGCGGACGTTTTGTCCGGGTCAAGGGAGGCTTCCACCTGCCCCTGCCAGTCAAATTTCCTGCGGCACTCGGACATTTTCCGGTCCCGCTCAAAAGCGCCCGGGATGCCTTTGGCAATGTCGGCAATATGCGCGGCAATCCGCGCAGCCATCACGCCGTCGCGGACATCGGCCAGCGTGGGCAGACGCAAATGCTCGGCCGGCGTCACGTAGCACAGAAAATCCGCGCCTGCGGCGCCGGCAATCGCACCGCCGATGGCGGAAGTGATATGGTCGTAGCCGGGCGCAATGTCCGTCGGAAGCGGCCCCAGAACATAAAACGGAGCGCCCTGACATAATTTCTTCTGAAGTTTGATGTTGGCTTCCACTTCGGTAATCGGCACATGACCGGGCCCTTCAATCATCACCTGCACACCGGCGGCGCGGGCGCGGGCGGCCAATTGCCCTAAAATAATTAACTCCATCAGCTGCCCCTGGTCGGTCGCGTCATGGATGGCGCCTGGCCGCAGGCCGTCCCCCAGGCTCAAAACCATATCGTAGCGGCGGGCAATGTCCAGAAGCCGGTCATACTCCTCGTACAGCGGATTTTCCCGGTCGTTGCATCGCATCCAGTTGGCCGTCATCGAACCGCCCCGGCTGACGATGCCCAATACTCTTCCCTGTGCTTCCACGGCAGCCACGCTTTCACGATTGACGCCGCAATGCACGGTGATGAAATCAACGCCATCGCGTCCGTTCTCTTCGATCACCCCAAACAGATCATCCGGCGTCATTTCTGAAATCGCTTTTTTCTCTTCCAGTGTTTTTACCGCCGCCTGATAAATCGGCACCGTGCCGATGGCGACGCCGGACTTGGCCATTACGGCCTTGCGAATGTCCGCAAGATTCCCGCCGGTCGAAAGATCCATCACGGCATCCGCCCCCGCCGCGATCGCCACGGACAACTTCTCCAGCTCCAGCTTCAAATCCTGATTGTCCCTGGACGTTCCGATATTGGCGTTGACCTTGGTGCGCAGCCCCAGACCGATCGCCAGCGGCTCTATGGCCGTGTGGTTTATATTGCGGCAGATCACGATGGTGCCATCGACGATGCCCTGTCGGATGGCTTCCGGCGAAACGCCTTCCCGGGCCGCACTCTGTTTCATTTCCTCGGTGAGAACGCCCTTTCGGGCTTTTTCCAACTGCGTCATGACTTCTTCTCCTTTTTTACCCCGAAATCCCCCCACAGATTCACCGGACCGTGGCCCCTGCCCAGTGACAGCGAATGCTGAATGGCCCTTTCGGTCATCCTCTTCGCCTGCCGGACGGCCTCCTGCGTCCCGCGCCCCTGCGCGAGACAGGACGCCAGCACCGAAGCAAAGGTGCAGCCGGTTCCGTGGGTGTTTTTCGTTTGCGTCCATTTTGCCGCAAACATATCATACCGAAGGCCGTCATAAAGAATATCCACGCAGCCCCGGGTCTTTCTTCCGGGAAGGTGCCCCCCCTTGACCACCACCCGCTTTACGCCTAAATCCGAAAGGACGGCGGCGGCTTTTTTCATATCCTCCACGGAACGGATTTTCATGCGCGACAGAAATTCGGCCTCCGGAATATTCGGCGTCAGAACGTCCGCCAGCGGCAGCAGCGTTTTCACGAGCGCCCGCCTGGCCCTGTCGGTCATCAAAGAGCGCCCGCCCTTGGCGATCATCACCGGATCGACCACGATATTTTTCAGCCGGTATTGTTTGATCTTTCCGGCCACCGTCTCCACCGCTTCCGGCGTCATGAGCATTCCGGTTTTGACAGCGTCCGCGCCGATATCCTCCAGCACGGAATCCAGTTGGGCCGCTATCCATTTGGGCGGAACGGGCAAAACGGACTGCACCCCCCGTGTATTTTGCACGGTCACCGCGGTAACGGCGCACACGGCGTAACCGCCGCAGGCATGAACCGCTTTCAGGTCCGCCTGAATCCCGGCCCCGCCGCCGGAGTCCGACCCGCCGATGCATAAAATTCGGATGGGCTTTCCCATTCAGTCCGCCTCCGGAAAAAAATCTTTTTGCCGGTAGCGAATGACCAGCAGATGACCCGAGCGAAAACGAATGCGGGCGCGCTCTGCGGCAATGATGTTGCTCACGCCGCGCGATTCGGAAAGTTCAAAGGTTCCTTCCTCGAGCGGATAAGCAAATCCCTCCAGCGTAACGCCTTCCACGCGGGGCGAAAGCGCCAGGAGGGAAACGAGGCAGCCTTTCCTGTTTTCAAAGACCGCATCATCAACGGGCACAAAAACTTCACAGTATTCATCCAGCAGACAGGCGGCAACACCCGCTTCCTTCGCCCGGACCAGCAAAAACAAATTGGCCAGAGCATGGTCGATTCTTCCGCCCAGCGCCCCCCAGATCTGAATCCTTTCGGGCTTCAGACCCAGAGCGTAATCCAGGGCCAGAGCCGTATCGGTAAAATCTTTGTCGGCCGGATGCTGAATGATTTTCACACCCCTGCGCACATAATCCGCCAGACGGGAAGATTCAATAGAATCCATATCGCCGACCAGCACATCCGGTGTAACCCCGGCTGCCGCCAGATGACGGGCGCCGCCGTCACAGCCAATCAACAAATCGCTTCCTGCCTCCGACATTTTCTTCCGGAAAAAGTCCATGTCGCCAAGACGCCCGCCGCTGATAATGACAATGCACCGATTCATGGATTACCAAAAAAAATAAGCCATACCCTGTCACCTGAAAAGGATATGGCTGGAATTGTCTTTAGAATGATTGCCACTCCCTACGCCGGCATTACCCGGGTCAGGTTCAAAGGGTATATTCTCAGCCGTTTCTTTTCCGGCCTGAAAAAGGAGCGGCACCCCGTGGACGAAAAGTAGTACATTAACCGCCAAAAAGCAACGGATTAAATGGCCGCTTCCGGCTCATCTTCTCCTTCGTAGATGCAGCCGGATTCAGGGCTTTCCTGAAGAACGATCCTGGACAACTGCGGCAGGACGGGTTTCAGGCGCAGCCAGATCCAGCGGCAGAGATTTTCCGAAGTGGGATTTTCCAGACCCTCGACGGCGTTCAAATTTTTGTGATCCAGTTGCTCCAGGATAGGCTCAAAAGCGGCGGCAATATCGGCAAAATCCGTCACCCAGCCGCTGTCTGAACCGGCTTTCCCGCGAAGGTGAATTTCGACGCGGAAAGAATGACCATGCATCTTCGCGCATTTGTGTCCCTCGGGTACGCGGGGAAGCGAGTGCGCCGCGTCGAAATGAAAAACCTTGAAGATTTCCATCATCGTTATCGAACCCCTAAAACTTTGTGCATCTGCAGACTGATTCGCCACCGGGGATGCGCCAGAACGTACGCAAGCGAAAGCCTCACGGCTTCTCCACCGTGCGGAGAATCCATCGGCTGCAGGAAAAAATGTTGAAACGCCAGGCGTTCGTACTTTTTCGGCTCGGCGCCCTCCTGCGGGAAAACCAGCTTCAATTCGTCTCCCGCGGCCTGTTTCAGCGGGGCGTCGGCTTTCGGGCTGACGCAGATCCAGTCCAAACCGGCGGGCGCGGGAAGAGTGCCGTTGGTTTCCACGGCTATTTCAAAGTTTTCTTTATGCAGGGCGGAAATCAACGCGGCATCCAGCTGCAAAAGCGGCTCCCCGCCCGTGCAGACCACAAAAGGCCTGGTGAGCTTATTTTTTTTGACCGGCCAGGCCAGGGAGATCTTGTGCGCCAGTTCGGCGGAGGATCGATAGACGCCTCCGTTGATGCCGTCCGTCCCGACAAAATCGGTGTCGCAGAATTTGCAAATCGACCTGGAACGGTCTTCTTCCCTGCCAGACCAAAGATTGCAGCCGGCAAAACGGCAAAAAACCGCCGGACGGCCGGTGTGGTAGCCTTCTCCCTGTATCGAGTAAAAGATTTCCTTAATAGAATACATAAGCGTTTTAGGCTGAAGACTGAAGACCGAAGGCAAAAGCCTTCAAACCTTCAGCCTTCGGTCTTCAATCTGTATCTTCCCGGATCTTTAATGCCTGCTTCCTTAAATCCTTTCAGCCTGAGCAGGCAGGAATCGCAACGGCCGCAGGACGCTCCGTCCGCATCCGGGTCGTAGCAGCTGTGTGTCAGCGAATAATCGACGCCGAGCTCCATCCCCCTTTTGACAATTTGCGCTTTGCTCCAATGAATCAGCGGCGCGTGAATCCGTAATTTCTCTGTACCTTCCACGCCGGCCCGGGTCGCCAGGTTGGCCAGGCGTTCATAAGCTTCGATATATTCAGGACGGCAGTCCGGGTATCCGCTGTAGTCCAGAGCGTTGACGCCAATGAAAATATTGGAGGACCCGATCACCTCCGCCCAGGCCAGGGCGTAAGACAGGAAAATCGTGTTTCTGGCCGGAACATAGGTCATGGGAATGTTTTTCCCCAATTCTTCCACCGAGCCGTGTTTGGGAACGGCGATGTCCGCCGTCAGAGCCGACCCGCCAATACACCGCAAATCAATATCGACCGTCCGGTGCTCGACCACGCCGTTTTCCCGGGCGACGCGCGCGGCCGCTTCCAGTTCAACCATGTGCCGCTGGCCATAACGGAAGGTCAGGGCATGCACGTCAAATTTCATATTCCGCGCAATCGCCAGCGTCGTGGCGGAATCCACACCGCCGGATAGGAGCACCACCGCTCTGGGGCGGGTCTTGATGGACGGATCGTTCATGGAAAAACCTGTAGCAGATTTTGAAGAATTTCGCCCGCGCTATTTCAAGGCCGGAGGGGGAATGCAAAAAAGCCTGCAGGCATTCCGTGCCGCGGTCTGCGCCACGTCCTCCCAGGCAAGACCTTTGATTTGGGCGACTTTCCTCGCGGTATGGACAAGGAAGGAAGGCTCGTTTCTTTTGCCGCGATGGGGCACGGGCGCGAGATAGGGGCAGTCTGTTTCCAGAAGAAGCCAGTCCATCGGCGCCTGCCGGACAACTTCCTGCAGCACTTTGGACCGGTCAAAAGTAACGACGCCGGGCACGGAAAGATAAAATCCCAAATCGAGGCACTGCCTGGCCATGGACCAGTCGCCGGAAAAACAGTGAAAGACACCCGAGCGGATGCCGGAGGCTTTTACCATTCGCAGCGTCTGTTCGTGCGCTTCGCGATCGTGAATGATGACCGGCAGGCGCAGCTCCCCGGCCAGATCCAATTGCCGGGCAAACATCTCCGCCTGCTTTTCACGCGGGGAAAGATCACGGAAATAATCAAGTCCGATTTCTCCGTAAGCGACAACCTTCGGGTCCTGCGCAAGCTTTTTCAGCTCGTCGAGCGAAGAGTCGTCCGCCGCGGCCGCATCATGGGGATGGATGCCGACGGTCGAATAAATGTTTTCATGACGGCGGGCAATCGACAGCGCTTTGCGGCTCAAAGCCGGATTGGTCCCCACCGTGACGATGCAGTCAACCCCCGCCGCCCGGGCGCGTTCAATCACGTCGGATCGATCGGGATCGAACTCCTTCATCTCCAGGTGGGCATGGGAATCGATCAGCATGAGGGCTTTTCGCCGGGTTGAATCTGAATTTCTTCTGCGTTTTCCGAAACGTCCGGAAGCTTTTTTAAAAGGCTGGACAGATCTTTTTCCGACAATTCTCCGATCAGCAGCTTGCGCGCAATGATTCTGCGGTCTATCTTCAACAATTCCGGGTTTACTCTTTTGGACATTGGGATCCTCCTGAATTCCTCGACAAAGTTCCCCGGCTGCACCCTCTGCAACCGTGGCGCTCTAGTATTACATTTTGCCGACATAATCAAGCCCCGGACGTTTGGACGGGCGCATCGGCTTTTCATCTTTTCAGGCGCGGATCGGACGCGTCACGAATCCCCTCGCCCAGCAGATTGTACCCGACCACCGTGATGAGAATGGCCAGGCCGGGATACAGCGACAGCCACCAGGCAATGTCGATGTTGTCCTTGCCGGCCGTCAGAATATTTCCCCAGCTCGGCGTTGGCGGCTGCACGCCGATGCCCAGGAAACTGAGCGCCGACTCCGTCAGGATCGCCCCGGCAATGCCCAGCGTGGCCGCGACCAGAATGGACGCCAGCGCGTTGGGCAGAATGTGCAGGAAAATAATCCGCGCATCATTGGCGCCGATGGCCCTGGCCGCCCATACGAAATCCCGCTCGCGAAGCGAAATAAAATCCGCCCGCACCAGACGGGTGACCCCCATCCAGCCCGTCAGTCCGATCACGATCATGATGTTCCAGATGGAGGGTTCCAGGAAGGCAATCACCGCCAGAATCAGAAAGAAAGCGGGAAAGCACAGCATGACGTCCACAAAGCGCATGATCACCGCATCGACCCAGCCGCCGTAATAGCCCGCGACGGCCCCCAGGACCATTCCGATGAGAATGGCCAGCCCCGTGGCGACAAAACCGACTTTCAGGGAAATGCGCGCGCCCCAGATCATTCGGGAAAGAACATCGCGGCCCAGCTGGTCCGTGCCGAACCAATGCTCTACCGACGGCGGCTCCAGAACGTTTTGCAGATCGATTGCGCCCGGATCGCAGGGCGAAATCAGGGGAGCCGCCAGGGAAATCACAAAAAGCAGAACCACAATCGCCAGGCCCGCCAGCGCCAGCTTGTTTTTATAAAACATTTCCCGGAAGCCCATCTTAAACCCTTAAGAAATCCTAATGCGGGGATCCGCCGCCGCGTACGACACATCCGCGATCAGATTCCCCGCCAGCGTCAAAACCGCGCCGATCAGCAAAATCCCCATCACCGTCGGATAATCGCGCGCCATAACCGACATGTAAAACAACTGTCCCATGCCCGGAATCGCGAAAATCGTTTCAAAGATGACGCTGCCGCCGATGAGCCCCGGAATCGACAGCCCCAGAATGGTGATCGCCGGCAGGAGCGCGTTGCGCAGGGCATGCTTGTAAATCACCTGGCGCTCGCTCAATCCCTTGGCGCGCGCCGTCAGAATGTAGTCCTGCCGAATCACCTCCAGCATATTGGCCCTCATGTAGCGGGACAATCCGGCCAGCCCTCCGAAAGCAGAGATAAAAACCGGCAGGATCAGATGTTTGGCCAGATCCGTCCACTGCCCCCAGGTGCTCAGATATTCATAATTGAGGGACCGCAATCCTGAAATCGGCAGCCAACCCAGGTGTATGCCGAAAAAAATCATCATGAGGAGCGCCAGCCAGAAGGTCGGCACGGCAAAACCGATAAAAACAATCACCGACATCACCTTGTCGAAAAGCGAGTCCTGATGGACCGCAGACAGAACGCCGATCGGCACGGCCACCGCGATGATCAGAACCAGCGAAAGAAGATTGATCGTGATCGTGATCGGCAGACGCTCCAGAATCTTGTCGGCCACCGGCCGGTGGTCGGATGAAAAGGATGTTCCCAGGTCGCCGCGAATCAGCTTTGTGAGCCAGGATACGTATTGAACGTGGATGGGCTTATCGAGTTCGTAGAGGCTCATCAGGCGCTGGCGCATTTCCGCCGATGCTTTCGGGTTCATCTGCGTCTGCAGATCCGTGGGCGAGCCGGGAGCGAGGCGCATCACAAAAAAACAGATGATCGTGATGCCCAGGAGCAGCGGGATCATAAAAAGAATTCTCTTGACCAGGTACGGGAACATCCCCCACTCCCCCCTCAGAGGTTCAAACCGTCCAGATAGGAACTGTTGCGCAAATTCGCCAGAGACTGCCAGAGGTGCTCCTCGGCATGCGCCTCCAGCGTAACCGTCGGCCTCACGTCCAGCTTCTTCAGCGCGGCAAAAAACAGGCCGAAAGGAAAGGTGGCGCCTCCCACCGGCAGATGCTCATCGAATTTGCCGAAATTATCATGAAGATGCAGATGGCCGATGAAGCGGCCCAGCTGCTCCATCCAGTCCTCCAGGGGCGCGCGGGCAAAAACATTGAAGTGGCCCGTGTCGAAACAAAAACACACCTGACGGGAATGGAGCGCTTCCAGCAGGCGGCGCAGGATGCCCGGCTCCCTTTCGTAAACGTTTTCCAGCGCAATGACGGCTCCTCCGTCTTCGGCCTGCACAATCAGCTGCCGCCAGAAATTGACGCTGTTTTCCAGCCAAAGATCATCGCAGGACACATAGTAGCGTTGATCAAAGGAGGGATGACAGACAATTTTCAGCGGCTTAAAAATCGGGATCAGATCGAACACCTGCCGAATCCTGTCCAGGCTGGCCCGGCGGATTCCGTCGTCCAGCGCGCCGGGCCGCAAATCCATAAAAGGGGCATGAAACGTCACTTTTAACCCGGCATTCTCCAGCGTTCGGGACACCTTGGCGCACTGATTCCGATCCAGCGACTGAAGCGCATCGTGGCTGAAGTAGATCTCCAGATTGAGCTTCTTTGCCAGAACCATGGGCAGATGCCGCCCCAGCAGCAGATACGGCATGTGAACATGAACTTTCCGAATCATGTCGGGCATTCAGAGATTCCTTTCTTCATCGACAGGGACCGTTGATTTACCACAGTCGTTTTTTTTTCACAACCTCCCATCCCTGCTCTTCCTTCTGCGACATTGATGAAGGAGGCAAAAGCTCCCTGCATTCAGGGAAACGGCCGTGATCACCCGGCAGGGACCAAAATGCCTTATTGTCAACTTTTTGCATTTGTGACATAAGAAAATTAAGATTGAAGGCTGAAGACTGAAGGTTGATTTTGCGCACTCCTGGCGTTATAAGTTTTCTGAATGACGGCGCGTTTAGCGTCTTTCATTTTATCCTTAAAGCCGCGCGCGCCCGCAGGGGTGTCGGCATCGTGCCACCTTGCAGGGGGTCAGCCTAAAAACCTATTCAAGGAGGAATTTTGCCAGTTAAAAAAAATGAATCGGCCAGGCGGCTGCTGTTGTGCATCAACGCGGTTCTGCAGAAAAAGGCAAAAAATATTGTTGTTTTGAATGTTCGGGAGATTTCTTCCTTTACGGACTACATGCTTATCTGCTCGGGAACAACCGACCGGCAGGTTCAGGCCGTTGCCTCCACGGTTCAGGAATATCTGAAAAAAGAGGGCATCCGGCCGCTGGGTGTGGAAGGAAAGGCCAACGCCGAATGGATCCTGCTGGATTATGACGATGTGGTGATCTCCATTTTTCAGGAAGCCGCCCGTTCTTTTTACGATCTTGAAAACCTGTGGGACGCGCCCCGAATGGAGATAGACGAAAACGCAACGGAAATCAAGAGATTGCACAAGGACATGACTTGATTCTTTATGAGTTTTTATCCCAGATCTCCGATGCTTTTTTCCCCAGAATCTGCCTTGCCTGCTCCCGCATCCTTCCCTCCGGCCGCCCGGAGTTCTTCTGTTCCGACTGCTTTGGTCAAATCACCTTTCTTCACGGAAGCCTCTGCCCGGTCTGCGGAATCCTGTTTCCCGACTCATCTTCCGAAGACCACCTGTGCCCTTCCTGCATGGAAAACGCACACTGGTTCGAGTTCGCCCGCGCCGCCGTTGCCTATGAGGGAATCATCGCAGATGTGATCCGCCGCTTCAAGTACGGACGGGACCTGACGGCCGGCGAGGCGCTGGCGGGCCTTCTGGCCGACTTTGATTTTGACGGCGTCGATTTCAGCGCTTTTGACGCGATCATTCCCGTCCCGCTGCACATCAGGCGGCTGCGGGAAAGACGATTCAACCAGTCGCTTGTCCTGGCGCGCGCTCTGGGCAAAAAACACGGAATCGCCGTCGATTTTTCCTTGCTAAAACGGCGCAGATTTACTTTAACGCAAACAGGACTGGACAAAAGCGAGCGGGATAAAAACATTTCCGGCGCTTTCAGGGCAAGTCATTCAGAAAAGATTCCCGGCGGGAGTTTCCTGCTGGTGGATGATGTTTACACGACGGGAGCCACGATCAATGAATGCGCCAAAACGCTGGCGGAGGCGGGCGCGAAACGAGTGGCGGCGCTGACGGCGGCCCGTGTCCTTTAAACGCCGGCCGGCCTCACGGCAGCCCGAAGGGACAGCCGATCACCAACGGAACCATCGGGATCGTCTTCGGAAAATGCGTCAAAACGTTTGCTTGGCCGGGACGGCCAAACGGTTTCAATAAAAAAGCCCGGGTTGCCGACGAATCAAAAGGAGTCGCTATGAACAAAATTCTAAACAGAACCGAATTAAAGGAAAAACTGGATGCGCTGCGCCAAGAGGGGAAAAAGATCGCCTTCACCAACGGTTGCTTTGATCTTCTTCACGTGGGCCATGTCCGATACCTGAAGGAAGCCGGAAAAACGGCTGATGTTCTGGTTCTGGCGCTCAACAGCGATTCCTCCGTGCGGGCCATCAAGGGACTCAAAAGACCGCTGGTTCCCGAGCAGGAGAGGGCCGAAATCCTTGCCGAGCTGGAATGCATCGATTTTATAACAATATTTTCCGAGCCGACACCGCTGGAGCTGATTTGCCTGCTCAAGCCCGATGTTTTGATCAAAGGCGGGGACTGGGCGGAAGAGCAGGTCGTCGGACGCGATGAAATCCGGCGGTGGGGCGGACGGGTCGAGATTATTGCGGAAGTTGCCGGCAAATCCACGACCAATATCGTGGACAAGGTCATGGCGGTGTACGGACCGGACAAATGAAGGCGGAACAGGCGGGTGGATATGCGGGATTATGGATTTTTTTCGGATTTTTATACATGATTTTTTTGCTTTACAAACCAGTCGCCATTAGGTAAAAGGTCCCTTCAAACATTACGGTAAAGGAGTGGCGGCATTGGAAAAACAAACGACTTTAAAGCCGGAAAAGCTCGAAGCATTTCGCAAACTGCTGACACAAAAAATCAATGAATTGCTCAGCGAGGCGGGCAAAACCGTTTCGGAAATGACCAGCGGCAAGGAAAATTTCCCCGATCCCAACGACCGCGCCTCCCTGGAATCCGACCGCAATTTTGAGCTGCGCATCCGCGACCGCGAGCGCAAACTTATCGTCAAAATGCAGGAAGCCATCAAAAGGATTGACGACGGCGTTTACGGCATCTGTGAATCCTGCGGCGGCCCGATATCCGAGAAAAGACTGCTGGCCAGACCCGTCACGACCGAATGCATCGACTGCAAAACCAAGCAGGAAAAAATGGAAAAGCTCAAAGGCGAATAAAGACCGGAAGCCCCGCGAGTCGGGGCTTTTTTTTGGCCCGTTTCCCGTCCGATATTTTCTTTTTGCGTCAAAAGTGGTAACAAGACTCATGTTCATAAGCGTCGCCGTCAACATTCCTTCCGATAAGCTCTTTACCTATGAAGTTCCGGTCCATCTCCAGAACGCCGTTGAGGTCGGCAAGAGGGTTTTTGTGCCCTTCGGCATCAGAAAGCGCAGCGGATTTATTGTCGAAATACTGAAGAACTGCGATTTGAAGGACACCAAAAAGATTGTCGCCGTCCTTGACGAAGAGGCGCTGTTCGACGCGGAGGATCTGAAATTTTACCGGTGGATTTCCGGGTATTTTCTCTATCCGCTGGGGAAAACGCTGGCCGAGCTGATTCCCTCGGGACCGGAAAGAAGGGAACTGCGCTGGATCATTCCCGCACCCGCCGCCCGCGATGCGAGGCCGACTGCCGCGCAAAAAAAGCTTCTGGACATCCTCCATGAGCATTCAGGCGGCCTGGCCTTTCAGGATTGGATCCGGAAATCCAATATGAAAAACGCGGCTTCCATCGCCCGCAGCCTCCAGGTGGCCGGTTGGGTTCACGTCATGGAAAAGGAAAAAAAGCAACTGGGCATCCGCATGAAAAAAATTATCCGGCTTGCTGATGAGCTCTCCGGCCCGATGAAACTGACGCCCCGGCAGCAGATTGTCGCCGACTGCCTTCGGCGGGAAGGGCCGATGGAGCTTCGCGCCCTGGCGGAGAAAACCGCGGCAAGTGCCGCCGTCATCAAAAGGCTTTTTGAAAAAGGCGCCGTAGAGGTCCGCGAAGAAGAACACATCCGCAGGGCGCCGATCGAATCCGCTCTCGCCGCCCCCAGACAGAATATCGCGCTCAACGACGAACAAAAAAAGGCCCTGGAAACCATTGGGCAATTCATCGACAGCGAGGTATTCCACCCCGTCCTGCTGCACGGCGTGACCGGCAGCGGCAAAACGGAAGTGTACCTGTGCGCCATCGACCGGGTTCTGAAATCGGGCGGCTCGGCCATTTACCTGGTCCCGGAAATTTCCCTCACACCGCAGCTGATCTCCCGGATCACCGGGCGCTTCGACCCGGACAGGATCGCCGTCCTGCACAGCGGCATCGCCGAGAGCGTCCGCTACGACCAGTGGCGCCAGATCCGGCGGGGCCTGATCCATCTGGTCATCGGCGCGCGCTCGGCGCTGTTTGCCCCGCTGCCGAACCTGAAAATCATCATCGTGGATGAGGAGCACGATCCGTCGTACAAGCAGGATGAACGGCTCTGCTACAACGCCCGCGACCTGGCCGTCGTCAAAGCCCGGAGCGCTAACGCCGTCTGCGTGCTCGGCTCGGCGACGCCGGCCGTGCGCACCTTCTTCAACGCCCGCGGCGGAAAATACGCTCACCTGGAGTTGGCCCGAAGGGTCAACCGTCAGCCACTGCCGCAAATCGACATTGTCGACATGAAAACGCAAAGGGAAACCGGCGGCAAATCACCCGTTCTTTCCGAAGCGCTCATCGCGGCGCTTCGGAACGTTCTCGATCGCCGGGAGCAGGCGCTTCTTTTTCTCAACAAGCGCGGCTTCGACACGTTTCTGGTCTGCGCCGACTGCGGCTACACGTTTTCCTGCCCCAACTGCGCCGTTTCCCTGAAAAGCCATCCGGCGGAAAATCTGGTGAAATGCCACTACTGCGATTACAGCCGCCGCGCCGTGCCGCTTTGCCCCCGGTGCGGCGGAAGCCGAATCCTCAACTACGGAGCAGGCACGCAGAAACTGGAGGCTGAACTGCAGAGCCTTTTCCCGCTGGCGCGCATCAGCCGGATGGATTCCGACACTACGGCGCGCCGCGGATCGCAGGAAAAGATTCTGGCTTCGCTGGAACGAGGCGAAATCGACATTCTGGTGGGAACGCAAATGGTCTCCAAAGGGCACGATTTTCCGTCCATCACGCTGGTGGGCGTCGTTTCCGCCGACACGTCGCTCAATATGCCGGATTTCCGCGCCGCGGAAAAAACGTTTCAGATGCTGACGCAGGTGGCGGGACGCGGCGGAAGAGGCGAAGCAACGGGGCGCGTCATCATCCAGACCTTCAACCCCCTGCATTACGCGCTGCGCCACGCGAGCGCCCACGACTACTTATCCTTTTATGAAGAGGAAATCGAATTCCGCAAGGCGCTGAAATACCCCCCGTTCGCACAAATCATCAACCTGCGGCTGTCCTCGGCCAGAAAAGCGGCGCTCGACGAAACGGCGCGGGAGCTGGGACGAGACGCCCGGGCGCTTTGCGCCGGGCATGAAAACATTCTGGAAATCATCGGCCCGGCCGAATCGCCGCTGGCGAAAATCCGGGGAGAACACCGCCAGCAGATGATGATCAAAGGAAGGGACAACCGGCGGATGCATTCCATGGCCGCAAAGCTTTTAAAGAAGCACGCCACCAGCACTGTCAAAATCACGGCGGACGTGGATCCGGAAAATTTCATGTAAGGAATGCCGGCAAAAACGGCAGCGGAAAATCCGCTGCCGCCGGTTGGGTCTGTTTGAATCCAGCCGCCCCCAGGAACGCTAAAACTGCTGCTTGGTCTCCAGCCGGATGCGGTCCTGATAGTACTGCGTGATTTCATACACAGCATAATCGATGAGCAGCATGATCCGCATGACGGAGTCGATGGCCTGATTGTGCTCGATGGCGTTGATGAAAATCGCCTGGAACTCCGCGTAGAGCCACATGTGGCGGCGCATCATGTTCAGGGCGTAGATGGATTCATGAAGCGGAATGCCCATTTCGTAGCAGGTTCTCGCGTAGTGCATGAAAAATTCCTGCGCCTTGTCCAGACGATTGGGGGCCATGAGCATGTTCCGAAGCTGGCTGTAAAATTTAACGGCCTGCAGGACGAGCTTCTCTTCAGGAATGTCCTTGTAGTGAACGGTTCGTTTATTTTTCCTGACGTCGGCGGCCCAGTGCACCGCAATTTCGTCAATATTGGCTTCCAGCACATCCAGCAGCTTAATCGATTCTACCATATCGCATTCTCCTCTCTTCCATCCTATGCGTGCAGGGGATACGGAAATTATTTCTTGCCTTTTCCCTTCTTCATCAATTCCTGATATTCCTTCGTGACTTCATAAATCGCGTAGTCAAAAAGCAGGATCGTCCGGCTCAGGGTGTCCAGGGCCTGCCGCTGATCGATGCCGGAGCTGAAGATGGTCTGGAATTCCGCGTACAGCCAGGTATGCCTTCGCAGAAGAATCAACGCGTAGACGGCTTCATCCATGGGAATCCGCATGGCGAAACTTTCCTGTGCGTAGGTTCGAAAATATTTCATGGTGGCTTCACTGATTTTGTCTTCGGCGAACATTTTGCTGAAATTGTGATAAAACTTTACACCCTGATTCACGATGCTTTCTTCGTCCAGCTCCTTGTATCTTTTTGTCCGGGCATTGTTCTGGACGTCCATCGCCCACCGTTTTGCCATTCTTCCCGCATGCTGCTCGGCCAGCTCCACATACTTAATGGCGTATGTCTTCATGCTTCGTCTCCTTTCGTGAAAGATCCACCTGTCATGAGATTCGTTTTGTTGTCTTCAATATAAAGCATGAAACCGAAATTGACAACAGGAAAATGCCGGAAAACCGCCGGTCAGGAGCGGCCCTTGACACAAACTTCACAATTCCATATAGAAGCGTGAAAAAGAAAAGGACGGGAAATGACGAAGAAACCACGCATTCTCTTCATGGGCACTCCGGCTTTTGCCCTGCCGGCCCTGGAAACGCTCTGCCAACGAGGCTTTCCAATCTCCGCCGTCGTCACCCAGCCGGACCGCCCCGCGGGAAGGGGCAAAAAGGATGCCGCTCCCCCCGTGAAGCAAATGGCGCAGAAATTCGGCCTCACGGTTTTGCAGCCGGCAAGCGTAAAAGACCCGTCTTTTCTGGAGGCCCTGGACGCCGTCCGTCCCGACATGGCGGTCGTGGCGGCCTTCGGACAGATTCTGCCCAAAGCCGTCCTTGACTTCCCGCCGCAGGGCTGCCTGAACATTCACCCTTCCCTTCTGCCCGCCTACCGGGGCGCGGCGCCTATCCACTGGAGCATCATCCGGGGCGAAAAACAAACCGGCGTTACCATCATGCTGATGGATGAAGGAATGGATTCCGGCGATATTCTGGCGCAGGAGAAAACGCCCGTCGGCGAAACGGAGACTTACGGTGAACTGCATGACCGGCTCGCGCTGCTGGGCGCGGCGCTGCTGGTCGAAACGATCGAAAGGCTCGCATCCGGCGCCGTTCAAAGACAAAAGCAGGATTCTTCCCGCGTGACCTTCGCGCCCCGCCTGAGCCGGGAAACCGGCAGAATCTGCTGGCGCAATCCGGCCGAACACATCATCAATCTGGTTCGCGGTCTGAATCCGTCGCCCGCGGCTTACACGCTCCTGGAGGGGCAGGACCTGAAAATTCTTGCTGCCGAGGCCCGCCCGGGCCCTGTGGAAGAACCGCCCGGCGCCGTCGCCGCAGCCACCCCCGAGGGGCTGCCCGTGGCGGCCTCGAACGGCCATGTGATCTTGAAGGAGGTCCAGCTGGCCGGCAAAAAAAGAATGCCGGTTTCCGACTTTCTGCGCGGCTTTCCACTGAAGCCCGGAATCCGGCTGGAATGAGGCCCGACGCGCGCCGTCTATTTCCCGGCCTGGTTTTGAAGTTGTATCAGATGGTCGGTTGTTTCCCTCAGGCGCCGGGCCATGGATTTCAGGATCATCTGAAAATCACTGGAGATTCCATTAAGCTCCCGGTCGAAGTATTCCCGGTCGATCATTCCGATTCGGGTTTTGCCCACCGCCGTTGCCGTCGCGGAGCGCCCTTCTTTGGAAATGTAGGCCACTTCCCCGATGATTTCCCCCGTTTTCAGAACCGCGATGACGATCTTTTTCCCTTCGACGACTCGGGAAATTTCCACGGCCCCCTCTTCAATAACGTACATCCAGTCGCCAAAGGTTCCTTCTTTAAAGATCACCTGCCGGTCGTTGAAGGTCTCGTATTTTACAATCTGGAACATGGGGCGCCCCCTTTCGCCTTTTGGTGTGCCGGATTCATTGACCGGATTTTTTCTAACATGAATTTCCCATGAACTCAACCGCCAATCCCAATGGGCCGGCCCCCGGAAATTCGCACTTTCCATCCAGCCGAGGCCCTCACCGGAAAGGGGATCAAGTTCTTCTTGACTTACAAAACGGGACTTTCTATAGTTCCGAGGCAAAGAAAAGCTCTCGTGTGATCTCATCGTGTTTCGGCAAGGCGGCAAAGGCCGATTCCGGGCGCGAAACGAACGGCCGAAGGCAACGCCGGCCGGTCCAGCGGGGTCTGGAGACGGGAAGGCAACGGAGGAACGGCCATGCCTGCAGGGCGGGAAGACCATCTTGAAAAATTCAAAAAGCGCTATCCGGAAAAATTCGTCCCCGAAAAAGACCTTTTCGGACGCATCCGCCGCGGCAATTCCATCTTCATCGGCACGGCCTGCGGCGAACCGCAGAGCCTGCTGAACTCGCTCATTCGCTACGTGGAAAACACGCCCCACACCATTTACGGGACGCAGATCATTCACATATGGACCCTTGGCGTGGCTCCCTATGCCAACAAAAAGTTCAAGATCAACTTTCGCCACAATTCGTTTTTCATCAGCGACAGCTCCCGGCAGCTGGTCAATGAAGGGCTGGCCGACTATACGCCGACGTTCCTTTCGGAAATCCCGTCTCTCTTTCGCCGCGGAATCATCACCATCGATGTCGCGCTGGTGCAGCTCTCGCCGCCGGACGAAGAAGGGCTGATGAGCCTGGGCGTGAGCGTGGACATCGTCAAATCCGCCGTGGAACAGGCCCGGCTGGTCATCGCGCAGGTCAACCATCACATGCCGCGCGTTCGCGGCGACGCCATGGTGGACATCCGCGACGTGGATTTCATTCTCCCCCACGACGAACCCATCCTGGAATACACGCCCGATCCGCCCGGTGAAGAGACCGAAAAAATCGGGACCTATGTCTCGCGCATCGTGCAGGACGGCGACACCATTCAGGTGGGATACGGAACCATGCCCAACGCCATTCTGGCCCATCTTTCGGGCAAGCGGGATCTGGGCGTGCATACGGAGCTTCTCACCGACGGCATCATCGATCTCATGAAAAAAGGCGTCGTGACCAACGCGAAGAAATCCCTGGACCGCAAAAAAACCGTCGCGTCGTTCTGCATGGGGAGCCGCGACACCTACAGATTCCTCAACGACAACCCCGCGTTTGAGTTCAGGCCGATCGACTATACCAACAGCCTCTTTGTCATCGGGCGGCAGGCCAACATGACCGCCATCAACTCCGCGCTGGAAATTGATCTCACGGGGCAGGCCACCGCGGAATCGATCGGCGGAGTCTTTTACAGCGGCGTCGGCGGACAGGCGGATTTCATGAGGGGCTCGGCGCTTGCGCCGGGCGGCAAGTCCATTCTGGCCATGCGTTCCACCTCGATAGACATGGCTCATTCCCGCATCGTCCCCTGCCTTTCCGCCGGCGCGTCGGCCACGCTCATCCGCGGGGACGTGCACTATGTGGTCACCGAATACGGAACGGCCTACCTGCATGGAAAAAACATCCGGGAACGCGCCATGGCTCTCATTTCCATCGCGCACCCGAGGTTCCGCCCCTGGCTTGTGGAGCAGGCGCGCGAACGGGGCCTCATCTACCGCGACCAGGCGTTTATCCCCGGCACGACGGGCGTTTATCCCGAGCATCTGGAAACCTACCGCTCCACGCGGACCGGCCTGCCGCTTTTCCTCCGCCCCGTCAAAATCAGCGACGAGGGAATCATCAAGGCCTTTCTCTACTCGCTTTCGGACAAGAGCATCTACACACGTTTTTTCACCAACATGGTCCACATGCCGCACAACATCCTTCAAAAATACGTGATCATCGATTACTCGAAAGAAATGCTGATGCTCGCCATCCAGGAGCGGCAGGGCATGGAGGAGATCGTGGGTATGGGCCAGTACATCATCGACACGGACACGCACACGGCCGCCGCCTCCTTTCTGGTGGGCGACGTCTGGCAGAACCGCGGCATCGGAATCGTGCTCCTCGAATATCTCACCGAAATCGCGAAGCGGGACGGGCTTCTGGGCTTTTCCGCCACAGTGCTGGCGGAAAACAAAGCCATGCTCCGTCTTTTCGAGCGAATGAATTTTCAGATGGAAAAGCAGTTTTCGTCGGGCGTATATGAGTTGACCATGGGCTTTTACCCGAGAGAACCCTGAACGTTTCGTTTCCCGTTTTTTCACAAAGACACAAGACCCTGAGCGGCAAGACAGTGCGGTCCAAAACTTTTTGATCCGTCAACCGGCCCAACCAGCATTATCGGAAGGAGGTCCTGATGAAAAAAGTACTGTTCATGATGGTTTTGCTTCTGGTCCTTTTCGCGGGGTATTTCCTTTTCTGGCCGGTGCCGATCGAGCCGGTCGCGTGGAATGCGCCGGCTGCGGCCGGATATACCGGACCGCATGCGTTCAACACCGGATTGTCCCGGCTGAACCTCATCGACCTGGGCGCCGAAGAGGGGCCCGAACACATCGTCCTGGGAAAAGACGGAAAGCTGTATGTCTCCGTGGGCAGCGGAAACGTTCTGCGCATGAATCCTGACGGAAGCGGACAGGAGGTTTTCATCCGCACCGGCGGGCGCGTACTGGGATTTGATTTCGACAAAGCGGGGAACCTGATTGCCGCGGATGCAATCCGGGGACTGCTGTCCGTCAGCCCTCAAGGGGAGATCACCCTGCTGACCCGGTCGGTCAACGGCGACCCGATCCGCTATGCCGACGCGGTGGTGGTTGCCCGGTCCGGCATGATTTACTTAAGCGATGCTTCGAGGCGCTTTTCACCCGCCGAATGGGGCGGACCGTTTGAAGCCAGTATTCTGGACATCATGGAAATGTCCTCCACCGGACGCGTCCTCGCCTACGATCCGGCGCAAAAATCCACCCGCGTCGTCGCCAGTGGATTCTGTTTCGCCAATGGTCTGGCCCTCAGCCGGGACGAGCAAAATCTTTTTGTGAACGAAACGGGAAAATACCGGCTTTGGAAAGTGTCCGTACACGCGCTGGAACTGGACATTGCCCGGCCGGGCGATCAGGCTAAAATTGTTTTCGACAATCTTCCCGGCTTTCCCGACAACCTGATGCGCGGACAGGATGGAAAAATCTGGATGGGCTTTGCCAAACCGCGCAATCCCGATCTGGACCAAATGGGAAGCAAGCCCTTTCTCCGAAAGATTACCCTGCGTCTGCCGCGTTCCCTGTGGCCGGTTCCCAAAGCTTACGGGCATGTGTTCGCCTTCACGGAAGACGGCCGGGTCGTGGCCGACCTGCAGGATCCCGGCGGCGCGTATCCGGAAACCACCGGCGTGACGGAAACCGCCGACCGCCTTTATATTCAGAGCCTGCATGCCAAAGGGCTCGGCTGGCTGCCCAAATAAAGGAGTTTCCGAAAGCAAACCCGCCGAAGCCGGGCGTGCTATGGCGTGTTTTTTCCTTTTTCGGCCAGCTCTTCCAAGAGCGCCCGGTTCACGAGCCGGATCATGGATCCCTTTTCCTCGATCAGCTTTTTGCTTTTCAGGCTGCCCAGGGCGCGGGAAAGAGATTCCGGTCCGGTGCCGAGCAGGCCGGCCAGCTGCAGCTTGGAAATGTTGAGCGCAATCCGATCCCGGTTTCCCTGCTCACGCGCGAGATCCAGAAGGTAGGAAGCCAGACGGCCGGGAATTTCCTTGAGCGACAGATTTTCCACCTGGACGGTAAACTCCCGCAGGCGGGCGGACAGGAGGGCCAGGATATTCATCGTGAGAGACGGCTGACGGGTAATCAGGCGGATGAATTTCTCCCGGTTGAAAAACAGAAGATGGCAGGGGGTCACCGCGCGGGCGTTGGCGGGAAAGGATTCCCCGGAAAAAACGGGAACCGCGCCGATGGTGTCTCCCTCCCCGACGATATGAAGGATCTGCTCCTTCCCTTCGGAAGAAAGTTTATAAACATTGACGATCCCCGCGACCACCAGATAAAAGCCGATTCCTTCATCTCCGTCATGAAAGACCATCTCCCCCTTGCCGCAGCGCCTGGGAACCGCTATGTTTTCAATCTCCGCAAGATGCTCATCCGGCAGTCCCCCGAAAAGCTGGCTCTGGGTCAAAACGTTCCGAACTTTGTTCATCATTGGCGTCCTCTCGGCAAAAAATGTTTTTTTACTTAACATAAATCAAGGATGTCCGGAATGATTTTCAGTATTCTTTCCGGCAAATCGCAACGAATCGTAACAGGAGGTGTCACATGTTTTGTTATCAGTGCCAGGAAACCGTCAAAAATGAAGGATGTACGGTCAAAGGGGTCTGCGGTAAAACCGAGGAAACATCCAATCTTCAGGATCTTTTGATCTATCTGCTGTGCGGCATGGCCGTCTGTGCCGACAAGGCTAAAGAAAAAGGTCCGCTGGATCCCAAATACGGGCGCTTTATGATGGAGGCGCTTTTTGCCACGATCACCAATGCCAACTTCGACAGCGACCGGATCATCGGAATGATTCGGGAGGCGCTTCGGCTTCGCAGCGAACTCAGACAAGCCTGCGGCGCGGCGTTTCCCGCGGGCCTGCATGACTGTGCCGTGTGGGATTCCGACAACATGGAGGAATTTAAAAAGAAAGCCGCCGCCGTCGGTGTTCTTTCCACGGAAAACGAGGATGTGCGCTCGCTCCGAATGCTGCTCCTCTTCGGAATCAAGGGAATCGCGGCTTATGCGGAACATGCCGCCGTTCTGGGTTTTGAAGACGGGAAAATTCATGATTTCGTCAGGGAAGCGCTGATCTCCATCACCGAAGATTTGAGCGTGGATGAAATGGTGGCCATGGTCCTGCGCGCGGGCGAATGCGCCGTAAGCGCGATGGCACTCTTGGACAAGGCCAACACCTCGACATACGGCCATCCCGAAATTTCCAAAGTCAACATCGGCGTGCGGGGCAACCCGGGCATTCTGATTTCGGGCCATGACCTCAAGGACCTCGACGAGCTGCTGAAACAGACGGAGGGAACCGGCGTGGATGTTTATACACACGGCGAGATGCTGCCGGCCAACAGCTACCCAGCGTTCAAGAAATACGCCCACTTCGTTGGAAATTACGGAAACGCC
The DNA here is from genome assembly GCA_028693285.1 of Smithellaceae bacterium. GTDB lineage: Bacteria > Desulfobacterota > Syntrophia > Syntrophales > Smithellaceae > UBA8904. Next base: position 65,120 of record JAQUVQ010000004.1, read on the forward strand.
TGGTGGAAGCAGAATGAGGAGTTCGAATCCTTCAACGGCCCCATCCTGATGACGACCAACTGCATCATTCCGGTCAGGGATTCCTATAAAGACCGAATCTTCACGACGGGCGTCGTGGGCTACCCCGGATTGAAACACATCCCTGACAGATCCAAAGGCGGAACAAAAGATTTTTCTGAAATCATCGAGCTTGCGAAAAAATGCGCGCCGCCCAGGGAGTTGGAAAAAGGCGAACTGGTGGCGGGATTTGCCCATCATCAGGTGCTGGCCCTGGCGGATCAGGTGGTCGCGGCGGTGAAATCGGGCGCCGTCAAGCGCTTCATCGTCATGGCCGGCTGCGACGGGCGGCACAAGTCCCGCGGCTACTTCACCGATGTCGCCCGGGAACTCCCCGAAGACACGATTATCCTGACCGCCGGCTGCGCCAAGTACCGCTACAACAAGCTTGCGCTGGGCGATATCGGCGGCATTCCCCGAGTGCTGGATGCCGGACAGTGCAATGACTGCTACTCGCTGGCGTTAATCGCGTTGAAGCTCAAAGAAGTTTTCGGACTGAAAGACATCAACGAACTGCCGATTTCCTTTGACATTGCCTGGTACGAGCAGAAAGCGGTGGCGGTGCTTCTGGCTCTTCTGTACCTGGGTGTCAAGGGAATCCGCCTCGGACCGACCCTGCCGGCCTTCGCGTCGCCGAACGTCCTCAAGGTCCTGGTGGAGAAGTTCAACATCAAGCCGATAACGGATTCAAAGACGGATGTCGAAGCCATGGTTGAGGGCCGTTAGTTCATTTTCCCGCTTTCAGGGGAAAGGCGCATTCAAGCGCCCGCTCCTCCTTTGCACACCCCTGGCAGCGGGGATGTTTTCTGAAAATCAAGAGCCAAAAGGGAAAAACATGAAAAAAATATTGCGTAAAATCATTGAAATCGACGAGGCGCTGTGCGACGGGTGCGGCCAGTGCGTGACGGGCTGCGACGAGGGCGCCCTGCAAATCATCGACGGCAAGGCCAAAGTCGTTTCGGAAACATTCTGCGACGGTCTGGGCGCCTGCATCGGCCAGTGCCCCACCGGGGCGCTCCGGATCGTCGAGCGCGAGGCGTCGCCCTTTGACGAAGAGGCCGTCCAAAAGCACCTGGCCGGACAAAGCCAACCGCCGCTTCCCTGCGGCTGCCCTTCCGCTCAGATTCAAATTCTCGGCAAACCGTCCGCCTGTGAAGCGGCCAATCAGCCGAAGCATCTGGAGGAGGGCGAAGAAGAATCAGCCCTCACCCACTGGCCCATACAGATCAAGCTGGTGCCGGCTTCCGCTCCTTTCCTGAAGGGAGCCGACCTGCTGGTCCTTGCGGACTGCACGGCGGTCGCTTTTCCCCTTCTGCACCGGAATCTGCTGAAAGGAAGAGTGGTGATGATGGGCTGCCCGAAATTCGACGACGTGCAGGAATACGTTCAAAAGTTTGCCGATATTTTTCAAACGGCAAACATCAAAAGCGTCACGGTGGCCGTCATGGAAGTCCCCTGCTGTTCGGGCATGCCCGTCATCGTCCGAAAAGGCATGGAAGCGGCAAAGCGAATCATCCCCATGACGGAAATCGTGCTGAGTTTAAGAGGAAAAATCCTGAAACAAAGCTGACGGCTTATGATCGGCCGCGTCGGATGAGCCGTCCCCGGAAAACCGGGGACGGCCGCCCGGCCTTAGGCCAGTCCCTTCTTATTGATGCCGTCCGCGACCTCGTCCAAAAATTGTTTTCATTTTAAAAAGCATTCCATTTTCCTCCTTTGTAAATTCAGCAAGTGAGTCTCACGGCCGTTTAAAACCGCTGGCCCACGTTGAGATAAATGGACGAATGGCCTCGCTGGGCCTGACCATAGGCCAGGTAAACCGGCCCGAGATACGTTTTGATTCCCAGGAAAATGCTTCCGGCCAGAATCAGGGACTCGAAATTGATGTCCGACCGTTTGTTCCAAACATTGCCCGCCTCCGCCGACAGGCCGATGTACAGGGGCATCTTCAGCGCGCCCATGCCGGCGGAGCCGATTTCCCGGTAGGCCACCAGGCGGGCCAGGCCGGTATGGCGTCCGTAGATCTCATTGGTGGAAAAGCCGGACAGATTCAGGAAGCCGCCCAGCGGAAACGTGTCCTGTACGGCCACGCTGTCGTCGTCCAGCATGGTTTTGACGTCAAGGGAGGGAATGAAGGTGTACTTCCCCCACGTGAAGGCGGTCATCCAGTTGAAGCCCAGGGCCTGTTCATCGATGTCCGAACCCAGCGCTTTCAAATCGTAATTCCACATCAGACTGGCGTCCGTTCCCCTGAGCGGAAAAACATAGTTGTCCAGTCTGCTGTAGGCAACGGAAGCCTGAACGCTGCCGCGGTTGTAGGTTTCTTCCGGCACGCTGGGGTCGCCGATGGCAATCTTCACGTTGCCGTGCTCCCGGCGAAGGCCCGCGCGCACCTGGCCCCAGTTGCCGAACTGCCTGCCCGCATCCACGCCGAATTGAGCGGACTGGACGCGGTACTGCGTCAGGATTTCGCCCTTGTCGTTGTACGTATTGATGTTGCGCATGAGATAGGCGGCATTGGCGGCGGCAAAATAGCTGAGTGAATAGTCCAGCGGCTGGTAAAGTTCGGTATAGATGCGCGGGTTCTCGCCGATTCTCAATTCGGTGCGCCATTCTCCGGCCAGTCGGTTCAGAGCCGTCTTGGTAAACTGCGCGGTCAGGGCATAACTGCCGGAGCCTTTGAAGTTGTCCTCCAGGCCCAGGCCGAACCGGAAATAATTCGGACCCCATGCTTTGTCGAACGGTTCGATGACAATCGCCGTGGACTTGTCTTTTTTCCGAAGGTGGAAGTCCACACGTTCAAAGGTGTCAATGCCGTACACCCGGTCGATATTTTTTTTCAATTCGGGCATGTTCAGGGGCTCACCCGGTTTGATGTTCACTTGCGCAGCTATCAGACCATCGGGAAAAGACGACTTGTTGTCCACCTCCACAACGTCGATCACCGGCATCGCCTGGTCTTTTTTCCTCTGCGCCCGCAGATAGGCCGGAAAATCCTCTTCCCGCACGGCCAGATGAGCGAGCTCGGTCTTCATCTCCGCGGCCTTCTTCCGGCCGGCGGCGACCGCGTCTGCCGCCTTGAAGAAATCACTGCTGCCGATCGTACCCAACTCCGGACGAATCAGGATGTCCCCTTCCCGCATGGTGCGGATCTGCGCCTGGGTGTTGCGCTGAACCATGATGGAGGTCAACTGCGAGGTGATTCCAACGGAGGTGTCCAACTGATCGCGGCGGCTCAATTCCGTGCTGATATCCACCACAATCACGACATCCGCGCCCATTTGCCGCGCGATATCGATCGGCAGATTGTTGGCGACGCCGCCGTCCACCAGAAGCTTGCCGTCTATTTCCACCGGGGCGAACAGGGCGGGAATGGACATGCTGGCGCGAATCGCCTTCACCAGTTCCCCTTTTTCCAGAATGACGGCGTCGCCGGTTTCGATATCCGTGGCCACGGCCCGAAACGGAATATTCAGCCGGTTGAAATCGTCAATGCCTTCGGTGTGAATCAGCAGGGATTTCAGAATCAGGTTCAGATTCTGCCCCTGAAGCAGCCCTCTGGGCATGGCAAATTCACCGTCTTTGAAGCCCAGGTCGAGGTCGATCAGAAAGTCGGCCGCATCTCTCTTCCGGCGGAAGGTCATTTCGCTCGGGTCCGGCTTATCCTTGAAGGCTTCATTCCACTGCATGCTGGTGATGAATTTTTTCAGCTCGTCGGGCGACATGCCCGACGCGTAAATTCCGCCGACAATCGCGCCCATGCTGGTTCCCGCGATGCAGTCAATCGGAATTTTCATTTCTTCCAGGACCTCGATCACGCCCACGTGCGCCAGCCCGCGCGCACCGCCTCCGCTCAGCACCAGGCCGATCCGGGGACGCCCGTCTGGAACGGCCGGCCCGGCCTGAAGGTCGGACGCCGCAATCAGAAAAGCGATGACGCACAGGCTGAAAAGCCAAATCCGGTTTTTGCTCTTATGGCCGGAAGGATCAATGGTTTCCGGTTTCATATCCGTTCCCTCTAATGTCCATTGTTTAAGAATGATCACCTGCGTCATCCCGCCGCCGCCGCTTTGCCGTTACACGGTATTCCGAAGGCACTCTTCCTTTCGCATCAAAAAAAATTCCTTCCCGTTCCAGCAGGCGCCTTTTCATGTCGGCGCCGCCGCCAAAACGCCCCGGCGTCCCGTCGGCCCGAATCACGCGATGGCAGGGAATCACAAGCGGAAAAGGATTGTTCGCCATCACGGAACCCGCCGCCCGGGCCGCGCGCGGAAATCCGACCCTGGCCGCCAGACCGGAATACGTGCACACTTTCCCGCGAGGGATGCGATGAGTTTGCCTTAACACCCGCCCCGAAAATTCCGTCAACCCGGATAAATTCAGAAAGGATAAATCCACGCGCCGTTCTTTTCCAAGGCACAAATCAACAATCAGACGATCCAGGCCGCCGGATATTTTGCGCGGCTTTTTCTCGACAGCGGGAAAATCCCGAAAGATTTTTTGGATAATCTTTTCCCTGCCCGGAAGATAAATACACTCAACTTGTGTTTTTCCCCCGGCATCTTCCCACACCAATCCGATTTCGTCATTCCCGGCCTTGATGATTTGGTAAAACATCAGACACCTCGTATAGATTTTCAGGCTGAAGGCTGAAGACCGAAGGTCAATTTTGTTGACCTTCAGCATTTTTATTTTTTCTCGCGCCTTTGCTGTGAAACAAAAACGTTCGGTCCTTTTTCCACGTCTTTTCCTTCAGTCTTCAGTCTCCGGTCTTCATCCCATATGTTCGATCAATATCTTCACACCAATGGCAATCAAAACCAGACCGCCCAGAATCTCTACTTTCCTGCCGAAAATCCGCGCCAATCCCTTGCCGAAAACCATGCCCACCGCCGTCATCACAAAACAAACCATCCCGATGATCGCCGCCGGAAACAGGATCGGGGTCTTTAAAAGAGAAAAACTGAAGCCGACCGCCAGCGCGTCAATGCTGGTCGCTATCGAAAGCAGAAAGAGCGGCCAGCCGAGCGTCTGGTCGGCCTTTTCCTCATCCTTTTCCTTTTCAAAACCCTCCCGGATCATTTTCCCGCCGACCAAAACCAAAAGCGCAAAAGCAATCCAGTGATCAAAAGCCTGAATCCTATCGACCACGGTTGAACCGGCCAGCCATCCGGCAAGCGGCATGAAGAACTGAAAAAGGCCGAAAGCCAGGGAAAGCCGCAGCACCGGCGCCCAGGATTTTTTTGCATTGGCCGCGCCGATGGCGATGGCCACGGAAAACGCGTCAAGTCCAAGGCCAACCGCGAGAAGAAAAATCGTAATCAAGCTCATATCGCACCGAACTCTCCTGGACAGGCTTTAAGCTGCTCCACCCGAAGACAATACTTTGTGAATAGTTTCGGCCAGGGCCCTGCCGATGCCCGGCAACGCCTGCAACTCCTCGGGTGAACAGCTTCGAATCCGCTCCAGCGACCCGAAATGCCGCAGCAAAATACTCTTCCGACGGCTGCCAAGGCGGGGAATGTCGTCCAGCGCGGAGCGGAAGTCATTTTTTTGTTTTAATTTCCGGTGATAGCTCACGGCAAAGCGGTGCGCCTCGTCCCGCAGCCGCTGCAAAAGGGACAGAGCGGCGGGTGACGACGAAAGATAAATTGCGTCCTTGCGCCGGGGCAAATAGACGCGATCCTCCGATTTTGCCGGCTTTCCCTGAAGCCTTCTTTTGGCCGCCAGAAAGGACCTTTCCTCCTTGGCCAGGCCGATGACGTCCAGTTTGATCTTCAAGTCGCTCAAAACGGCAAGAGCGACATTGAGCTGTCCTTTGCCGCCGTCAACCACCAGCAGGTCAGGCACCGGGTCCCGACCCTGGAAACGGCGCGTCAACACCTCCCGCATCATCCCGTAATCGTCCGGCTCATCCGGACCGCGAACGCGAAAGCGCCGGTAGGCTGATTTATCCGGCTCCCCGTCCTGAAACACCACCATCGACCCCACGGCGTTTTTCCCGCCCAGGTTGGAGATGTCGAAACATTCGATCCGGCGCGGCAGACCGGCAAGCGAAAGCCTTTCCCGCAGGAATTGCAAAACGGCTGTTTTCTGTTCGTCCTTTTTCCGGTCGGACGCCTGCAGCTCGCGGGCATTGGCGCACGCCATGTCAACCAGCGCCTTTTTCGCGCCCCGCTGGGGCACGGTGATGCGCACGCTTCTTTGCCGTTTTTCGGCCAGCCATTCGAGCAAAACAGCCTCATCGGACAGGCTGAAGGGAAGAAGAATCTCTTCCGGCAGACCGGCTTCGTCATAATACTGCCGCAGCGCCGATGAGAGAATTTCTTCCCGGTCCGCCTTTGTTTTTACCGGCGTAAAGGATTTGCTGCCCAGCAGCTTTCCTTCGCGCACAAACAGAATGCAGACCCGGTGCGTTCCGGAATCGGAATGAACACCCAGCACATCCTGGTCCGCGGCGCCCCCCGCGTCCACATGCTGCCGCTCCAGCGCGTGCTCCAGCGCGCCAATGCGGTCGCGCAGCCTCGCGGCGTCCTCGTAGCGCAAGCTCTGCGCCGCTTCACTCATCTGCTTTTTCAAATCGGAAATCAATTCGCGGCGGCGACCCCGCAGAAAAGATACGGCGTTTTCCACCAGCGTCCGGTATGCCGCTTCGTCAATCCGGTTTTTGCAGGGAGCCAGGCAACGGCCGATTTGAAATTCCAGGCAGGGTCTGGCCCGGAGTTGGAAATCCCGGTCCCGGCACGTGCGCAGAGGAAAGATGCGCTGGATGAAACGGAGCGTCTCCCTGGCGGCCAGCCCCGACGGGTACGGACCGAAGTAAAGCGCCGCGTCATTTTGCCTTTTGCGCACCAGCCGAAGGCGCGGAAAAGCCTCCGAAGGATTCAGCGACAGATGGCAATAGGTTTTGTCATCCCGCAGGATGACATTGTAGCGCGGGCGATGCTTCTTAATGAGGTTGTTTTCCAGAATCAGCGCTTCTTTTTCCGTGTCCGTTGTGATGAATTCGATCGACTGAACGCGCGCCATCAAAAACGGCGCCATCGGCCTAGTGTCCCTGCCTGTCAAATAAGAACCGACGCGGCTTTTCAGATCGTTGGCCTTGCCCACATAGATGACTTTCCGTCGCGCATCCAGCATGATATAGATGCCGGGCGCACGTGGAGCGGAAGCCATCTTTTCTTTTACAGCGGCATTCTCATCCATCAATACGGATTCCTCACCCCTCACCCCTCATCCCTTGTCCGCCCCTTATATTCCTCGCAGACGTTTCGCAGAACATCCGGCCGGTTTGTGAAAATGCCGTCCACCCCCATCTCCAGCAGCCGCCGCATGTTCTTTTCGTCGTTAACCGTATAGATATGCACCGGAATGCCATGGCGTTTCAGATCCGCCAGCCATGTTCCGTTTAGTTCGCGCCGCGAACAGTTGAAGGCGTCAACGCCAAGGGATAGAACAATCTCCGAGGGCAGCCGGGAGCCATGTTGCTTTTTTTCGTACAGCACGGCAACAGGCGCCTCCCTGTCGATCTGCTTGAAATGCAAAATGGCGCGGGGATCAAAGCTGGAATACACCACATGCTCCTTCATGCCGATCTGATCGACCATTTTCAGGCATCGCTCCTCAATACCTCCGGAAACAGCATCCGTGACCGCCTCCGTCTTCACCTCGATGTTGACGGCCATCCGGCCCTTGCAGAGCGCCAGGACTTCCACCAGCGCAGGAATGCGCTCTCCCGCGTATTTTTTGTGAAACCAGACGCCGGCATCGAGTTGGCGCAGGCGGGCAAACGGGTAGTCGGCGACCATTCCCCGGCCGTCCGTTAAGCGCGATAATTTTGCATCGTGAAAGACCACCACTTCCCTGTCCGCGGTGAGCTGCACATCCAGTTCCACCATGTCGGCCTTCATCTCTATTGCCGCCCGGAAAGCGGATAACGTGTTTTCCGGACAGCAGGCCGACGCCCCGCGGTGGGCAATGACGGCAAACGCGGGGCATCCCATCGCTTCCCGGCTGGTTCGCCGGTCATCAGGATAGGTCAGGGCATGATAGGGTATGGCCATCGGCAGCACCGCTTAGCTTTTCAGTGTCCGGTTTTCTAACATATTTGACCGCAGAGTTCTTCAACTATTTTATCGTTTACAAAATCCCGGAGAAAAGGTACAAAGCGAGCAAGGATTCAGGGGTCCCATTCCGACAAACCGGGAGGAAAACATGAAAGTACTTGGCATTATGGGAAGTGCGCGCGTCGGGGGAAACAGTGATGTTCTCCTGAGCCGCGCTCTGGAGGGCGCCCGGGAAGCCGGAGCGCGCGTGCAAAAAATCGTCCTGGACCGAAAACACATTGCCGGATGCCGAGACTGCAAGAAATGCAACAAAACCGGAATCTGCGTCCTTGCAGACGACATGTCCGGCATTCAGGAGCTGATTCTGGAGGCTGACGCGGTCCTTCACGCCGTTCCCGTTTATTTCTGGTCGATGAGCTCGCAGATGAAGGCCTACCTGGACCGGTGGTGCGTTTTTTTTGACGCCGAGTGGAGATGGCAGAAAGCCTGCTACCCCAAAATGCGGGGCAAGCGGATCGGGCTTCTCACTGTTTGCGGGGACCCGGACCCGCACACGGCCGACCCCATTGTCCACAGCTTCCGAATGACCGCGGAAATGACCAAAATGCACTGGCTGGGCGCCGTGATGGCCTCCGCATCCGACAAGGGCGAAATCAAGGGCAACGGGGCCGCCCTGCGGGAGGCGTTTGATCTGGGGAAAAAATCCGCCGCGCCGCAGCAGTGATTTTTCAAGCCCGAAGCCCGCGCGTCAGCCTTCGCATTCGGCCGGAATGAGGCGGATGCAGAAAAAGCTCCCCTTCCCCGCGGGCCGAAGATTCTCCGCTTGCGGCCTCGAAGACCTTCCCACGCGGATCAGAAGAATTTGGCCACCAGATCGGTGGACGACCGGCGGCCGATTTTGTCGAAATGATTTTTGAGGAATTCATCGGCCTTTTCCCGGCCGGTATCAAACAGGTATTGCAGAAATTCCACATCCAGATTCATTTTGCTCGACGCGGAGAGTTTTGCCATTTCTTCCTCGGCGTCGATGGTATGGATGAAGGTATGTTTGTGTTTGGCCGAATCCAGCTCGCCCTTTTCAATCAAAGACGTAATAAAATAAATAGCCCGCATTTCCCGCATCAGGCTGGAATTGAAGCTGAGCGTGTTGATCCGGTCGAAGATTTCGTTGGTGCTGCGGGGAACCTCGGGAATGTTGATCGGGTTGATCTGGACGATCAGGACGTCGCGGCAGTCCGTGTCGTAAATCACGGGAAAAATCGGCGGATTCCCCATGTAGCCGCCGTCCCAGTAATACTGGCCGTCGATCTCCGGCGCCTGCGTCAGGTAGGGCAGGCAGGCGGAGGCCATGATCATGTCCGGCGTGATTTCGCGATTTTCAAAAACCTTCAGGCGGCCGGTCAAAACATTGGTGGCGCAGATGAAAAGCCGAATGCTGCGCGACTTCTGCAGCACGGAAAAGTCGATCAGCTCTTCGAGCATCTCCTTGAGGGCGTTTTTGTTGTTGGGGTTCCACTGGTAGGGGGAAAACATGCGCGAAAGAATGTCGAACATCTGCCAGTACGGAGAAAATTCAATCGACCCTTTGCTGCCCATGAGTTTGTCGAATACGGTCGGCTGGAACGGCGAACACCGGCTGTTCTTTGAGTTCGTCATCCAGAAACGGTTGAGCAGCTCCTTCGCTTTGGCGGGGCCTCCCGCCGCCAGGCCATAGGCGAGAATGGTCGCGTTTACGGCGCCGGCGCTCGTGCCGACAATGCCTTCAATCTCCAGGCGCTTTTCGTCCAGCAGCCGGTCCAGGACCCCCCAGGTAAAGGCGCCGTGGGAGCCGCCGCCCTGCAGGGCTAAATTCAGTTTTTTCTTTTTGGGATGAACCGGCAAGCTCGCTGACGATTTCTTCATTCGATTTTACCCCTGATCCACGATCTAAAAGAAAAGACATTCAAGCTTTTTAAGGGCCTTACCAATTCCGCATCCGCTTCCATTGTTCAAAACAGCGCAAAAACATGGTATCCGTATAACACATTTTGGAATAAGATCAATGATTATTGCGGCTTAAATTATTATGACACGCCATCCGCCACGCGTTTGGTATTTCAACATTCAGTTCGGGAGTCTTTGTTGATTTGCAATTGTCGGGTCTCTTATTCATTTTTCGGCAGGAAGGATTTTACCGTAACCTCGAAGAGTCCTTTGTATGCATCTTTCATCTCTGCGGGGACAGACAACTTCAGAACATAAAATCCCTCGCCGCTTCCGGCGGGAATGGTGACAAATTTTTCATAAATCGGCACCTTCGTCGGGTTGATAACCCGCTCTCCGATGAACCGGATGTCTATTCTCTCAAATGTCTTCGCCTGTCTTCCCGCAACCTCCATTTCCTGAATTTTACCGTAGGATTTTCCCTCTATTTCAATGCCCAAATTGGATCTGGAGTGCCTCCGGATAAATATATCCATTGTGCTGTGCAAAAGATTCCCCGGAGCATAATAGTGAATGGACATTAAGGGAGCAACCGGACTTGTGTTTCGCGGACCTATCAGGATAACGCCATATACTTTTTTTTCTTCCTCGGATAAGCCAAAGCCAGGGGGATAAACGCTCCAGTCTTCGGGAATGCTGCATTGGAAGTAATTTCCAAAAGACGCATATTCTTTGAATTTTTGTGCTTTATCCAGCGCGCTGGAAACTGCGGAATGAAAGGTCATCACGACAATCATTACAAGAATCCCTGATAATCGTTTCGTCATAAAACCTCCTTAAATCAATAAGCCCGGTCGTTGATCGGACTTTTCTTTAACATTCCTGTTGCTCTTCACCGGCTGATATTCATTCACTTAAAACAAAACCCCTGCGGCTCATTTTCCAATCAGCTTGATAAAATCAGGATGATGTTGAAGGGAATTGAATCCCGCCTCGTTGCGAACATTCGCCTTATAACCGGGGTCGAGTTGAATCGCATTTCTCAAGTCCTGAATGCTCTTGCGTGAATCCCCCTTCAACGCATAGGCCAGAGCGCGGCCATAATAGGCCGCCGCGGCCTCCCGGGGATTAAGCGCGATGGATCTGCCGTAGTCTTTTATCGCCTGATCGTACTTGCCGATTTTGCTGTAAAGGTCGGCTCTTTCTCTGAGGTAAAACGGATCGTCTGGTTTTCGTTTAAGCAAGTTAGTCCAATCCTGAATTGCCAGATCAAACTTTCCAAGCTTCTCATAGCTCATCGCTCTCAGCATATAATCGTGAGCGGCAAAAAGATGGTCCGGTCCTTCCAGTTCGATCGCACGGCTCAAATCAGCAACCGCCAGTTCCGGTTTCTGAAGCAGTTGGTAGGTCTGTCCCCGGCCGGAAAATAGTCCTGCGCTTTTCGGGTCGAGCCTGATCGCTGCGTTAAAATCCTCAATCGCAAGATCATACTGATTGAGGCCCAGATAAGAATTTGCGCGATTATGAAAATAAGATGAGTCCGCCGGATCGAGTGCGATGGCGCTGCTGAAATCCCGGACCGAGAGCTCAAGCGCGCCGGGGATATCCTGTTTGGACGGTGCTACGTAAGGTCTGGAGCGAAACAGCGTGTAATATCTCCCACGGTCGAAATAAGCGACTGCCTTTTCTTTGTTTCCTCGCGCCTTTGCGATCGCTTTCCCGAACTCCTGAAGCGCGGGATCAAGCTGATCAAGCTCCTTGTATGTCCAGGCCCGGATGAGATGCGCCTCGGAATCCTTCGGTTCGATGCTCAATATTTTGTAGTAATCGGACATGGCCTGATTATTTTCACTGATCCGCGCCCGGAAATAATAAGCTTCGATGTTCTTCGGGTCGAGTTCGATGGCACGGCTGTAAGCATCGAAGGCCCCCTTAAAATTGTCCTCGGGACCTGAAACGGCATGACCTTTTTCAATCCAATCCGCCGCGGACAGTTCCCTGATCGACTGGTCATAGGCCGCCTTCTGCGACTCCCGACCCCCGTTTTTCGCCGAAGCCATAGCCTTGCGCAGCCGCTCAACCTCACGGAGCAACTCGTCGGATTTCTGTTTCATCGATTCCAGCTCTTTTGTCTTATCTCGGTCTTTGCGCATGGCGTCGATGGACTGGACCACTTTATCCGAATCGGCCACGATTTTCGATTTGAGCCAGTAAACGTGGCCATCCCATTTTTCCGCGATAATTTCCGTCTGGACGATGCCGGCAGTCAACGTTGTGATCTGGTCTTTTGTAAGCTGAAAATTCTTTACTTCCGTTTCACTTTCCAGGTAAGTCCCCAATTCCTCCAGCAGCAGCCGCTTCACTTCGCGAAGGGCGATCACCCGGCTGGAATTTTTGCTGTCCTCATCGCCGGCCTGATAGGTGTATTCCTTGATGAAGGTTCTGGTTTCGGCAAAAGCAACCTGGCCCATCAACGGGACAAAAAAACACAAAAAAAGAGCCATTATTTTTACAGCATGTTTCATCGATAGTCCTGCCTCTTAAAGATCACAAATCCGGATTCTGTTTTTAATGCGCTTCGTCCCAGTTAGACCCCGCCGCAATCTCCACTTTTAACGGCACCTTGAGTTTCATCACGCCTTCCATTTCTTTTTTAACAAGCACCGTAACGTCTTCCTTTTCTTCGACCGGAGCCTCAACCACCAGCTCGTCATGGACTTGCATAATCAAACGGGCCGACAGATTTTTTTCCGTCAGGAGACGATCAATGTTGACCATCGCCACTTTAATCAAATCGGCGGCGGAGCCCTGGATGGGCGCATTGATCGCCATCCGTTCGGCAAACTGGCGAACGGATGGAATCCGGCTTTGCAGCTCGGGCAGGTAGCGGCGGCGATTCAGGATCGTACAGACAAAGCCGTCGCGCCTTGCGCCCTCCAGAATGCCGTCCAGATAGTCGCGGACTTTTTTATAGCGGGCAAAATAGCCGTCAATGTAGGCCTGGGCGGTCTTCTGGGAAATGCCCAGCTCTCTGGCCAGACCGAACGCGCTCATGCCGTAAAGAACGCCGAAGTTGATGACTTTGGCCTGACGACGCATATCCGGATTGACCATTTCGGGAAAAACGCCGAAGATGTCGGACGCTGTTCGCGTGTGAATATCTTCATCTGCGGCAAAGGCTTCGAGCAGCGTTGCGTCTTCGGACAAATGCGCAAGCACCCGCAGCTCGATTTGTGAATAATCGGCGGAGATCAAAACACAATCCGGCGCCGCGATAAAGGCCTGACGGATCCTTTTGCCTTCCATTGTCCGGATCGGAATATTCTGCAGGTTGGGGTTGCTGCTCGAAAGCCGGCCGGTCGCCGCCACCGTCTGGTTATAGGAGGTGTGGATTCTGCCGGTCCGGGGATTAACCAAAACGGGCAGCGCATCCATGTAAGTGGACTTCAGTTTGGACAAAGAACGATAAGCCAGAATCTCGGCGGGCAGTTCGTGGCTGCGGGCCAGATCCGTCAGCACATCGACATCCGTTGAATAGCCTTCCTTAATTTTTTTGCCCTTCGGGAGTTTGAGTTTATCAAAAAGAATGGTCTGCAATTGCTTTGGGGAGTTGATGTTGAATTTTTCCCCGGCCAGGCGGTGAATCTTGTCTTCGGAGATGGACAGCAACTGCCCCAACTCATCAGACATCTGCTGCAGCAGGACGGTGTCCACCAGAACGCCTTTTTTCTCCATTCCCGCCAGCGTAAACAGCAGGGGCATTTCCACATCGCGATAAAGCGATGCGGCGCCTGCTTCTTCGAGTCGGCTTTCCAGGACCTCGGCCAACGCCATGATCGCTTCCGCGCGCTCGCCCGCATAGGCGGCCATTTTATCCACGGGCGCCAGCGACAGAGCATAGGTTTTCCCCTTGCCGCCGGCGATGTCATCCGGAGTGCTGATGCGTTCGTGAAGATATTCCCACGCCATTTCATCAAGCGCATAGGAATGCCTGGCCGGATTGAGCAGATAAGCGGCCAGTTGTAAATCAAAGCCGGCCCGAATCGTCAGATCCGGCATGGAAACAAGTGTTGTTTTCAAATCGTAGGCGTATTTGACAATTTCAGCATTGGCAAAAAAAGACGCAAGCATTGAAAAGGTTTCCTTGGGATCCAACTGCTCTTTGGCAGGGGTGTGTCCCAGCGGCAGATAAAACGAGTCGCCACCCGCCCGGAAAGCCATGCCGATTAATTCCTGCGGAGGGTTTTTCTCCCGAATCATATCGCAGGCGATTTTGGAGTTGTTGTGCAACCCGGCTATCAGTTCCGAAAGCGACTTGCCGTCCGCCACGACCTTGCAGGCTTTAACCGGCTTTTCAGCTTTTATTTTAATTTGCTGCAAAAGCGAAGAAAATTCAAATTCGCCAAAGAGCCTGGCCAGCGTCTCCAGGTCCGGCTTCCTGCGCGCCGCGTCTTCCAGATGAAAATCCATCTCAATGTCCGTGCGAATGAGCGCGAGCTGCCGGCTGAGACGAGCCTGATCCGCATAATTGCGGAAACTCTCGCGCAGCTTCACGTTGTGCAGCTTCTGTGCGTTTTCAATGACGGCGTCCACCGAACCGTACTCCTCGATCAGCCGCCGGGCCGTTTTCGGTCCGATACCCGGCACACCGGGAATGTTGTCGGATGTGTCGCCCGTCAGTCCCAGAATCTCCACCACCTTTTCCGGCCCCACGCCGAATTTTTCCTCCACGGCCGCCGCATCGTAGGTTTTATCTTTCATCGTATCGACCATGGTCACCCGGTCATCGATAAGCTGCATCAAATCCTTGTCGCCGGAAATCATGACCGTGCGCCACCCTTTTTGACGGGCCGCTACCGCAAGTGTGCCGATAAGGTCATCCGCTTCCGTTCCCTGCTTTTCCAGAACACAGATTGAAAAACCGCGAATGACGTCTTTGATGAACGGTACCTGCGGAATCAGATCATCCGGCATGGGCTTTCGCGTGGCTTTGTAATCTTCAAATTCTCCATGGCGCGTGGTCGGCCCTTTGAGATCAAAGGTCACGACAATATAGTCCGGACTAAGATCCCTGAGCAGCTTCATCAGCATGGTGGTGAAGCCATAAATGGCGTTGGTGGGAAAGCCTTTGGAGTTGGTGAGCGCAGGAATCCCGTAATAGGCGCGGTATAGATAATTGCTGCCGTCTACAATTGCCAGGAGGGGGGTTTGGTTTTTTTCAGCCATCGCTCATCGTCTCTACAGGTCAAAGGAAGCGTCAATCTTAAAGGTTCTGACCGCCCGCATGTCCAGCATATCCGTGACACCGGTCTTCTTCTTCACATCCGACAGAAGGGCTTGGAGCTCTTCGGTGTTCGCGGCGGTCACAGTGAACCAGACATTGTATTCGTGCCTGCGCCGGTAATTATGCGTCACGCCTTTCTCGGCGCTGACGATGTGAACAAATGATTGAAGTTTGTCCTCGGGCACCCGCGCCGCGCACAGAGTGCTCGCCCGCCCGAGTTTCTTCCCGTCGAACACGGCGCCGATCCTCCGGATCACGCCTTTTTCCTTCATTCTTCGGACGCGGGCCAGCACTTCATCTTCGCTGATTCCACAGCGCTCGCCGATGAGCCGGAACGGTTCCTCTTCCAGCGGAAATTCCTTTTGCAGAAGGTTGAGCAGTTTTTTATCGATGGCGTCCATTTTTATTTTCTTCCTCTTTCGGGCTTTTCAAAATGTCCAGATACAAGGCGCGCAAGTCCTGAGGAATGAGACGTATTTTTGTATACGTCGCAATGACGAAAGACGCAGCGCAACGCCGTAGTTGAGCGTTTTTCAAAAGCCTGTCTTCAGCGCTCCCGGTTCATAGAGACACAGCGGCTCCTCCGCCAGATAATCGCCGGTGGCCTCATAGGCCCGGGCCCGGCAGCCGCCGCAGACTTTGATGAACTCGCAGCGCCCGCACTTGCCCTTGTAACGGCCGTAATCCCGAAGATTGCGGAACACTTCGGAAGTTTCCCAGATTTCGCCGAAGCCTTGCTTCCGGATATTGCCGCAGTCAAGCTCGAGATAGCCGCAGGGCTGCACCTGCCCGACATGGGAGATGAAGCAAAACGAAATGCCGCCGAGACAACCGCGTGTTGATTCGTGGAAATGACCGCCCGCCTTTTGAACAGGCTTTTGGCCTTTGGGCTTGTTCTGGTGCATGATGCGGAAGTAATGCGGCGCGCAGGTGGCCTTGAGCTGGATTTCGCACGTCAGGCTTTCCCGGTAAAACCAGTGGAGCGTCTCTTCATAATCGGCAGCGGTGATGGCCTGCTGCGCCAGATCTTTTCCCCGTCCGGTGGGCACCAGCAGGAAGATGTGGTGCGCCGCCGCGCCGACGCGAAGCACCAGATCGTGAATGGCTTTGATTTGACGAAGATTGGCTGTTGTAATGGTCGTATTGATTTGGAATTCCATCCCGGCCGATTTCATGGCTTCGATGCCGCGCATCGCGCCTGCAAACGCTCCGGCTTCATTGCGGAAAGCATCATGGCTTTCTGCGTCCTGGCCGTCGATGCTGACGCTCACCCGCTGAATGCCGCTTTCCATCATCTTGCGCGCAACGGCCTGGTCCACCAGCGTGCCGTTCGTCGCCATGACCATGCGCAAACCCTTGCGGGTTCCATAGGCGGCAATATCAAAAATGTCCGGACGCAAAAGCGGCTCGCCGCCGGTCAGGATGATGACTGGCTGCGACACCCCCGCGATATCGTCAACGAGACGCAGACATTCGTCGGTGGAGAGTTCCCCGGGATAAGGTCCCAGATGTGACGCGGCGCGGCAGTGCACGCAGTTGAGATTGCAACTGCGGGTCACTTCCCACGCAATCATGCGCACGGAATTCCCCTTCCCCTCGTGGGAC
>JAQUVQ010000004.1:82154-92320 GCA_028693285.1 Smithellaceae bacterium
AGCGCCTTTGCCAGATCCTTCGCCCAGTAGGTGATAATAATATCAGCGCCGGCGCGTTTGATGGCCGTGACGCTCTCCATCATGGCTTTTCCCTCGTCGAGCCATCCCAGCTTTGCCGCGGCTTTGATTATCGAATATTCGCCGCTTACGTTGTAGGCGGCAAGCGGCAAATCGAATTCCTGTTTGGCCCGGCAGATGATGTCCAGGTACGGCAGCGCGGGCTTCACCATGATAATGTCCGCGCCTTCATTGACGTCGAGCGAGATTTCCCGAATGGCCTCGTCGGAATTGGCCGGATCCATCTGATAGGCTTTGCGGTCGCCGAACTGCGGCGCGCTTTCGGCCGCCTCGCGAAACGGGCCGTAAAACGAGGAGGCGTACTTGGCGGAATAGGCCATGATCGGAATGTTTTCCAGCGCGTTTTCATCGAGGATCTCGCGAATGGCCGCAATCTGCCCGTCCATCATGGCCGACGGCGCCACCATGTCGGCGCCGGCTTTCACCTGCGAGAGCGCCGTTTCCGCCAGTACTTCCAGCGTGGCGTCGTTTTGCACCTGCCCCTTTTCAATAATGCCGCAGTGGCCGTGGCTCGTATATTCGCACAGGCAGACGTCCGTAATCACCAGCATGTCCGGCACTTCGTTCTTGACGCGCTTCACGGCCTGCTGGACGATGCCGTCTTTGGCAAACGCCCCTGTTCCCTGCTCATCCTTTTTCGCCGGAATGCCGAAAAGCAGAAGCGCGGGAATGCCCATCGCATAAGCCTCGCGCGCTTCCTTCGCGATATGGTCCACCGACATCTGAAACTGTCCCGGCATCGACGCAATGGGTTTTTTCACATCCCTGCCCGTCACGGCGAAAAGCGGATAAACCAGCTCGTCCACGCTCAGACGCGTTTCGCGCACCAGCCGGCGAAAGGTGTCGTTTTTTCTCAACCGGCGTCCCCGGTATTCAGGAAATTGCATACCCTACTCCTTTTTTGATGATATTTCTTCGTCGGTGAGATAGCAGGCCGGATCCGGCCCCCAGACGTCGCCCGCCGACTCAGCCCGCGCCCGAAAGTTCCCGCCGCACACGGAAAGCCACACGCACGTCGCGCAGCGGCCGGTGACGTGTTTCTTTTTCTCCTTCAGCTTCATCAGAAATTCATTTTTTTCGTCCGTCCAGATTTCGCTGAAGGGCCGCTTCCGAACATTGCCCAGCGGCCGGTTGCGCCAGAACTGATCGGGATACACTTCGCCGTCCCAGCTCACGCATCCGATGCCGACGCCGGTGGAATTGCCCTCGTTCATTTCCAGAAGCTCCAGAATTTCCGCCGCGCGCGCCGGGTCCTTTTCCTTCATCTTAAGATACAGGTAAGGCCCGTCGGCGTGATTGTCCACCGTGAGGATTTCGGGCGCCAGCCCGTCGTCAAACATGGCCTTCGTCCGGTCGGCGATGAGATCCAGCAGCCGCCGGGACTCCTCGTGCGCCAGGTCCTCTTCTCGCAGCTTCGAGGCGCGGCCCGAATACACCAGATGGTAAAAGCACATCCGTTCGATCTTTTCTTTCCGCATCAGGTCGAACATGGCCGGCACATCGGCCACGTTGTGGCGGTTGACGGTGAAGCGCAGGCCCACCTTGATGCCTGCTTCCCGGCAGTTGCGAATGCCTTCGATGGCTTTTTCAAACGCGCCTTTTCTGCCGCGGAAACGGTCATGCGTCGGCTGCAAACCGTCGAGGCTGACGCCGACATACGACAGGCCGATTTTTTTGAGTTCGGCGGCGATGTCTTTGGTAATGAGCGTGCCGTTGGTAGAGATGACCGCGCGCATGCCCTTGTCCGTCGCGTACTTTGCCAGTTCAAGCAAATCCTTACGCATCAGCGGTTCGCCGCCGGAAAACAGCAGGACCGGTGATCCGAAAGCCGCCAGGTCATCGATCATTTTTTTGGCTTCTTGGGTCGTCAGCTCATCGGGATAGTCGATGTCGGCCGAGTTGGAATAGCAGTGAATGCATTTGAGGTTGCAGCGGCGCGTCATGTTCCAGACCACCACAGGTTTTTTGTCCGCCGAAAATTGCAGCAGATGCGACGGCAGCGATCCCGAGTGCCGGTTGTAGCGCAGCACGTCGGATGGCTCCACCGCTCCGCAGTACAGTTTGGAAATGCCGATCATGGACTGTCCTTTCCTTCCGGATGCTTAAAGTGATCGACGAGCGCCCGAACCAGACCCTCCATCGTGTATTCGTTCTGGAGGATATCGATTTTGAATCCCGCTTTCGCGGCGGTCCCGGCCGTTACGGGACCGATGCAGGCCACACGGACGGAGGGCGGCAGCGCAAAATCCTTTCCCATGATGTCCACAAAATTCGTCACGGTGGAGGAGCTGGTAAACGTGATGACGTCCACGTCTCCCGCCGCAAGCCGCACAGCCAGTTCCTCTTTCTTCCGGCCGGAATTCACCGTCCGGTAGGTTGTGGCCACGACAACTTCGGCCCCCATCTTTTTGAGGCCTTCGGGCAGAAGATCACGGGCTTTGGCCGCGCGGGGAATCAGAATTTTTTGGCCTTGAATGTTCAGGGCGGCAAAGGATTTTAAAATACCTTCGGCGATGAACTCCTCCGGCACCAGATCCACACCGATGCCGCGGGCCTCCAACTGTCTTGCCGTAGCCGGGCCGATGCAGCAGACTTTGACACCCTTGAGGTCGCGCATGTCTTTGCCCTTTTGCCGCAGGCGCTCGAAAAAGAAATGCACGCCGTTGGCGCTGGTGAAAATGATCCACTGGTACGACTCCAGTTCCTCCAGGGCCGCGTCGAGTTCACTCCAGTCGGAAGGCGGCTCGATGGCGATGGTTGGAAACGCGATCGGCCGTGCGCCTTCAGCCGCCAAAAGCTTTGCCAGATCGTCGGCCTGCCGTTCGGGCCGCGTGACAACGACGCCCAGGCCGAAGAGGGGCTTCGAATCGAACCACCCCAGCGTATCGCGCAATTCGACCACCTTCCCCACCACCAGAATGGCGGGCGGCTTGAATTGGTTGGCGCGGGCCAGTTCCTCAATGTTCGCCAGCGTGCCCGTAAGGGTTTGCTGTTCGGGCAGCGTGCCCCGGCGAATCAACGCAGCCGGTGTCTCCGGAGACTTTCCGCGCAAGATCAATGCGTCGGTGATCTGACCAAGATTTTTCACGCCCATCAGAAACACCAGCGTCCCGATGCCCGCAAGCGCCTGCCAGTCGATGTCGCTTTTTTCCTTGGTCGGATCTTCGTGGCCGGTAATAAACGCCACCGTGGAGGTAAGCCCCCGGTGCGTGAGCGGAATGCCCGCATAGGCCGGCACCGCGATGGCGGAGGTCACGCCGGGAATCACTTCAAAGGGAATGCCGGAAGCGGCCAGCTCTTCCGCTTCCTCGCCGCCGCGCCCAAAGATAAAAGGATCGCCGCCCTTGAGGCGCGCCACTGTGCGGCCGTCCAGAGCTTCCCGGACCAGAAGGTCGTTGATTTTGTCCTGCGTCAGTGTGTGGTCCCCGCCCTGCTTGCCCGCGTATATTCTGCGTGCGCCGACCGGCGCGTAGGCCAGAAGCTCTTCATTGACCAGATTGTCGTAAACCACCGCATCGGCAAGCTTCAGGGCCTCCACCGCCCTGAGCGTGATGAGGCCCGGGTCCCCCGGCCCCGCACCGATAATATAAACTTTACCCTTTTTCATTTTACCCCATCAACTCCAGCAGGCGGCGGCCGCCTTTTTCCAGAATCATCTCCGCAAGCTTTCGTCCCATCGCTTCGGCTTCGCCCGGCTCGCCCCAGACCTTGTCGCGCAGCACTTCCCCGCCGTTGGGCGCGGCCAGCAGGCCTTCCAGCGTCAGCCGTTTGCCTTCCATGAGGCCGTAAGCGGCAATCGGCAGGCGGCAGCCGCCGCCCAGCGCCCGCAGATAGGCGCGCTCCGCCGTCACTTCCGCTTCGGTCACGGCATGGTTGAGCCTCGCGCAAAGCCCCGCCAGCTCAGCATCACTTTTTCTCACCTGGAGACCCAGAGCGCCCTGTCCCACGGCCGGCAGCATGATTTCCGTCGGCAGAAACTGCGTCACCGCTTCTGAATAGCCCAGACGCTTGACGCCCGCCGCGGCAAGAACAATGCCGGTGAGATTTTCCGTTTCGATCTTTTTCAGGCGCGTGTCGATGTTGCCCCGCAGCGGAACAATTTCCAGATCCGGCATAAACGATTTCAACTGCGCGCCGCGCCGCTGCGAACCGGTCCCGATCTTAGCCCCCTTTGGCAAATATTCAAATTTGACCCTGCCGCGGGTCACCAGAACATCGCGGACGTCCTCGCGCGGCAGAATCGCCGCAAAGACGAGCCCCTCCGGAGTCTCGCCGGGAACGTCTTTCATGGAATGGATTGCCAGGTCAATCCGACCGGCAAGAAGCGCCTCTTCAATTTCTTTTACAAAAACCCCCTGCCCGCCGATCTGCGTCAGAGAGACGTCCTGCATAAT
Source organism: Smithellaceae bacterium (assembly GCA_028693285.1). Lineage (GTDB taxonomy): Bacteria > Desulfobacterota > Syntrophia > Syntrophales > Smithellaceae > UBA8904. Next base: position 86,627 of record JAQUVQ010000004.1, read on the forward strand.
ATCGCCGCTGGTCCTGATGACGCAGATTTCAGCCTCGATCTCCGGCGCCGCTTTCTGCAGGGCAGCCACCGCGGAATTCGTCTGCACCAGCGCCAGTTTACTGCCTCTTGTTCCGATTTTAATATTCATAAAACTCCCGATTCATTTTTTCTCCCCGCCCCTTGCGGGAGGGGATTAAGGGGAGGGGGTAAGTTTAATATCCAACGAACATGACGGCTGTCAGCAATTTCTCCGGCCAAATTCACCCTCCCTCAATCCCTCCCCTCGAGGGAGGGAAGTCGCAGGGAAAGGTTTCAAACCGTTCCCTGCATTAATCATCCAATCTAAAGAGTTGCCTGGCCGCCGCCACGATATCCTGGGAGGCAAATTCGGCGCTTTCCTCTTTCATCACCGCGACCGGCGCGTGCAGCACCTTGTTGACAATGCCGTGCACCAGGGCTTCGACTTTTTCCCGGTCTGCGTTTTCCAGGCTTTGCATCCAGACGGACGCTTTTTCCATTTCCGCCCGCACGATGTTCTCAGCCTTGCTCCGAAGCGACACGATGGTGGGCACGGCCTCCAGCTCCTTGAGCCAGCTTACGTAATTGGCCGCCTCTTCCTCGATGATCGCTTCGGCTTTCAGCGCCTCGCGACGCCGGTTTTTGATATTCTCATCGACAATGTTCTGCAGGTGGTCGATGTTGTACAGATAGACGTTTTCAACGTCGTCCGCCGCCGGATCGATGTCGCGCGGCACGGCAATGTCCACCAGAAACAGCAGCCGGTTCTTTCGCTTGCGCAGGCAGCGGCGGACCATCTCGCCGGTCACGACATACGTCGGAGCGCCGGTGGAGCTGATGACAATATCCACATCGCAGAGCACTTCGTCAAGCTCACCCAATCCCCTGGCCGCGCCGTGAAACTTTTCGGCAAGCAGCCTCGCCTGCGCAGGCGACCGGTTGACAACGGTAATATCCTCCGCGCCGTTTCCCACCAGGTGCGTGCAGGTCAACTCCGCCATTTCACCGGCGCCGATGATCAGAATCTTCCTGCCGGCGAGCGTTCCAAAAATTTTCTTGGCCAGCTCCACCGCGGCAAAGCTCACCGACACGGGGTTGGCGGCAATGCCCGTTTCCGTCCGGACGCGTTTGGCCGCCCGAAACGCGCGGTGCAGCAGGCGGTTGAGCACGACGCCGGTGGCGTTTTGCGCAAGCGCCTGCCGGTAGGCGTCCTTCACCTGCCCCAGAATCTGCGCCTCGCCCATCACCAGCGAATCCAGACTGGACGTCACGCGAAACAAATGCCGGATCGCTTCACGGTCCCGATAGGTGTACAGACAGGTTTTGGCTTCTTCGTCCGTGAGCCCGCCGTAGCGCGCCAGAAAAGATTCGAGTTCATCCAGCGCCCGCGGCGCGTCCTCAAGGGAAGCCACCAGCTCCACGCGGTTGCAGGTGGACAAATGAAGAATCTCCAGCACGCCGTCGATCGCCTTGAGCCCGCCCAGCAGATTCTCCTGCTCCCGGCATCCGGCAAAAAGCCTTTCGCGCACGGCCAGCGGCGCCGTTTTATGATTTAATCCGACCAGTCCGATCATGGCTTCTTTCAAATAAAATTATGCACGGTTGCCAGGCAAAACCGTATCCCTAAGGCCGACAACAAAAAAAAGCTCAGCCCAAGACAGGACAGCACCGCCATCCGGGAGCCCTTCCATCCGATGGCCAGCCGCTGATGCAGCAGAAAACCGTAAAACACCCAGACGGCAAAGGACCATACCACCTTGGGATCGGCGGGCCAGGAGCCGCCCCAGACAAAAGCGGCATAAACCGCTCCTCCGATCATGCCGAGCGTCAGCAGGGGAAACCCCCACAGCAATCCAAAGTGATTGATTTGGTCGAGGTCGCCGAGCGACGGCAGCAGGCGCCCCAGCGGACCCGGCTTTTTGTTTTTCAGAAGATTATTCTGAATCAGCAACATCGCCCCGGCCGCCGAAGCCAGAACAAACAGCGCTTCGCCGGCAATCGCCAGAACCAGATGCAGCGTCGTGAGTCCTCCCTGCCACTGGGACGGCACGAGATTCCTGTCAGATCCCTGGCCGGCGGCGGCAATCAAAAACAGCAGAATGAACGGCGCGATAAAAGCGCCCAGCAGGCGGGTTTTCGTTTTCAACTGCAGGCCCAGATAGATGCCGGCAATCACCCATGCGTAAATCGACAGAAAATGACGCGAGCCGAAACTGCTCCAGCCGGTCCAGTGAACCGCCGCAACAAGAAGGTTCAGGGTCAGGAGCATAAAACCGGCCGCCAGAATCCATGTGGATATTTTGGCAAGCGCCACTCTTCGGACCAGCAGGGAAAGCAGGTAGCCCGCCGTGGCCAGCGCGCAGCAAAACAGAGCCGCCGCGAAGAGAATCCCTTCCACGCTAGTCAATGTTTACCTCCTCGCCCGTAATTTCGCGGACGATTTTTTTTGCCGTCCCGGCGTCTTTTTGCCGAAGGCTGGCGAGCAGGCCGGCGGCCATCAACTGATCGAACCAGGCCCGGCCCCTGCCGGCGTTCTTTTCCATCCTGCCCCGCAGCTGCCCCAGAATATCCAGCAGCGCCGAGTATTCTTCGCCGTAGGCGGCTTCCAGCTCCTCCCGCAAACGCCGCGCCAGCGCCGGGGAATTTCCTCCGGTGCCGCAGGCGATGGTCAAATCGCCCCGCTCCACCAGAGAGGGCAAAATAAAATCGCATTTTTGCGGGTCATCCACGATATTGACGGGAATGCACCTGACCTTTGCATCCCGGGATATGGAGGCATTGATTTCTTCGTCATCCGTCGCCCCGATCACCAGAGCAGCCCCGGACAGATGCTCGTCCGCATATTCACCGGCGATGTGCCTGATCCGGCCCTGTTTTTTTAAATCCGCCAATTCGGGGACAAGGAGGGGGCTCACCACATGCACATCCGCTCCGCAATCCAGAAGACGCGCCACTTTTCTGGCCGCAACCTCTCCTCCGCCGATCACGACGCATTTTTTCCCTGTAATATTCCAAAACACCGGATAATATTTCAAGTTTTTCCTTTCAGGCCCAAACCGTGGCGGACTCGCGCCGCATGCGTCAAGCTAGCATGAAGGGATGCAAAATTCAAGCGGGGGTTTGACCGGGCGGATTTTTTATCTATCCGGAATCAGTTAATTATTGACACTGCCGCCGCTTTTCGCATATGGTTTTTTCGCAAATGCCGCCGATGCGGCAAAAGGATCGCTTGAGGAAATCATAAATATGCTTACGGAAAAAAATCTTGAACATTACGCCGATGTCCTCCTCTGGGCGCTTGCCACGGCAAAAAAATCCGTCCTGAAGAAAAATGACATCGTTTTGATTCAGTACGACCGGCCCGCGCTTGCGCTTGCCGAAATTCTTTTCGACAGGCTGATGGACATGGGCGTTCACCCCATTCAGCGAATGGCCGCCACCTTCCGCATGGAAAAAAGCTTTTACCGCAAAGCCAATTCGAAACAATTGACCTTCCTGGCCCCCGGCGACAAAGAGCTTTATCGTCACATCCACGGCCGGCTCTTTCTCCATGCGCCGGAATCTCTGACCCATCTTCGGGACGTCGATCCGGCCAAAATCGGGAAAACGATGGTCGCCCGAAAACCTCTCAAAGCCATTCTCGACCAAAGAGAAGATCTGCGCAAGTATAGCTGGACGCTGTGCCTGCTGCCGACGGAGGAACTGGCGCGCCAGGCCAAAATGCCGCTCGTACAATACGCCCGTCAGGTCATCCGGGGCTGCTACCTCGACAAAAAAGAGCCTGTATCCGAATGGAAAGCCATCCACCGGGAAGTCAGCCAGATCAAGAAAGCGCTCAGCTCGCTTGCGGTCCAATGCTTTCATCTGGAATCCGACCACATGGATCTGCGGATCACGCCGGGCGAACAACGCAAATGGGCTGGCGTTTCCGGCCATAACGTGCCCAGCTTTGAAGTGTTTGTCTCCCCGGACTGGCGGGGAACCGAGGGCGTGTATTACGCCAACCTCCCCTCCTTTCGCAGCGGCAATTATGTAAAAGATGTCCGTATTTCGTTTGCCAAAGGAAAGGCCGTCGCCGTCGAGGCGGCACAGGGCGAGGCCTTTGTGAAAAAACAGCTCGCCATGGATCCCGGAGCCTGCCGGCTTGGAGAGTTCTCTCTTACCGACCGGCGCTTTTCCCGAATCGACCGCTTTATGGCGGAAACGCTTTTTGACGAAAACTTCGGCGGGAAGGAAGGCAACTGCCATGTCGCACTGGGGGCCTCCTACAGCGACACGTACAGCGGCGACCCGGCGCGTCTGACCCCGGCGCTCAAGAAAAAACTGGGATTCAACGATTCCGCCCTGCACTGGGATCTGGTCAACACGGAGCCCAAAACCGTCTCGGCGCATCTCAAAAACGGCAAGAAAATCATGATTTACGACCGGGGCATTTTTACAATTTAAACCGGGGAGGCTGTCTTCATATGAAAGTTGATTTCTATTGCTGGCAAAAGTGAACCACCTGCCGGAAAGCGAGGGAGTTTCTCTCGCAAAAGAAGGTCGATGTAAACGAGCGTGATTTTTTCAAAAAACCCTTTACCGCCGACGAGATCAGAGCGCTGCTGCGCGGAAGCCGGCCTTCGGAAATGTTTAATTTCCGAAGCCCCAGTTTCAAAAAACTGTCTCTGGACCCGGAAAGCCTTCAGGACAAGGATATGGTTGAACGGATGCTTCAGGAGCCGCGGCTCATTCGCCGTCCGGTCGTGAAAATCGGCCGAAAAGTTTACTTCGGCGCTTCGGCCGATGTTTTGGCGGACATCCTGAAATCCTGAAACGGTTTACGAAAAGAGCAAGGAAAATCCATTGTAAAGGAAAGATCCGATGAAATATCTCACGGCGATTGAAGCGAGGCAATTTGCGGAAAAATGGCTGCCGGCGTGGACGGGAAACCATCCCGAATTGCTGGCTGGCTTCTACTCGGAAGACGCTTTTTACATGGATCCGGCCGTTCCCCGGGGCGTCAGGGGAAAAAATAATCTGCTGGCTTACTTCCGGAAGCTGCTGGCCGTCAATCCGAACTGGGTCTGGACGCAAATCGAAGGCATTCCGCTGGAAGACGGATTTCTGAACAAGTGGCTGGCCAAAATACCGGTTGGCTCCGTCACCCTGGAAGTGGTCGGTGTTTGCTTTGTCCAACTGGACGATGCGGGGAAAATCCGCCGCAACGAAGTTTACTTCGACCGCTCGGCTCTTCTTTCCGAAATGGCAAAACTAAAAAGAAGCGCGCCGGCCGGTCCTTGAGCCGAATCCGTGCATTGAACCGCAAACAACATCCTGATCATGGAGAAAAATGATGGAATGGGAACGTTTGATCCGGGAAGCACGGGAATGCTTGCAAGTATCTCCCGAAGCAACCGCTCGCTATATCAAGGCAAAGGACATCCTGCTTGAGGAGGTCAACGCCCGAATGACCGCCCATCCCGGGATTTCCAACCTGACCGGCGGCAATCCCATGAGCATGATGCGGGACAATCACAGCAATCACCTCGATTTCATGTCCACCGTCTTTGAATTCAACAGCTTTGAGCTGCTGGTCAAAACCGTCCCCTGGGTATACCGCTCCTACCACTCGCACGGCTTTTCGTTTGACTACTTTCCACTGGAGCTGGAAGCCTGGAAAAAGGCAGTCAGCCAATTTCTCAGCCCCGAAGCA
>JAQUVQ010000044.1 GCA_028693285.1 Smithellaceae bacterium
ACTGGTGGGTCAGGGCAGAATTGAACTGCCGACACTCGGATTTTCAGTCCGATGCTCTACCGACTGAGCTACCGACCCGAATAACAGGCAAAACCTGTTTAAATGCCGAAAACGTCTATAAAACTTGATTCCCTTTGTCAAGGCATTTTTTGTCCGTCCACTCCCGACGCGCCCTGGACGGAAGGCGCATCAGGCTTATTTTCTTCCGGTTGTGAAACGTTGACGGGGACGCAGCCGAATCCGGCGGGACTTTGCGGTCCTGATGAAGAATCAGGGATCGAAATTCCGGATTCATTTCCCCGCGGTTCGCGGATGATCACTACCGTGCCGGCAATCTTGTCATGCCAGCCCTGCTTTCTCCGGTCAAAGGCAACCCAGAGGTATCCCAGGCAAAAAACCAGGCTGGAAACCAGGTAGCCGACCGATCTCAAAAAAGCCGTGCCGAAAGAAATCGATTCGCCGGTGACGGACACCACCTGCAGGCCCAGCAGCCTTTTTCCTGGTGTGCGTCCGGTGGAGCCGTGAAAATAGGTAAAGTAGGCAATATTGACCGCAAACGTCAGAAGCCAGATCCAGGCGGTCAGCAAAGCCAGTTTGTCCGGGTCCGTCATCTGGGCGACGATTGCGCTGCCGTCTCCGGACATTGCGCCGGCAATGTAGGCCACGCCTGCCACAACCCCCAGAAAAATGATCACGACGCTGACGATGAATCCGTCGATCATGTATGCAATGAAACGCCGCCAGAAGCCCGCGAATGCGTATGTGGTCATTTGCCGCCTCCTTCCGCGACGGAGCTGAAGATGCCTTTCTCGTACTGGATGATCGACAGAATTGCCGCCGCCGCTGTTTCCACTTTTAAAATCTGCCGGCCAAGGCTCACGGAAACAAAGCCGCTTTCCCTGGCCCGATCCACTTCCTCCCGGGCAAGCCCGCCTTCCGGTCCGACAATAATAAAATAATGCGCCGCGCCGGAAAACCGGTCATCCTGCAAAACGTTCCGAATCGTTTGCCGGTCCTCTTCCTCCCAGAAAATCAGCTTCCGCGCGCCGGAATCCGCACGTTTCAGCATGTCGGCAAAGGACAGGACCGGCTCCACCACGGTCACGTAGGAATTCCGCGTGCAGCGCGCCGCTTCCTGAACGATTTTTTGCCAGCGGGCGACTTTCGCGGACGATTTTTCCCCTTCGATTCTTCGGATGGAACGGGCCGCCGCCACGGGGATGATGACGTCCGTTCCCAGCTCCGCGGCCGTTTTGACGATCCCGTCCATTTTTCCCGCTTTGGGAATCCCCTGCGCCAGCGTCAGGCGGATTTTTCTCTTCACCGGCGGAAGGAGCTTGCCCAGACGAATTGCAACCCCGGACGGGCTGAAATTTTCAATCCGCGCTTCAAACTCGTGGCCGTAGCCGTCAAAAACCAGAACGGCGTCGCCCGGCTTCAGGCGCAGAACCGTCTTCAGATACCGAAGCTGATCCGCGCCGAGCACGCATTGCGAAGCGTTTTGCAGCGTCTCGGGACTGTAGATTCGGGGCAACGTCAACGTCAGACACTTTCCAGCAAAAAAGATTGGCTTGCCGCCTGAAAGCGATCAGGACGGTCCGCCGTTTTCCTTGCGCAGCACGCAGCAGACCCACTCTTTTTCTGTCAGACGGCGGTGCTGCACCAGCGGCGCAACAATGAAATGCTCCTCCATTGCGGGCACGTCGTTTTCAATGATCCCCGAAATGATCAGATAACCGCCGGGCAGGAGAAGCCGGACGAGCTGCGGGCGCAGTTTGAGGAGCAGTTTGGCCGTCAGGTTGGCAATGATCAGATTGCGCGGACGGCTGATGCGCGCTGCGTCCTGGTTCAGGATTTGAACCCGGTCTTCCACAGCGTTGATGACCGTATTCTGGGCCGCAATCTCCGTGGCCCTGGGATCATTGTCCACGCAGATCACATCCTGCGCGCCCATCTTGGCGGCGGTAATGCCCAGAATGCCGGTGCCGCATCCGGCATCAAGCACTTTCCATTCGCCAGTCGAGCGGTCCTTCAGAATGATATCCTCTATCGCTTCCATGCACATGCGCGTGGACGCGTGCTGACCGGTCCCAAACGCCATGCCCGGATCGATCTCCACGACAATGTCGCGGCTGTCCGGCGCGTATCTTTCCCAGGTGGGTTTGACGACGATATTCTGGCAAACTCGGATCGGCTTGAAATATTTTTTCCACTGCTCTCCCCAGTCGGGATCGGTGATGGTTTCGGAAGAAAGTACGGGCACGGCGGCGTCCGGAAAAATTTCTTCCAGACTTTTGAGATATTTTTGAACCGCCTTCATCCGCTTTTCGGCGCGCACGTCGGCGGGAAAGAAGGCGTTGATGACTTCCAGTCCCGAGGATTCGGGAAAATCATCGGCGCCGGGCGGCATCAGCGATTCTGAAAAAACGCCCTGCGCCCCCGTTTCTTCCAGAAAATTGCTCAGGGCGTCGATTTGTTCCGCGGACGCCGAAATCTGAATTTTCAACCATTTTTCGGGTTCTTTTTGCGTCATGGCCCAGCCTTCAATGAGGTAGTGTGAAAAGCGGCTTTTATATAGCCTGTTCTTCCGAATATATCAAGCAGCCCTGTCATGGCCTGCGGCCTGCAGAATTTGGCTTGACAAAAACAGTCTCGGAGCTTATTCTGACGCTGGTAATACCACCAGCCAGGAAGGCCGCTGAGGAGATATGATGCAGGAACCCCTTGTTGAACCCATCCGCACAGACAGCTTAAAGGAGATCTTCGTGCTCCGGTTTGAAGAGCTGATTCTTTCCGGAAAAATCAAGATCGGAGAGAAGCTTCCGCCGGAGCGGGAGCTTGCCCTGCAGCTGGGCGTGAGCCGCCCGGTGGTGCACGAAGGACTGGTCGAACTGGCGTCGCGCGGACTGGTCAGCATCAAACCGCGCTTCGGCGCCACCGTCAACGATTACCGCAAGGAAGGCTCCATCGCCCTGATGGCCTCGCTGATTCAGTACCAGAAAGGAAATCTGGAACCGGAGCTTCTGGAAAGCCTGCTGCAGATTCGAATGATGCTGGAGCCGCCCTTTGCGCGGCTGGCGGCCCGCAACCGGACTTCGGAGCAAATCCTGGAACTCCACGGCATCCTGGAAAAGGAAGCGGCAGCCAACGGCCGGAATCCTCAGGCGCTCACGGACCTCGATTTTGAATTTCACCTGCTGATTGCGCTGGCTTCCGGCAACCGGGTTTACCCGCTTCTTCTGAATTCGTTCCGGTCGGTTTATACGAACCTTTCCGGCCAGTTTTTCAGAAACACGAAAGTAACCGACGCCGTCCACGGTTATCACGAAAAGATGGTCAACGCCGTGGAATCCGGCAACGAAACCAGGGCAGCCTCCGTGATGAAGGCCATTCTGAACCACGGGGAAAAGCATCTTCGGGAAATGATCGGGCAGGAAAGCCTGTCCCTGTAACCTTTTTTACCGGGAGGGAACCATGAAAACCGCACTGGCAAACGAAGTTCATCTGAAAGAGCCCAAAGCATTATCCGGCCGCATTCAGTGGCTGCGCGATTATTATTTCCGCGGAACCGAGCGGCCCTGGAACAACGAATTTACCTGCTGGACGACCGGAACTCCGTGGGACGTGATTTACAACGAGCTGACGTTTTACATCGTGCCGGAAACCTACACGCTGCTCAACACACTGGGCGCATCCTATCTTCAGGCCGCGCGGCCCGTGGCGCTGCACCGGGATTTCTGGACATGGCCGCTCGTGGAACGGCGGGCCTGGTTTGTGAAGGAAGCCATCGTAAACTACGTGCCGCAGGAAATTCTTCCGGGGGATTTGCTCGCCGGCGCGAGGTTCAATATTCAAACGTCCATGTGCTTCACCAAAGAGGAAAGCCGTGCCTGGCAAAAGCTGGTCAAGGGCAAAAACGGCGCAAGGGCGAAAATGAAATGGTTCCATGACCATGGATACGGAAACGCGGGCGCCACCAGCGGCCATCTGATCCCCGGCCATGAACGGCTTCTTCGCATGGGCTGGAAGGGAATCCATGCGGAATTGCTTTCCCTGTACAACTCGCTTGGCGAGGCCGAGCGGTCCGGATCCAAGGGAGCGCAGCTCCGCGCCATGATGACCGCGTCCGCCATGGCGCGCGATCTGGCCGCGAAATACCGTTCCCTGTGCGAGGGTCTGGCGCAAAAAGAACCGGACGCCGGCCGCGCGGCCGAGCTTCGAACCATGGCCGCCAATCTCAGCCGCGTGCCGTGGGAGCCCCCGACGAATTTCTGGGAAGCCGTGCAGGCGCTTTGGCTCAACCACATGCTGGTGATGACGGACGAGAACTACCCGGGCGCGGGCGTTTCCTTCGGCCGGGCGGACCAGTATCTTTACCCGTATTACGAAAAATCGATCCGCGACGGCATGCCGAGGGAATGGGCCAAGGAAATTCTGAAATGTTTCTGGGTTCACGCCAACACGGCCTACGACGCCATGATCCGCAACGGCAACCAGGGCATTACCGCCGGCTTCGGCCAGTTGATTACGCTTTCCGGTCTGGGGGCCGACGGACGCGACATGACCAACGAGCTGACCTACGCCATGCTGGAAGTAATCGATGAAATGTCGCCCATCCTGGAGCCCAAACCGAATGTGCGCCTGCACCGGAACAGCCCCGAAGAGCTCTACGACAAAATCGTGGACATGATCGAATCCAGCCAGGGCGCGCCATTCCTTCTGAATTTTGACGAGCGCTCCATGGCCGGCATGATGCTGGAGGCCAAAAAGGCGGGGCTTGCGCACCTGATCCACGAGGGCAACGTCCACGAATACGCGCCTGTCGGATGCCTGGAGAACACCATGGTCGGAAATGACCGCTCCGGAACCGTGGACAACAACCTTAATTTGCTCAAGGCCGTCGAACTTGCGATGACGGGCGGAAAAGACCTGCTGCCCTTTTATGATCCCATGACCGGAAAAACCGAAGCCGTTCGGCAGGACGGCCCCCGAACGCCGGACGCCGCGTCCATTCAAACGTGGGAAGAATTCTGGGAAGCCTATGCGGCCCAGACGCGCTACATCATTCAAAAGTGCGTGGACCTGTACGAAACATCCGAATCCATCCGCGCCCGATTCTTCCCGACGCCCTATCTTTCCTGCATGGTCGAGGGCTGCGCCGAGCAGGGCCTGGACGTTACGCAAGGCGGCGCCCAAATCAGCTTCACCACGCTGGAAGCCGTGACCTACGCGACAACCGTGGATTCGCTCCTCGCCGTCAAGTATCTGGTCTTTGACAAAAAAGTCTGCACGCTGCCGCAGTTGGCGGACGCGCTTCGGGCCAACTGGAAGGGGCATGAAGTGCTTCAGGCCATGGCCAAAAACCGCGCCCCCAAGTACGGCCGGGACGATGATGAGGCGGACGAACTGGCGCTGCGCGTCATGCAACTCTGGTGCGCAGAGACGTGGCGGCACAGGACCCAGTCCACCGGGCGCCGGTATCGACCGGGAATGCTGAGCTGGAACTACTGGGCGGGCGACGGCTACATCATGGCGGCAAGCGCCGACGGGCGCACCAAGGGTCAGTTTCTCTCCAATGCCATCTGTCCGTCCAACGGGGCGGACATCAAAGGACCGACTTCCAACGCCAACTCCGTCGGGAAAGTACTGGGCGGCAAAGCCGAAGACGGCCGGGGCGACTGGCTGGACTATCTGAACGTCCTTCCGAACGGCGCGAGCCACACCATTACGTTCAATCCGTCGATTCTGCGGGATCCGGTGCACAAGGATAAATTCAAAGCGTTTCTGAAAGGCTACACCCAGAATGGCGGAACCGCGCTGCAGATCAACATGCTGGATTCCGGCATGCTGAAAGACGCGCAGGATCATCCCGAAAACTACCGGCATCTTCTGGTGCGGATCACCGGCTACAATGCCTATTTCACAACCGTGGGAAGGGAACTGCAAAATGAAGTCATTGAACGGGTCAGTCACCAGCAGTTTTAAGGCGGAGAACCCATGACGTCGTCCAAAGGAAAAAATGGGCTGGTTCTGCAGATTCTCCGCATGTCCACGGAGGACGGGCCCGGCATTCGCACGAGCGTTTTCTTCAAGGGTTGTCCTCTCGGCTGCCTGTGGTGCCACAATCCCGAAAGCATCAGCCCCAAGCCTCAGGTTCAGTGGCTTCACACGAGCTGCATCGGCTGCGGCAACTGCGTGGAAATCTGCCCGGAAAAAGCGCTGGAGAAGACGACCGACGGCATCATGATCAACCGCCGGCTCTGCACCGGCTGCGGTTTGTGCGCGGAAGAATGCCCCACGACCGCCATGGAGCTTCTGGGCAAAAAATGGAGCGTTTCCGATCTCGTCCATGAACTGGTCAAGGACCGCGTTTACTTCGAACAGTCCGGCGGCGGCGTAACCCTGACCGGCGGAGAGGCGGCCCTGCAGCACGAATTCTGTCTGCCCCTTTTGAAAGAGCTGAGAGCCGTCGGGATTTCTACGGCCCTGGACACCTGCGGGCAGGCGCCCCAAAAAACGCTGGCCGCCCTTTTGCCGTACATCGATGTCCTCCTGTATGACCTCAAGGAGATCGATCCGGAAAAGCACAAAGGATTCACCGGAGCGGGCAACGCGAAAATTCTGGAAAACGCCGTCTTCGCGGCGCGCTTCAAAAAAGACCATCCGTATCCCAGGACGCTGTGGATTAGAACGCCCGTCATTCCGAATTCGACGGACACGCCCGAAAACATCGCGGGCATCGGCCGGTTCATTCACGAAAATCTGGAAGGAGCGGTTGACCGCTGGGAGCTTTGCTCCTTCAACAATTTATGCAGGGACAAGTACAAACGGCTGGGCCTGAACTGGCCTTTTGCCGAAGCGGAACTCATGAAAAAAACCGTCATGGAAAATTTGGCCGGTGTCGCGAAAAGCGCGGCTCCGAAGACGAACGTCTGCTGGAGCGGATCGACGACGCTGGAAAAAAGAGCGGATTCACAAGAACCGCCGGAGAAACAGAACAAACGCAAACCGGTTTGCGCCGGCTGATTTCAAGAGAAAGGAAAAAGTCCATGACCATCAAAAACCGTTTTTCGGAATCGGACATGAAGGCCTTTGCGCCGTCGGAGAAAGTCGGCATCATCGCGACCGTGACGCCGGAAGGGCTGCCGCACCTGTCGCTTCTGACCTCGGTCATGGCCTCAACGCCCACGCAGTTGACGATCGGCGAGTTTAGCACGGGCGTGAGCAAAGCCTACCTGCAGCAGACCCGGAAAACCGGTTTTGCCATTGTGACGCTGGACAAGAAACTCTGGCGGGGGAAAGCGCTGTGGACACACTTGAAGAAAGAAGGCCCGGAATACGAAGTCTATAATCAGCAGCCGATGTTCCGATACAATACGTATTTCGGAATCAACACGGTCCACTATCTGGAGCTGAAGGAAACCACGGAAGGGTCGCCGCTGCCTCTGGTTGCCGTCGCGGCGTCGGCGATTCTGACCAGACTCGCGAAAGGCGCCGCCGCGCAAAGCGCGAAAGTGAAGGCGCTTTCGCCGTTCGGGAAAAATCTGTTTGACCGCCTGGATTCCCTCAAATTTTTATCGTTCATTGACGACGACGGATTTCCGACCGTCATCCCCGTTATTCAATGCCAGGCCTGCGACGAAAACCGTCTGGCGTTTTATCCGGGCGTATTTGCCGAAGAGCTGAATCGGCTGGAGGCGGGAAAGACAATGGCGATTTTCGGGATGACCATGGAGATGGAGGATGTTCTGGTCCGGGGCGTCTTTCAGGGCTACGCCCGGCGCCGGGGCATCAGGCTGGGAACGCTGGATATAGACTGGGTCTATAATTCCATGCCCCCCAACCACGGGCAGATTCACCCGCCGCTTCCTCTGAAAGCGGTGACGGATTTCTGACTTTTTCCTGACCCGCTACCGATGGAAGCGCACCGGAAGGACCCGGACGTCGCTGTCCAAGCCCTGTTGCGAACAGACGCTCTGGCCGGTGATGAACGACAGGTTGAAGGCGTAGTAACCGGCCATTTCATACTTCGGAAGCATGGAAATGCAGGTATCCGAAGTCCAGGGGCAGCAGCCCGTCAGGCTAATGAGGGATGTGGCCAGGTGATACCCGTGAGCGTCACGACTTGAGCCGCTGTACAATCCCGCCAATTCATTTTTCGTCGGCATCCGCCAGTCGTCGTATCCGCCCGTGCTGAAGTTTTCACAGAATGTCTTGGCGGCAATCCATTGGATATCGACTCCGTTGTCCTTATCCGCCCACATCAGATTGGTCGTGGTATCCAGGACGGTCCCGTCGTCATAGGCGACAAACCGGCCATCCCTGCCGGTTTCATTGGCCGCAAACGCGGATCCGGCGCAGACCATAATCCCCAGCAAAACCCATACAACCATCATGATTCCACGTGTTTTTCTCATCATCACCCTCGCTGTACGGCTACTTTTGAAAAACCCCCTCCATCACGATCTCATCCAACTTTTTTCGCGGCGAAGGGAATTCCCGTTCCTGGAGATATTCGGGAAGGTCTTCTTTGTTCCCGGGGCGGCCCACGGCAATCATCGCCTCCACGGCGTAGTCATCCGGCACTCGCAGCGCTTCTTTGGCTTTGTCATAGTCGAATCCCTGCATGCAATGCACCACCAGATTTTTCAGCGACCCCTGCAGGGCCAGACTGACCCACGCGGCCCCCGCGTCATACGAATGCGTTCGCGCGGGGCTGCCGGAATCAAACGTGGTTTTGGAAATCACGGCGATCAGAACCGCGGCGTTTTTCGCCCAGATTCGGTTGCCTTCCGCCAGAAGCTCAAAGAAAACCTCCCAGCGCGGCGTATCGCGGCGGGCATAAATAAACCGCCAGGGCTGATTATTATTGGCGGAAGGCGCCCAGCGCGCCGCCTCAAAAAGGTTCAGAAGCGCCGCCTCATCAAGATCCGCGCCGGACATGGCCCGGGGAGACCAGCGATGAAGAAATATTTCATGAACACCATTTTCCTGCTGTCGAAAGTCCTTGATATTCATCGATTCCTCCCCATTGCCCAACTGCCGTGGCGCTGTTTTTTAACAAAGATTAACCGGTTTTCTTCAGAATGCAAGCCTTTTTAAAAATAGTGGAGTCTGAGCTTGACTTTCCGGGTTTAAAAATATATAAGGCGCAACTTGCTGAAAAGCAGGCCCTCTAAAACAGCGTCCCCATCGTCTAGAGGCCTAGGACACGGGCCTTTCACGCCTGTAACCGGGGTTCGACTCCCCGTGGGGACGCCAACTTGGGGTCAGCCAATTTGGGGTCAAATCTTTATTCTTGACATTTGACCAACTCATTTTGAATTTTTATCAATTCTCCCCCAAGTTCCGGGTTGTTTTCTATTTTGATTTGCAGCCGTTTTCGTGCCTGGCTCACCGCACTGTAATCTACGCCGCCCAGGAGCGATCCGATTTCCGGCTGCGTGAGATTGCAAATCCGGTATAAGATTTCCATCAGCATCGCCCGCTGGGTCGATTGTTTGCCTTTTCTGGTCAAATCCTCTCTGCTGATTTTCACCAGCCTTGCGTATCGATCAATCAAATGATCGGGTTTAATCTGTTTTCCCAGCTTTCTAAGCGCAGGCTGCTCCCGGGAAGAACGCTGATGCCCCTTGCTTTTGCTGAATGTCTTCTGAATTTGTTCGATAAAATCCTCGCCTCCAACAATACCAGTACCCTTTCCCTTCTCCAGCGGACTGGGCAGGTCTCTTTCCATGCCTTCCACGACAAATTTTTGATATTCATTCATGGCATTGTGATTCTCGCCGCCAAAATAATCCAGAATGATTTTATATTGAACAAAGCTTTTCCTGTTTTGCGGTTGAAGATATCCCGGAAAACTGGTTGAATCATTGATCATCAAATCCCGAAATCTTTGCCCCACGGGCTTTTGAGACTTAATTCTCAGCGGATTCAAATGGATGTAGCGGGAAACTTCCATAAGATAATTGTTTTCATCTATGAGAAAAGCTTTGTACCTCCCCTGGTAGAGATGCCCGGTTCGTTTATGTTTCCGGTTAAAAAAACCGGTATAGCTGATGTTGAAATGACGCATGAATTCGGAAAGGTTGCCTTTCGGTGTGCAAACAAGCAGGTGAAAATGGTTGGGCATCATTGCATAGGCCAGTAGTTGAACCTCAAAGATAGTTAAGGATCGACTCAGCAAACGAAAGAATTCTTTCCGGTCATCGGCATGACGAAAAATTTCCCTGCGTTCATTCCCGCGGCAGGTGACATGATAAAAAGCATCCGGATATTGGATTCTTAGGGGACGACTCATGGTGTTTTTTAATAGAGAGAGCTTGAAATGTCAAGAATAAAGATTTGACCCCACCCTGCCCCCCACCCTGACCCTTATCGCATTTTCTGTCCCGCCGCATCCGCGGCGATCATGGCGTGGAGCACACGCTCGGGAGTGATGTCGCCCGCTTCGTGGTGAACAGCCGCGCCGGGCGCACAGGTCTTTTCCGCCGCTTTTCTCAGTCCGATTCGGTCCCGTTTATCCAATCCGATATCTGCAAGCGTAACGGGCAATCCCATTTCCCTGCAAAATCCATAGACCGTTCGCATCACTTCCGGTGATGCGCCCGTCAGATGAAGGCCGGTCAATACGCCGAAGGCCACCTTTTCGCCGTGATAATAGGCATTGGTTTCCTCAAGGGCAGTCAAGCCGTTGTGAATGGCATGAGCGGCGGCGAGCCCGGAACTTTCAAACCCGATTCCGCTCAGAAGAATATTCGCTTCCACGATGCGCTCCAGGGCGGGAGTCGGCACCTGATGCTCGCAGGCGAGTTTCGCCGCCGCTCCACAGGCCAGGAGCGTATCGTAGCATAGCCTGGCGAGATGCAGGCCCGCCATTGTGCTCAGTCCGCCGCATTCGTTTTTCGATTGCGTACGGCGGCAGGATTCAGCCTCAAACCAGGTAGCCAGCGCGTCGCCCATGCCCGCCACCAGAAAACGAACGGGGGCCGCGGCAATAATGCCGGTATCTACCACCACTGCGGCGGGATTTGATTTCTGGTAGTATTCCCGCTCGTGGACGCCGTTCTCGGAATAGACCACCGCACAGCCGCTGCAGGGCGCGTCGGTGGAGGCAATGGTGGGAACGATGATCACCGGGATATTCGCCCGGTCCGCGGCAATTTTCGCCGTATCGATCGTTTTGCCGCCCCCCATGCCGATCATAACGCCGATGCGGTTCTTTTCAATGACCTTGGCCAGACGGACTAATTCCTTTTCGCAGCACTCCCTGCCGAATGTTTCGATGAACGCCTGGTTTGTTTCTTCATGAATGCCGCAGACGGGAACAATGGTTTTGGCTGCCGTGGGGGATGCGAGGACAAGCGCCCTGGCGCCGAAGAGTGAGATCAGTGCCGGCAATTCTTTCAGCGCTCCCGCGCCCTGAATGTATTTTCCGGGGAATACCGCTTTTTTAAACATGCCTCTCCTCCATTTCTCCCATTTCGTATGTAAAAAGATAAATATCACAAAATGGCCGCAATCCCATCTGTTTTTATACTTCAAAAGCCATTTGCGATGAATGGCGCAAGATTTTCTTGACTTACAAAGCCTCGTTTTTTATACTCCGCAAAAATTATCAGTTCACAGTGACAAAGACAAAGATTGCAATAAGACAGCCTCCTGATCATACATTCGTTTATTTGCGGATGGGAAGGGCTTCGCATGATCATGCATGGCGCAGATAACGCCCGTTTTTGGACCGATCAGCTGTTCAACGCAATGATTACGGCGGACCGCCGGGAGGCGTCCGGCGTAATGGACCGGATGATGGCCGCCGGTGTAAATTCCCAATCGATCATTGATGACGTTCTCGATCCGACGCTTATCCGGCTGGGCGACCTTTGGGAGCAGGACGCCGTATCGCTCACCCAGACCTTCGTAGCCTCCAAGATCGCCGAAGATGTGCTGCTTCGCTGTGTGTCGGCTTCAGGAAAAACGGCAAAGCGGGGCGCGCCGGTTGTCATCGGCAATATCGAGGATGATTTCCACAGCCTGGGACGGCGCATCGTGGGATCTTTTTTGCGCGCGGGCGGCTGGGAGGTTCACGACCTGGGCAATGACGTGACGGCCGAACAGTTTGTGGACAAGGCAATCGAGGTTGGCGCGTCCGTTGTAGGGGCTTCCGCGATGATGCACACCACGGCCCTGAATATCCGCAAACTGCGAGATCTGATCGACGCCCGCGGGCTGAATCATCAGCTGAAGCTGGCGGTGGGCGGCGCCGTCTTCAACTGGCGGCCGGATCTTGTCGCGGAAGTGGGAGGCGACGGCACGGCCCGCAACGCAACCGGGGTTGATGCTCTGTTTCAAAGGCTCCGCGACGCAGCGAAAGGAGGGTGAGCACCATCAATTCGTGCGAACGCGTGATGAATACACTTCAGGGCCTTCCGACGGATCGCGTGCCGGTCTTTGCCGTGCTGGGCGCCTACGGCGGAAAGCTTGCCGAAACCGGCCTGAAAACCCTTTACAGCGATGCAGATGCCTACGTCTCGGGACAACAGGCCGTCCAGAATGCCCTGGGTTTCGATATGATTCTGGCCACCTTCGATTACAGCGCCATCGCAGAGGCGTTCGGCGGCGAGGTGGCCTGGTTTGACAATCAAACGCCCAACATGAAACGCCCCGCGGTCAGTGAAGCCTCCGCAGTTGCCGGCCTGAAGCTGCCCGATCCGCGGCGAGACGCAAGGCTGCCGGTCATTCTGTCGGCAACGCGGCAACTGGTCTCCCTGTACCGGGAAAGTGTGCCGGTGTTTGCGGCGGTGCCTGGTCCGGGGGCGCTGCCGGCGCTGGTGCTCGGACTGGAAACGTGGATGGAAACGGTTTTATTCGACGAGGATAACGCCCGCCGCATTCTGGAGCGGACCGGCCGGTTTTTCCTGGACTGGGTCCATGCGCTTTGCGAAGCGGGCGTGACCGGTCTTGTGGTGACGGAATCCGTCGCCTCCGTGGAAATTTCGACGCGCGACCTGTTTGCGAAAGTTTTCCTGCCCCACCTGCACGATCTGTTCGGCCAAATCAACGCGCCCCTCGTGTTTCACCACGGCGGCGGCCGAATTCTGCATATTCTCGACTTGCTGCCCGGTTTGCCGGGATTGGCGGGGGTGGTCGTCGGCTCCAAGGATGATCTGGGCGCCGCAAGGTCGGCCCTCGGAACCGAATTGACCCTGATCGGCAATCTGGATAATCTGAGCCTGCCGGCGGTCTCCGCCGCGGAGATCCACAGACGGAGTCTGGCGTGCCTGAAGACCGCCGCACCCGCCGGCCGCTACATTCTGTCGCACTCCGCCGCGGATGTGCCGCTGAGTACACCGCTGGAAAACCTGCAGGCCATGATTGAGGCCGCCGGGGAATATGCCGCCAAAGAAATGAGTGCCTTATGAATCCTTCCACCATATGGTTGAGCTGCGGCGTTCTGCAGGCGGAGCTGGAACAATTGCATCGCGACGGCCGGATTCGCGGTGAACTTCGATTCCTCGACTCCATGCTGCACATGAACCCAGAGCGGCTGCAGGCGGCGCTGGAGGCGGAAGTAGCCAAGCATGTTTCCGAAGGTTCCCGTGTGGTGCTGGTGTACGGCGATTGCTGCAACCGGATGACGGATCTGATCCGCCGGTTCGGGGTCAGCCGGGTCAACGCCGTCAACTGCGCGCAAATGCTTGCGGGGCGCCGCCGCTACCGTGAATTGATGAAGAATCAGGCGTTTATGCTCCTGCCCGAATGGGCGCCGCGCTGGAAAGAAATCATGCAGGGCGAACTGGGTTTGTCCCCGGAGGTGGCGCGCGATCTCATGCGGGAGAATCGCCGCGAGCTGGTTTATCTGGATACGGCGGTGGCGCCGGCGCCCCGGGAAGCGATCGAGGAATGCGCGTCCTATACGGGATTGCCCCTGCGTGTCGAAAAGGTGTCGCTCGATCATCTGCTGGCCCTTTTGCTGCAGGCGGAATCCGGCCATATCCCCCCGCTTCCCGAAAAGGCTGTTGCGTCTTCCGCCCCATACCGCAAACCGGCAACATGGGCCGATCAGGTCATGATGGCGGATGTGTTTTCCGAAATCCTCGCATCCTCCGATCCTTCCCGGCTGGCCCAAATCCTGACGGAACAAATGCGCGAACTCACCGGCGCTCATACGGCCATCCTCGTTGCGCATCCAGAGGGCGTCCATTCACACCGGATCATGCACGTGTCGCCCGCCCGGCGCGGATCGCTGTTGACGGCGGATGAAGTCCGGCTTTTTTGTTCCGATCTTGCTCAGGTGATGCCCCTGTACGTCAAGGATTACCATCCCGAACATCCCTGCCGTCTTCCGCTCTTGCGCGCCGGCGTCTCATCGCTGATGCGCTTTCCCTTGCGGGCCGGAGAAGACCTGCTGGCCACCATGCTTTTGCTGGATCTGCCGGGTGCGGACCGGATTGCAGAGACGGAAAAAATCATCACCCATCTTACGCCGGTCATGGCGCTGGCCCTGAAAAATTCCTTTGCCCGCGAAGAAATTGAACGTCAGGCGAAGAAACTTGCCTACTATGCGGGCGACCTGGAGCGCCGAGTGGCCCAACGCACCGAGGCGCTCAGGGAAAGCGAGGAAAAATATCGCACTCTCTTTGAGAATGCCGGCGAGGCTATCTTTGTCGCCCAGGACGGCAGGGTGGTGTTTCTCAATCCCATGATGACCCAGATCACCGGTTATTCCGGCGAGGAGCTTGCCGACAGGCCGTTTACCGATTTCATTCATGCGGAGGACCGCAGCAAGATCTTCGACCGTCATACCCGGCGTCTTCATGGAGAAAACATTCCCCGGAGTTACGCGTTTCGGGCGTTTCATAAAAACGGCTTCTTGATCTGGGTGCGGTTGGACACCATTCTGATCGACTGGCAGGGAAAGCCCGCAACGCTGAACTTCATGGCCGACATCACAAAGCGCAAACAGGCGGAGGAGGCCCTGCAGGACGCCTATAATCGTCTCAATAAAATCATTGATTTTCTGCCGGACGCAACGTTTGTCGTTGACCGCAGCGGAACCGTCATCGCCTGGAACAGGGCGATGGAGCAGATGTGCGGGATTTCCAAGGCCGAAATGATGGGCCACGGAAATCATGAATACTCCCTGCCTTTTTATGGCCAACGCAGACCGCTGCTCATTGACCTTGCCCTGCTGCCGGATGAAGTGTTTGAAAAGTCTCATTATGAGAACATTGCCCGGCAAAGCGACAATCTGCAGGCCGAAAGTTATGTGCCGGGAGTATACGGCGGAAAAAGCGCGTTTTTGTGGGGTATTGCCTCCAGACTGCGTGATGTTTCAGGAAATATCATCGGCGCCATCGAGTCCATCCGCGACATCACCGACCGGAAGAACAGCATGGACCAACTGAGAAAGGCGCTGGGCGGAACCGTTCAGGCTATTGCCATGGTGGTGGAAGCCAAGGATCCCTACACGGCGGGCCATCAGCGACGCGTCGCCGATATTTCCCGCGCCATCGCCACGGAAATGGGTCTTCCCCCGGATCAGACCGAAGGCATCCGCATGGCCGGCATCATCCATGACATCGGCAAAGTTTCCGTTCCCGCCGAGATCCTCAGCATGCCCAGGAAATTGACGGACCTGGAGTTCAGCCTGATTAAAACCCATGCGCAATCCGGGTACGATATTCTGAAAGACATTGAATTTCCCTGGCCCATTGCCCGGATGGTGCTGGAGCATCATGAACGGATCAACGGGTCCGGGTATCCCAACGGTCTGACAGGAGATGACATTCTCCCGGAATCCCGAATCCTGGCCGTGGCCGACGTGGTGGAAGCCATGGCAACCTACCGTCCGTACCGGGCCGCATTGGGACTTTCCGCAGCACTGGAGGAAATCGCCAAAAACAGAGGCATCCTCTACGACCCGGAGGTGGCGGACGCCTGCCTGCGCCTTTTCCGGGAGAAGGGCTTTACGATCAAAGAGTAGTCAAAACCTATATTTTGCCTACCGGCCGGCCGCGAGGACGGAGGCGGCGACGGCCGCCATGATCTTATAAAAATCCGTCGCGGCATGGGTGACGACCTTTTCCGCCAACGTCCGTCCAAAATTCGTGAGATGCTTTTCCAGCGCCTCTTTCTGAAGCTTCTGCGCAAGCGCTTCGTTTTCCCTGTTTTCACTCTTCACGGCTGCAAGTTCGTTGAAATACAGGTAGGCCATAAATTCAAACTCGACCGCGATGTGATCGGGCGGCAGTTTGAAATCATCCACCAGATTGAGCCCCGCTTCGTAATACAGCCTCGCGATTTCAAAGGTCGATTCCTGAAGCAGTTTTCCTTCCTTGTAAACGGATTCGAAAAGATAAACCAGCCGGGGCTTTGACGAAAAGAACATTCTGGTATAATCTTTTTCCAGCTCCAGCAGCAGGTCCGCGGCGTTCTGACCGGCGGCGGTGTATTGGCGCTTCACAACCGCGATCCGATCGGCCCATGCGCCTTCCGGCTGAAGAACGCCCAGCGATTCGTCCAGGATTGCGGCAAATTCCCCCGAAACCAGTTTTTCCATGAGGAGCTGATCCGGATAGGCAAATGCCTGCGCCAGCAGGTTGAAAAGCGCCGCTTTGGCCTGCAGCTCGATCAGGCGGTCGTCAGGACCCGTCCGGCGCGTTTTGGTCGTTTGGTTGTTCATGATTGCTTCCTAACAAATTTCCACCGGATTGTCCAATGACCGACAAAACGGCAAACGATCCGGCGGCGTTGCAGAGCGCCGCCGGATTTCAGTTTAGGGTTGGGTTACTTTTTTTCCTTCTCCGTCCGTGTTTCAAGACGGGTTCTTCTTTCGCTGTACTTCTTGAAGCCGACAACGGCCAAGGCCGCGAGAGCCGGCACGCCCAGTTCTCCATCCAGCGCTGCTTTGCCCTTGAGGGCCTTCTTGGCCACCTTGGGATAGCCGAACTTCACGGGATCTTCCTTGGCCAGAACGAACAGATGGGTTCCGCCGTTTTCCTCGTAGCCGTACAGTTTGAGTTTCTTCTCTTTGGCCGTCTTTGTCGCCAGTTTCTTCATCGCTTCATATTCGCCGAACTGCAGCGCGCCGGTGGGGCAAATCTCCACGCAGGCCGGTTTCTTGTCGTCGTTGATCCGGTGCGCGCACATGCTGCACTTGACGATCTTCTTCGTATCCGCGTCAAACTGGGGAACATGAAACTTGCACACCCGGACGCAGGTCTGGCAGCCGATGCACTTCTTCGCATCGTAGAGAACCGGACCGTATTCCGATTTGGTAAGCGCCTTCACCGGGCAGTTTTCGACGCAGTCCGGCTCCAGACAATGCATGCAGCGCTTCTGGTAAAGGCCGTCGTCGTTGATTTGGACAAAGGTTCTGAACAGACCCTTTGACGCCTGATCGTGATACCGGAACTCCTGGATGCACCGGTAAGCGCAGGAATTGCACCCCGTGCAGAACGTATCATCCAGTAAAATGGCATATCTTTTCATTTCGTCACCTCGCTACATCTTCTTAATGCTGACAAAAACATCTTCAACCCATCCCATTCCGGTAGGATCGAACTTCTTTAACATCGCCGGATCCTTCTGCGGAATCAAATCGCCGTCCCGGTAACCGAAATTGGCCGCCACCTTCAGGTTCTTGGCCCGGTGCCCGATGCCGTGGAACAGAAGGACGCAGTCGTTTCTGGTGATGCGCTTCGTCAGATGCACCTTGGCTTTCTGCGGCCGGGGCAGATCCTTCATGTAGGTCGGATCGTTCGCGAGGATGACGGCATCGCCTTCCTTGAGACCCAGCTTTGCCGCCGCTTCGGGATTGATCCACACCGTATCCATGTAGTTGCGGACCGTCACTTCCTTGAGGACGGGATTATTGATGAAGTTGGGATCGGCATGCATATGCCAGGGCGCCCGGGTGATGAGCAGCGAGAACTTGTAGTCTCCCGTGGTTTCATGCCAGCGGGCATGCCAGACGGGCAGCGGGCTGTGGCCGACTTCGGCAAATTCGTTGATGTACATCTTCACCCTGCCTCTGGGCTTGCCGTAGCCGATCTGCTCGATCTGCTTGTAGTTCTGATACGCTTTTTTGTCGATCCAAAAACCGCCCTTCTTCATGAAATCGGCGGCGCTGTCGGCAATGCCCGCCTTCTTGACTGCGACATCGCCCATATTTGTCGGGATTTTCTTGGCCGGATTGCCGCTGCCGTCCGTCGTCCAGTACTTCGGCGCCATCGCCAGACCGATCTTCATGGCGAAACCGCCCCAGCCGATCTGGTCTCCCGGCGATTTCTGCACCGGCGAACCGCCGACAATGCAGGGATATTTCGGATAGTAGAGACGCAGGTCCATTTTGCCCTCTTCAAACTGATGAGGCGCCGGTACTACGTAGTCGCAGAAGTAGCCCAGATCGTCCAGATAAAGGTTCCAGTCCACGACGAGTTCCAGTTTCTGAGAGGCGGCCTCGAACATCTGGGAATGGATCATGGCAAAGAGCCCTCGGTGCGGGTTCCGGAAAAAGGCAACCTTCGCGCGGTTTGTCTTGTAAAGCCCCCATCCTACCATGCCGTAATGACCCGGCGCCGAAAAATCCTTCTTCCGGTAAATGTCATCCGTGACCGGAAATTCATTGCGGAAGTCCACCGGCTGGGACGGCTGTTCAGGATAAGGCAACGCCGGCGGGGAGATTTCGTCGATCCAGGGAATCTTGACGTCGTGCAGCAGAAGCATGCCGCCTTCATGGTCGATCGAACCGGCCAGGGAGTTCAGAATCTGGATGGCGTGGCGAAGACGCCAGCTGTTGGCGTAATTGGGGCCCGCCGCGTCGCGCTTGTACGTGGGAATCAGCGCGTAGGGCGCGGCGGCGGCAAAATCGCGGGCGATCTTGCTGATGGCCTTGGCCGGCACGTCGCTGATCTTCGCGGCCCACTGGGGCGTATAGGTCTTTGTCGCCTCGGCCAGAAGCTGCAGAACCGTCTTGGCCTTGATTTGCCGTCCGTCAAGCGTTACGGTATAGGAGCCGTCAAGCGCCGGATCATCACATTCATCGATGGGTTCGGCTTTTTTGTTTTTTACGGACCACGCCAGAAACATGCCGTCGGCTGTTTTCAGATGCGTCTGTTTTTCCACATCAACCAGAGCCGCGCCGTCCGAATATTTGGTCATGAATTCCTTGTTGTACTTCTTGCCGGCCATAATCTGGTTAATCATGGCCAGCGCAACGGCCAGATCCGTTCCTGGTTTGATCGCGTAATACTCACTGGCAAAATTGTCCGTCATGGGGGTGCGGACCGGGTTGAACATGACAATCTTGCCGCCGTTTCTTTTTCCCGCCGCCCAGTGATTGAGCATGCCCGCCTTGCCACACTTGGAAAAAGAGTCAAATCCGAACCAGACCTGGTACTTGCAGGTGTCGTAGTCATAACCGCACACAT
Organism: Smithellaceae bacterium; assembly: GCA_028693285.1. Taxonomy (GTDB): domain Bacteria; phylum Desulfobacterota; class Syntrophia; order Syntrophales; family Smithellaceae; genus UBA8904. Next base: position 19,434 of record JAQUVQ010000044.1, read on the forward strand.
GATGGCTCGGGGTGTAGCAGCTGGAATAAAACTTGTTGGGCGGATTGGTGAGCGTCAGGCAGTTGATGTAGTAATGTGTGCCGAAACATTCCGTCCGCTGATCGCTCCGGGTGCAGCCGATGGACTGACACAGTCGGTTGGTGTATGGATCGCCCGGCGACGCCATCAGAATTTCTTCCGGTTTGTAGGTTTTCATCCTGGCGATGATTTCGTTGACCGCATCTTCCGTCTTCATGATAATCCAGCCGGGATCCACATCGGTTCCCTTCGTCTTGTTGGTCCTCTTCAGAGAAACCATCAGGCGGTCCGGATCGTACATCGAATCCACAAACCCCATGCCTTTGATGCAGAATTTTCCGTTGGACACGGGATCTTCCGGACGTCCTTCCAGCGTCAGGGCCCTTTCAAGACCGGTGGCGGGATCAACGCCGACCACAACATTGTAAGCGCAGTCCGCCTCGCAGGCTCTTGCGCAAACCTGCGGGACTCTTTTGGTAATGCGATACGGCAACTGTTCCTGGGGATGATCCCCGAAGGCCCATGCCGCCCGCATATTCCTGAAGGGAAAAGCCGTCATCGCGGTGGCAACACCGGCGGCTCCCGCCAGCTTCAAAAAACTCCTTCTTTTCATTGAAAACTTCTCTTCCATAGAAATGTCCTCCTTTACACATGTAACCGGCAAAATATTCTTTGAAGGTCTTCCGAACGTTCAGTCCCTCTGAACATCGTCCGACACTCAAAATTTTCTTGTCCGGACATCCTGCGTCATGAAGACGCCGGTTGTTCTGTTGGATTTAGCATAAAGGATTTTAAGGGATTGTCAAGGAATAATTTCAATTATTTCATATAGTTATGCATCTGTGAGCATATGCCCGGAGGAGCATAGCCGGAGGATGGGGGGGGTATGCGTTCAATACTCATTTCTTTTCGTCGCTTTTCGTGGGGGGATCTTTCAGCACGATAAAAGTGGACCTGCGCGCATGGAGAAAACCATCGACATCTTTTTCCAGCTTTTCAAATTCATCCAGAATTTTTTTGGCGTCTTTTGTCAGGTGCAGCTTCTTGTCCTCTCCCGTTTCAACGATTTTCTTGCCGATGCGCTCTTCCGTCAATTTAATTTTGCCCCAGGCCGCGCGGTAGGACATTTTCAATTTTTTTGCGGCCCCGTAAAGACCATGACATTCGTCGATGGCTTTCAGCAACTGGTCGCGTCCCTCGCCGAACAGGGCATGACCGTCTTTTTCCAGCCAGATTTTAAACTTGATTTCCATGAGCACCTTCAAAAATTATTTTCCGGAAGTTCCTCGCCGGGAGATGGACCGCCGGAAGGGTCATTGACAAAAATTCCCTTTTAATGAAGTCAAGTATACTCAAAACCCTCCCGTTTGTGTAAAGAATATTTTATCCGCCATATCCACGGAAAGCCTGATTTCTTTTATGCCGGTTTTCCATGGCGCCGACCCGATGGAAAGTCCGGCCAACCGGGTGAATGGCTCCCCCTGAAACGGGAGAAGCAGTTTGAAGATAACCTTTCGACCGAAATCCCCGATGTCGGGCGGGAGCTTCTTTATCTATCCGGCCTCTAAACGACCTGAATGCCTTCTTCGGAAAATATTCTCCGGCAGGCCTCCACCTTTTCTTTCTCCATCCATGCTGCCATGACGGCATGGCCGCGATGGGGATTGTCCGCGCCGATTTTATCCGCCTTTTCATGCCAGAGGGGATTGTACGGCATGAGCGCCGCGTTCCTGACGCCCAGCTCGGCCAGGAATCGGGCAATGCCCTGAATATTCTCATGGCGGTCGGTGATCCCCGGCACAAGGGGCGTTCGGGGCAGAAGCGTGATCCCGGTATCCCTGGAGATTTTGAAAAGCCTTTCAAAGTTTTCCAGAATTCGTTGATTGGAAACCCCCGTGTGAATGCGATGCGCTTTCTCATCCATGATTTTGATGTCGTAATAAATCATGTCCAGACAGGGAAGAAGCAATCTTTCGAATTTTTCAAAATCAAAAAAGCCGCTGGTTTCCAGCAGGGTATGAACTTGATATGCTTTCAAAGCATGGAGCAATTCGGACAGAAACTCCATAAACATTACCGGCTCGCCCCCCGAAAAGGTTGCGCCGCCTCCGGAGGTGTCGAAAAAGGGTTTGTCCTTTAAGACTTCGGCCGCGATTTCATCAATGGACAGGCTTCGTCCGACGCGGGCGAGGGCGCCCGCGGGGCATTCCTCAACACAGCGGAAACAAAGGGTGCATTTTTCTCGATCCACAGGATGGATATTTTGCGGCGATACCGCTTTTTCCGGACAGACGGCCGTGCAGGTCCCGCAACCGATGCACTCTTTGCGATCATAACCGATCTCAACCCGAGCGCGCTTGCTTTCGGGATTGTGGCACCAGGAACAGGACAGGGGGCATCCTTTAAAAAAAACGACGGTTCGAATGCCGGGGCCGTCGTCAAGCGAGTTCCCCTTGATTTCAAGAATGAGAGGCTTCCGGGCCTGGGATTCTTCCGTCTGGGCCATGGCCGCCCCGTCACATTGCATATTCCGCCCGTTCAATCAGCTCACGCTGCATGTCTTTGTTCAGGGTTACAAAGTAGGCGTTATAGCCGGAAATCCGGACGATGAGGTTCCGGTAGTTTTCAGGGTGTGCCATTGCGTCACGCAGCATGGCCGACGTCACTACGTTCATCTGCATCTGCATGCCGCCCAGATCGAAATAGGTTTTTACATAGGAGAACATGTTGTGCACGGTTTTTTCACGTGTGTCGGCGGCCGACGGCACCACCTTGACATTGAAGGCGATGTTGTTGTTCAGGTTGACGGGATCCAGCTTCGCAACGTCCCGAATGTTGTCGAGCAGGTTTTTCGAAGCGAAGGGCTGAGGGGTGAGACCCGGCGTAAAGGGTTTGCCCGCCTGTCTGCCGGAAGGGAGCGCGCCCGTCAGAATGCCGAACGCCACATGCTGCGACATCGTCCAGAAACCGGTGGTATATTTGCCGCCCCTGTAGTGCGTCAGGCCTGCATAATGATCGTGCGACCAGCGGGTCAGGCGGTTGGCCATCTCCACCGCTTCCGCATTCCCCGAGCCGAAAAGCGGAACTTTCCTGCGCACCATGGCCAGCAGTTCGGGATCGTTTTCAAAGTTGCCGTCCACCGCCTTCTTTAAATGCGCAAACGAGATCTTCTTTTCATCAAAAACCAGCTTTTTGATGGTCATCAGGGAATCGGTGACATCGGCAAGGCCGACAATGGCGGTTCCGGAACTGTTGTAGGTTGCCCCCCCCCTGGTGACGTCTTTTCCTTTTGTGATGCATCCGTCGATCACGGAAGAGAGCAGCGGCGTGGGGCGCAGGTACTGATGGGCCAGGGCCAGCAGATCGTTGTATTCGATGGAGCGGTCGATGAGAAAGGCAAACTGCTCGGTAAAGGCGTTGAAGAAGTCCTCAAAGCTATTGAAGTCGCCTTGCTCGATTGCGCCGGTTTCCGGACCCAGTTTCCAGTCCGTGAGGGGGTGGAGCCCGTTGTTGAGCGCCATTTCAAGGGCGGCGACCATGTTCATCATCTGCATGTTGGTGTGGGCCATGTGCTTGCCCGAAAGCGTGGGTTCGACGCAGCCCGTTGCCGACCAGTTGCGGATATCCCGAATATCATACCCCATGGGAGACAGGGCCGCGAACATGGCCTTGTCATTGTGCATCGACGGCGTTGCCGCGGTGATCAGATTTACCTCGCAGAGGCGTTTCAGATAAGCATCGCTGCTGATGCCGGGCGTAAAGCGCGCGTTCACGTTGGGATCGCGCAGGCTTAACATTTCGGTCACTTTCAGAAAGATGTAGGTCATGTCGTTGACCGCGTCTAAGCCTTCGGGCGTGACGCCGCCCAGCGTGATGGCCTGGTCGGAAGAGCTCCCGCCAAAATAAAAGTTGGCCAGATCCGGCGTGAGAGGGAAATGGTCCGTGCAGCGCATGTAGAAGTGCCCGATGAGTTCGATCGCATCCCGAATATATTCTGCGCGGTCTTCCCGGGAAGAGAGCTGCTGCATGTCGGCGAGGAAATAGGGCTGGAGCCACTGGTCGAGCCGGCCCAGCGAAAGGCCCGCGTTCATGCTCTCCATGTGAAGCCCGACCCAGGTGATCCACATGGCGTTGACGGCTTCGTGAAGGCTGCGCGCCGGTTTTTCGACGACCTGTGAACAGACGGCGGCAATTCTCTCCAGTTCCTTTTTTCGGACGGGATTCGCCTGGACTGCTGCGTCTTTTTTCGCCTGCGCGGCCAGATTCTTCGAGTAGGCCGTGAGGCCTTCCAGGGTGAGAATCATCGCTTCGAGCGTGGCCTTCTTTTCGTCATTGCCCTGCGCATTTTTGAGCTCCTGTTCGATCTCCCCGATAATGCCGGATGTGCCCAGGCGCAGCATCTTTGGAAAATCCGGAATGGTGTGCGAGATGGTTGCCTGTTTCCAGTTGAAATAATAGGCATAGCGTTCATCAATCTGCATGCATAGAGGATTGTTGTAT
>JAQUVQ010000045.1 GCA_028693285.1 Smithellaceae bacterium
AGGATATCTTTCAGGATGTGGCCGGGGTTATGAAAAGTGAAGATATGAGAGAAGGTCTGCAATCTTTCATTGAACGGCGCGCCGCCGTATTTAAGGGAAAATAATTGTTAATTTTAAACAGGAGGAAGTGAATATGGCACACAGCAACTGGTTGTATCAGACGCGGGACATCATGTTCCAGATCAAAGAATGGCTTGGAGTGGAAAAGCTCCTGGGCCTAGATGCTTATAAGGATTACTACGGGATGGACGACATCGACAGTTTCCTCGATGTCAACTTCAAAGTCTGCCGCGACGTGATGTGCCCGGCCAACAAAGACGCCGATGAACCCGGCGCGAAATTTGCGGGCGGCAACGAACATGCGGTGACGACGCCCGACTCGTTCAAGAATGTTTATAAAACCATTATGGACGCGGAGCTGGGCCCCCAGTTCGGCTACCGCGGCGAAGGCAAAATACCGCTGTGCTGGTATGCTCCGATTCTGGAGATGCAGTCCGCCGCGTCGCCGTCGATCGTCATGTTCTGGTGTCTGACGCAGGGCGCGATCACCGTGCTTCATGAATTCGCCACGCAAAAACAGCAGGACCTGTTCATCCCCAAACTTCGCACCGGGCAGTGGGGCGGCACCATGGGGCTTACCGAACCGGGCGCGGGCTCCGAAGTCGGAGCGGTGCAGAGCAAGGCGTTTCCCACCGACACGCCCGGCAAGTACAAACTCACCGGAACGAAATGCTTCATCTCGTCGGGCGACCATGATCTGGCGGAAAATATCATCCATCTGATGCTGGCCAAGACACCGGGCGCCAAGGAAGGCACTGCCGGCATATCGCTTTTCATCGTGCCCAAGTTCTGGGTCAACGACGACGGCTCGCTGGGCGCCTGGAATGACGTCACCACCATGGGCATCGAGCACAAGCTGGGCATTCACGGCTCGACTACCGCCACCCTTTCCATGGGTGAAAACGACAACTGCTACGGCTGGATGGTGGGCGAAGCGGAAGTGAAAGACGGACGCGGCATCGGCATGAAGCAGATGTTTGCCTACATGAACGAGGAGCGTCTGAACACGGGACTGTTCTCCCTGGGCTGCATCGGCTCCGCCTACTACGCCGCGCTGGATTACACCAAGCTGCGCGTGCAGAGCAAACATTCCACCAATCCCAAGGGCCCCAGTGTCCGGATCATCGAACACGAAGACGTCCGCCGCATGCTTTTGTCCCAGAAGTCCGTTCTGGAAGCCTGCCGGGCGCTCATTTACAAGTCCTATCTCTACCGCGACCTGGCCGTCGATGCCGCTACGCCCGAAGAGAGGGAATATTATGATGACATGTTTGCGATCAACAACCCCATGTGCAAGGCCTATACATCCGATATGGCGAGGCTCACCACCGGCGACGCCATTCAGTGCCACGGCGGCTACGGCTTCACGGAGGAGTATGCTCCCGCGGAGCTGTACAGGGATGTTGTGATTTACGGCATCTGGGAAGGCACCAACTTCATCCAGGCGCAGGATTATACCGGCCGCAAATTCACCATGAAGGACGGCGCGCCGTTCAAAAAGTGGGTGGCCGAAATCGACGACTTTGTCGCCAACAAAAAGACGGAAGCATTCGCGGCGGAATTCGCAATGATGGCGGAAGCCATGACGGCTTTCAAAGAGATCGTCAACATGAACGACGCCTGGACGAAAGGCGATAAGCAGATGAAGCAGCTTTTTGCCACGCGGACCCTGCATGCAGGCGCCAGAGTTTACTGCGGCATGCTGCTGCTCGACCAGGCGCTGCTGGCGGCGGCAAAGATGAAAGAGAAAGGCGAGATCGACGCCGATTTCTACAAGGGCAAAATCGCCACGGCCCGGTTCTATGTCATGAATCATGTTCCCGACATCTTCGGATATCTGAAGACCATGAAGTACGGCGACCGCAGCGCGATCGATATCCCCGAAGAAAGTTTCATGTAGGGCGTAAGGAACGGTCGCGACCGCTCCAGGCTTTTAGGACAGAAATATGTAGGGAACGGTTTTTAAACCGTTCCGAGGCTGTAAGTTCCCTCCCTTGATGGGAGGGATTCAGGGAGGGTGAACTTTTTACCTTGCCATGCCCGCGAAGGAGGGAATCCAGAAAAGCGGGCTAAGGGGACACCCTTAAGTATTTAAGTTTACAGATAAGTCGGTCAGTATTGTGCGGGTGTCCTGCGGATCGGTGCCGGATAAAGATAATCGTTTCATCCGCCTTCACCATTCAAAAATTTCACTGATGTGATATATAGAGGACCGAACCGGCAGCAATTGTGGCCTGCAATCCCCCGGTAAGGAGATGGATATGCAATCAAATATTGCAAAGGCCTTCGGACGCACCGTGCTGATCGGCAGCGGGGCAATCGGCACCTGCCTGCGCGGGACGGTTGGAATCGGCGATGAGCCGGTGGAGCTTCTCAATCTCAGAAGCCCCGAAACCGTCAAAAACCTGCACGCGGCTTACCGGGATGCGGGATCACAGATTCTGGTGACCAACACGTTTGCGGCAAACGCTCTGGTTCTGGGCGAGGCGGGCGCAGCCGATCGGTGCGACGACGTCAACCGCGCGGGCGTGGCGCTGGCGAGGGAGGCAGGCGGTCCGGAAGGCCTGGTCTGGGCTTCGGTCGGGCCTCTGGGCCTGGGGCTTCGCCTGGAGGATTATCCGGACGCGGCGCTGGAGGAGATCTATCGGAGACAGTGCCTTGCTCTCACCGAAGCCGATGCGCTGCTCCTGGAGACGTTTGCCGAGCCGCGCGAAGCCAAAGCCGCCATGGCCGCGGCCGCCGCGACGGGCCTGCCCGTCATTTTTCAGATCGGCAACACCGGCGGGGGAGGGCAGAGATGGGAACGAGTGGACCGTCTGCTTGACGAGGCGCACCGGGCCGGCGTCATTGCCGTGGGAACCAACTGCCACCATCCGAATGAAATCGTCCGTGTCGCCTCCTACATTGCCGCGCATACCAATCTGCCCGTCACCGCGTCGGCCAACGCCGGACATCCGCAAATTGAGCGCGGCGCTATCACCTACGAATATTCGCCGGAGGCATTTGCCTCATTTGCGCTTGAGCTGGCCGCCGCAGGCGTCGCGGTCATCGGCGGCTGCTGCGGCACGACGCCGGAACACATTCGCAAACTATCCGAAGCATTGGGCGGCCGGCCGGTTGCGGCGCGTCCGCAGCCTGCCGTTTTCGCCGAACCGGTCGGCCCCGCCGTCAGACAGGCAGGCGAAGCGGCCAATCCCATTCGCTCGCTGCTGGCGCAAAAGCCGTTTATCATCAGTGTGGAGATCCGTGCCGAGCGCACGCGGTCTCTCGAAGAAATCGTGCAGGGTGCCGAGGTCGTGGCTCAAGCCGGGGCGGATATGTTCGACGTGCCGGACAATCCCGGCGCGACGGTCGGGCGCGATGCGATGGTGACCGCCGCCCGCCTTCAGTCCGCGCTGGATGTTCCCTCCATCTTCCATCTCGGGGTGACGCAGTCCAATCTGATGCGCCTGCACTCATCGCTCATCGGCGGCTGGGATCTGGGAGTGCGGGGGCTTATCGCGGTGACGGGCGACGCGCCTTCCATGGGACATCTGGGGAGTCTTGCCCACCGCGTGATGGACGTGCGCAGCTCCGTGGAGCTCCTGCGGCTGATCCGCTCCCTGCGCGAAGGCAAAATCATCAACGGCGAGGGCCTGGCCGATCCGCCGGACTTTTGCGCCGGCTGCGCGATTGCCCGGCCCATTCCCGCGCAGATCAAGTGGCTCAAAACCAAGATCGACGCCGGCGCCGAGTTTGTTTTTTCCCAGCCGGTCTTTGCGCTTGACGACTTCCACAGACTGCGCGACGCGCTTGCGGGGCTGCAGATCCGCTTTTTCCCCGGCATTATGCCGCTTACGAGCCGGCGCAACGCAGCTTTTCTGGCCGGCGGACGGATTCCGGGCATAGTTGTTTCTTCAGAAGTCGCGGCGGGTTTTGAACGGTACGAGTCGCCTGAAGATCAGCGCCGCTTCGGCCTGGACCGAGCCTGCGAGCTTGCAGCGGGGATTGCCGCGGAGGCTTCCGGCCTTTATCTCATCATGCCGTTCGGCAAAAGCTGCTACGAAGACGCCGCCCGCATCGTCCGAGAGGTGAGGAAGGGAAAATAGTGGATGGTGGATAGTGGATAGTGGATGGTGTCACGGTCAGCTATTCACCATCCACGATGAGCCGTGAGCTGTCAGCTATGTGTCATGCGCTCTTCACAATTTTCTCTTATCGATCACGCGGCTGGCCTTGCCTTCGGAGCGCTGAATGGTTTTGGGCTCGACCAGTTTGATCCTGGCGGTGATGCCCAGATAATCCTTCATGTCCTTTTTCAGTTGATTCTCCAGACGCTGCAGCACCTTGACTTCATCGGCGCCGTCGAATTGCTTTTCCGTCAATTCCACCTGAACTTCCAGCGTGTCCAGCGTTCCTTCCCGGTCCACGATCAACTGGTAGTGCGGCTCCAGACCTTCGATGCCGACCAGCACGGCTTCAATCTGCGAGGGGAAAACATTGACGCCGCGGATGATCAGCATATCGTCGCTTCTGCCCATGACGCGCCCCATGCGGTAATGCGTCCGCCCGCAGCGGCAGGGCGCCGGGTTCAGGCGGGAAATGTCCCGCGTCCGGTAGCGGATGAGCGGGAAGGCCTCTTTGGTCAGCGTGGTGAAAACCAGTTCCCCTTCGGCGCCGGGCGGCAGGACTTCTCCCGTTTCGGGATCGATGGTCTCCACGAGAAAATGATCTTCAAAGATGTGCATGCCGTCGCGCGCCTCGTCGCATTCCATGGCCACGCCCGGACCCATGATTTCGGACAGGCCGTAGATGTTGAAGGCCTTTAGGTTCATCGCTTTTTCGATCTCGGCCCGCATTTGTTCGCTCCAGGGCTCCGCGCCGAAAACGCCGACGCGAAGCGCCAGAGAGCGCATGTCCACGCCCATGGCGCGGCCCTGCTCCGCGAGGTTCAGCGCGTAGGAAGGCGTGCAGCAGATGGCGGTGGGACGGAAATCCTGCAGAATCATGATCTGGCGTTTGGTGTTGCCCCCGGACATCGGCACGACGCTGGCGCCGATTTTTTCCGCGCCGTAATGAGCGCCCAGTCCCCCGGTGAAGAGGCCATAGCCGTAGGCGTTGTGGATGACGTCGTTTTTGGTGAGGCCCGCGGCCACAAAGCAGCGCCCCATCAGCTCCGCCCAGGTGTCGATGTCGCGTTTCGTGTAGCCGACCACGGTGGACGCGCCGGTGGTGCCGGACGAGGCGTGCAGGCGCACGACATTGCTCATCGGCGCGGCGAAAAGCCCGAAGGGATAGTTGTCCCGCAAATCCTGCTTGGTGGTGAAAGGAAAACGCTTCAGATCCTCGAGGGTTCTCAGGCTCTCCGGCGTCACCCCCGCCCGGTCAAAGGATTTTTTGTAAAAACCGACGTTATGGTAGAGCCGCGAGGCGACCTGCTGAAGCCTTTTGAGCTGCAGCGCTTCCAGCGCCTCCCGGGGCAGGGTTTCAAATTCTTCATTGTAGATCATGGGTTTCGGTTCTCCTTCGGCTATGAAAAATTCTGCGCTTCCTATAGCACAAACCGGACTTAAAAAGAAAAGGTTTAAGTAATGAAGATTTAAGATTTAAAACTTATTGACAGAAGCCGGTTTTCTTTTCTATACTCGCGCCGTCCGAATGCTTCTTCAGGTTCGAGCCACCACAACAAGGAGCAGACCTATGGAAATCGTCGTTGCCAATGAGTCAGACGTCGCGGTTTTTGCCATCACCGGAAGACTGGATGCCGTTTCCGTTCCGCAGCTTGAAGAGAAGCTCAGCCAGTGGTTTGAGCAGCCGGGGAAAAAGCTGATATTCGACCTGGAAGGGCTCGATTACATCAGCAGCGCCGGCCTGAGGGTTTTTCTGACCACGGCCAAGAAAATGAAGGCGCGTGAGGGGAAATTGTGCATGGCCAGGCTTCGGGACAATGTGAAAGACGTTTTTACCATTTCGGGTTTCATCGCGCTGATTCCCGCATTCGACACTCTGGGAGCGGCTAAAGATGCCGTAAAGTAGCGTTGGCCGGATTCGCCTATGATCATGAAAAAATTGCCCGCCCGGGTGGAAAGCCTGCATGAGCTGCTGACGTTCATTCGGGCCGAGGCAAAAAAACTGGGGTTTTCCGAAAGCGCCATCGGCCGCATCGAGCTGGTTGCGGAAGAGGCGCTCGTCAACGTGTTCGTGCACGGCTACGCCGGAGAGCAGGGACAGGTGGAAGTGCATTGCCTGGTTTCGGACGATCCGGCGTTGACGGTAGAGGTGCATGACACGGGCGTCGCCTTCAATCCCCTGTCTCTGGCGGACCCGGACGTTCAATCTGATCTGACGAAACGCAAAATCGGCGGCATGGGCGTGTTCTTCATCCGCAAAATGACCGACCGGGTGGCCTATCGCCGCGAAGGAAACCGCAATATTTTATCCATGACTTTTCTCAACCGCTGAATCCGGCGGATCTTCTCTTTCCGATTCATTCTTCAGGAGGGACGCCTGGCCTCCGCAAGATTTGCGCCGGGAGGTTCCATGGCGTTGCGGGGATCAGGAGGGGGCGAGGTGCGACTGCAGCAGGCTGAAATCAACCGACCCCATGTGCTTTACATTCTCGTTGAATCGCTTCAGTCCTTCGGCGATTTCTTCCAGATTCCCCGGGGACGCCACCAGGCAGACCTTCGTGTGGGTCAGCCTCGCGATGTCTTCCGACAGGCCGTCGAAAAAACCGGTGAGCATGGCTTCCAGAACGGCGGCCGGCGCGAGCGCCGAGCGGCCGTCGCCGGGCAGGTCAAACGAAAATTCCCACAACTTCATTCTGCCCGCCGCGGCCATCACCGCATAGGCCGCCTCGTAAATCCGATCATAAGAAAGATCGGCAAGGCTGCCCAGCCCGAAAAGAAGCAGCAGCTCCGCGTCAATTCGCTCCGGCTGGGGAATCGCCACCTGCTCCTTGAACGCGCCTAGAATATGCCCCTGTTTGATTTCCCGGGAAATCAGGCCGTTGAGGCGCCAGTCCATCAGCCCGCAGATGCCGCGCGGGGGCTTTTCGTCTTCGAAAAAACCCAAAAACAGGCATTTATGCTTTTGCCGGTCGGGCGGCTGGGTGGACAGATGAATCTGCATGGTTTTTCTGAATTTTCAAATGGAGGGCATCCAGGATGCCGTTGATAAACGAGCCGGAATTTTCCGATCCGAAGGTTTTTCCCAGATCGACCGCTTCATTGATGCTGACTTTGGGCGGAATGTCGTCGCAGTGAAGAAATTCAAAAACGGCCATGCGCAGGATGCTGATGTCCACCTTGGACATCCTTCCCAGCGACCAGTTGTCCGAGCAATCGGCGATGAGCCGGTCGATCTCCTCCCGATGGCGCCAGGTGCCGGAAATGAGCGTGGACGCGAATTCCCTGGCCGATTTGGGGGCGACAAAATTCCCCCAGAAAAGTTCCTGGGCCTTCTCCACATCGAGATTGACAAAATTCAAACCGTAAAGAACCTGCAAGGCGACTTCGCGCGCCTTTCTCCGTCCCTGCATCGAATCCTCAAACATCGCGCCGGATTCCGCCGGCGCGGTCCCGCCGTTTTTCAGGCGTTCATCTTCTTGAACAGGTCCACCATTTCGACGGCCGCCATCGCGGCGTCCGCACCCTTGTTGCCGGACTTGGTGCCCGCCCGTTCAATGGCCTGTTCGATGGTGTCCGTCGTCAGAACGCCGAAGGCCACCGGAATTTCCGCTTCCAGGCCGACGCTGGCGATCCCCTTGGACACTTCCGCGCTGACATATTCAAAGTGCGGCGTCGCGCCGCGGATCACCGCGCCCAGGCAGATCACGGCGTCAAAGCGCTTGCTTTTGGCCAGTTTTTTCGCGGCCAGCGGCAGTTCAAACGCGCCGGGAACCTTGTAAATCGCGATGTCTTTCTCCTCCGCTCCGGCCCGGACCAGTGTGTCCACCGCGCCGTCGATGAGGCGTCCGCTGATGAAATCGTTGAACCGGCTCGCGGCGATCGCGAATTTCATCCCTTTGGCGACAATTTTTCCTTCAATGATCTTCGGCATGATTTCAGCACCATCCTTTGGTTGATTATAATTCCAGAATATGGCCCATCTTTTTCTTCTTCGTGGTCATATACCGGATATTGTTTTCGTTGGGAGGAATCTCAATCGGGACCCGCTGGGTCACGGCAATGGCGTACCCTTCCAGGCCGACAATCTTCTTGGGATTGTTGGTCATCATCCGCATCCTGTGCACGCCCAGATCCGCCAGAATCTGCGCGCCGATGCCGTAATCCCGCAGATCGGCCTTGAAGCCCAGCGCGATATTGGCCTCGACCGTGTCCTGGCCTTCATCCTGAAGCGCGTAGGCCTTGATCTTGTTGACCAGGCCGATGCCCCGCCCCTCCTGGCGCATATAGACGATGACGCCTTTTCCTTCCTCCTCGATCATTTCCATCGCGCGGTGAAGCTGATCGCCGCAGTCGCAGCGGGCCGAAGCGAAAATGTCGCCGGTGCAGCATTCCGAATGCACGCGCACCAGCACTTCGTCTTCCTTGCGGATTTCCCCCTTGACCAGCGCGATGTGCTGCATGTCGTCCACGTCGTTTTCATATACGATGATTTTGAAATCGCCGCCGTACAGCGTGGGCAGCGAGGCTTCGGCCACGCGGCGGATCAGCGACTCATGCTGCATTCGGTAATCGATGAGATCGGCGATCGTCACGATTTTAAGCTGGTGTTCGCGGGCGAAGATTTCCAGGTCCGGCATTCGCGCCATCGTGCCGTCGTCCTTCATGACTTCGCAGATCACGCCCGCCGGCGTCAATCCGGCCAGGCGGCACAGGTCCACCGAGCCCTCGGTCTGGCCGGTGCGCACCAGGACGCCGCCCTTGCGCGCGCGGATCGGGAACACGTGGCCGGGGCTGACGATATCCTCGGCTTTGGCGGCGGGATTGACCGCGGCCAGAATCGTGGTGGCGCGGTCCGCCGCGGAAATGCCGGTGGTCACGCCGTGGCGCGCTTCGATGGAAATGGTAAAGGCCGTTCCGAACCGCGCCTGGTTGTCCTTCACCATCGGATTGAGGTTCAGCCGGCCTGCGATTTCCTCGGTCAGGGTGAGACAGATCAACCCGCGCCCCAGCCTGGCCATGAAGTTGATCGCTTCCGGCGTCACGAACTGCGCCGCCATGCAGAGGTCGCCCTCGTTTTCCCGGTCTTCGTCATCCACGAGAATCACCATCTTCCCGTTGCGGATGTCTTCGATTGCTTCCGAAATTTTACTGACTGCCATGTTTCATCCTTCGCTATTTGATAAAGCCGTGCAGGGCTAAAAAATCCTTATCGATTCCCCGCGGGCTTTGCAATAACTTTTCCACATACTTGCCCAGAATATCCGTCTCGATGTTGACCCATTCGCCCTCTTTTTTCCCCTCAAGCGTCGTGTGGGCGGCCGTATGCGGAATGATATTAACATAAAACCGGCCTTTTTCAAGCCTGTTCACGGTCAGGCTGACGCCGTCGATGGCCACCGATCCCTTCTCCACGATATGGCGCGACAGCGCTTCGGAGGATTCGAACGCAAAGATCACGGAGCCGGACTTCTGCGTTCTGGACAAAACGCGGCCGGCGCCGTCCACGTGGCCCAGCACAAAGTGGCCGCCCAGAAATCCGCCGGCGCGCAGGGACTTTTCCAGATTGACGCGGTGCCCCGCCTGCAGGTATTTCAGCGTCGTTCGCGAAAGCGATTCGGCGGAAACATCGGCGGAAAAGACGTTCCCTTTTTTGGATGTGACGGTCAGGCAGGCGCCGTTGACCGCGATGCTGTCGCCGGGGGACACCTCGGCCATGTCGATGCCCGCGTCGATTTCCAAAACGGCATCCGCCCCCTTTACGGTGAGGCGGACGACTTTTCCCAATCCTTCCACGATGCCGGTAAACATTATTTCTTGCCTTTGCTCAACAGGTCCTTCAATTCGGACATGAACTCCGCCACGTCGCGAAACTGCCGGTACACCGAGGCAAACCGGACGTACGCGACGCCGTCCAGGGCTTTGAGTTCGTCCATCACCTTTTCGCCGATGGCCGAAGAGGGGATTTCCTCGCCCTGCAGCTCCTGGCAGGCCGCCTCCACGCTCTCCACCAGCTTCTCAATGTCCTCCGTGCTGATCGGCCGCTTTTCGCACGCCGTCCGCACGCCGCTTCGGATTTTGGTCCGGTCGAACGGCTCGCGCCGCCCGTCTTTCTTCACGACCATCGGCAGAATGTCTTCCACGTATTCATACGTCGTGAAGCGGCGGGAGCATCCCATGCACTCGCGGCGGCGGCGGATGGCCTTGCCGTCCTTGCTGATCCGTGAATCGATGACTTTGTTTTCCGCGTCGCCGCAAAAAGGACATTTCATGACGTTCGCGTGCCGTCCTTTACAAGGTCTTCAGGGTTTCAACGCTGATGCCGGCTTCCCGCAGCATGTCCGCGGCCAGGGCGTCGCCGTAGCTGTCGCGGATTACGATGCGCGCGATCCCCGCGTTGATGATCATCTTGGCGCAGATCACGCAGGGATGATGCGTGCAGTACAGCGTGGCGCCCTTCGCGCTGACGCCGTGCAGCGCGGCCTGAATGATCGCGTTTTGCTCCGCGTGCAGACCGCGGCACAACTCGTGGCGTTCGCCGGACGGCACGTGAAGCTGATCGCGCAGGCAGCCGATCTCGAGGCAGTGCTGCAGTTTGGAAGGAGCGCCGTTGTAGCCGCTGGCCAGAATTCTCCTGTCGCGGACCAGTCCGGCCCCGACGGCCCTTCTCAGGCAGGTGCTGCGCCTTGAAACCAGCTCGACGATGTCCATGAAATACTCGTCCCAGTCGGGACGGGAGCGGACCTGATCCGGCCGACGGCGCGACGGCTCGTTGTTTTCCGACATGTCATTTTGCTTTCTGGCCGGCAGCCTGCGCCCTGCCGGATGCTGGTTTTATTCCTGAATCCTTCCCGCGTAGAGCGGAAACCGGTCGCAAAGCGTTTTTACTTTTCCGGCGACGGCCTGAATCTTCCGCTCGTCGCCGATGTGATGGATCACCTCGGCGATCAGGGAGGCGATCAGTCGCATTTCCTCTTCCTTCATGCCGCGGGTCGTGAGCGCCGGCGTGCCGATTCGAATGCCGCTGGTGATCATCGGTCCCAGCGTGTCAAAGGGAATGCCGTTTTTATTGACGGTGATGGCGGCGCGGTCCAGCGCCTCCTGCGCGTCTTTGCCGGTTACGCCCTTGGCGGTCAGATCGACCAGCATCAGATGATTGTCCGTGCCGCCGGACACCAGGCGGAAGCCTTCATCTTTGAGCTGCGCCGCCATGGCCTTAGCGTTTTTCACAATCTGCTGCTGATAGGTTTTGAATTCCGGCGACAGAGCCTCCTTGAGCGCCACGGCTTTGGCGGCGATGACGTGCATCAGCGGACCGCCCTGCATTCCCGGGAAAACGCGGCTGTTGAGAACCTTGATGCAGGGGGCTTGACACATGATGAGTCCGCCGCGCGGTCCGCGCAGGGTCTTGTGCGTGGTCGTGGTGACGTACTCGCAAACGGGAACCGGCGACGGATGCAGGCCGACGGCGACCAGGCCGGCGATATGCGCGATGTCCGCCATGATGACCGCGCCGACTTCATCGGCCACGGCGCGAAACTTTTCGAAATCGATGATCCGCGGGTAGGCGCTGGCGCCCACCACGATCATCTTGGGCCTGCTTTCCCTGGCGATTTTCGCCAGCTCTTCATAGTCGATGGTTTCCGTGTCGCGGCTGACGCCGTAGGGGACGATTTTGTAGAACTTGCCGGAAAAATTCGCCGGAGAGCCGTGCGAGAGATGTCCGCCGTGCGACAGATTCATTCCCAGCACCGTGTCCCCGGGAGAGCAGGCGGCAAAATAAACGGCCATGTTGGCCTGCGTGCCGGAATGGGGCTGGACGTTGACTTCATCGCAGCCGAAAAGCTTTTTGCAGCGCTCGATGGCCAGCTTTTCGGGAATGTCCACGTATTCACAGCCGCCGTAATAGCGTTTGTCGGGATACCCTTCGGCGTACTTGTTCGTCATCACCGAACCCTGGGCTTCCAGGACCGCTTCGCTGACAAAATTTTCCGAGGCGATGAGCTCGAGCTTTCCCGCCTGGCGTCTGGTTTCCAACTGGATGGCCTGTGCGACTT
The DNA here is from genome assembly GCA_028693285.1 of Smithellaceae bacterium. GTDB lineage: Bacteria > Desulfobacterota > Syntrophia > Syntrophales > Smithellaceae > UBA8904. The sequence goes on from JAQUVQ010000045.1 coordinate 12,224, forward strand.
CCGGATCGACCTGATTCAAAAAAGACATGAATGAAAACTCCTTTTCCAAAAACTATGGCGTATATTTTCTGAATGCGAGAACGGCATTGACGCCGCCGAATCCAAAGCTGTTGGACAGGGCGGTGGAAATGTCCCGGCGCCTGGCGACCTTCGGCACAAAATCCAGATCGCACTCGTCGTCGGGATCGTCCAGATTGACGGTGGGCGGAATGACGCCCTCCTGAAGCGCCAGGGCGGCAAACATCGCCTCCACGGCGCCCGTGCCTCCCAGCATGTGGCCCGTCATCGATTTGGTCGAACTGATCAGCAGTTTCTTTGCGTGCTCGCCGAAAAGCGCCTTGATCGCCTGCGTTTCGTAAAGATCGTTTAAGGGGGTGGACGTGCCGTGGGCGTTGATGTAGTCGATATCGGAGGGCTCCAGGCCTGCGTCGCGGATCGCCGCTTTCATGCTGCGGCCCGCGCCTTCATGTCCGGGAGGCGGAGCGGCGAGGTGATAGGCGTCCGACGTGCAGCCGTATCCGATGATCTCCGCGTAGATCTTTGCGCCCCGGCTCAGGGCGAAAGACAGTTCTTCCAGAATCAAAACGCCGCAGCCTTCCGCAATGACAAAGCCGTCGCGCCCCCTGTCGAACGGGCGGCTGGCTTTTTCCGGTTCGTCGTTGCGCAGGGACAGCGCGCGCATGGCGCAGAATCCCGCGATCCCCAGCGGCGTGATCGCAGCCTCAACGCCGCCGGCAATCATGGCCTCCGCGTCGCCGTGAGCGATGATTTTGTAGGCGTCGCCAATCGCCGACGTGCCGGTGGCGCAGGCCGTTACGGCGCAATTGATGGGGCCTTTGGCGCCGAAGCGAATGGAAACATGGCCGGAGGCCAGATTGGCCAGAATGGCCGGAACGGAGAAGGGGGATATTTTGCGGGGGCCCGAGGAATGAAGCACGAGGGCTTCTTCTTCAAAGGTGGCGGCCCCTCCGATGGCGGAGCCGATGATCACGCCGACCCGCTCGGCAATGTCCGGGCCGAGCGTCAGCGCCGCGTCGTCCATCGCCATCTGGGACGCGGCGAGCGCGTAAACGGTGAATTTATCCTGACGGCGGGCTTCTTTTTTATCGACGAACTGCAGCGGATCAAAATTTTTGATTTCGCCCGCGACGCGGGAAGCGAAAGCGGATGCGTCAAACCGGGTGATGGGGCCGATGCCGGATTTTCCCGCCACGGCGTTCGCCCAGGATTCCGCCGCGGTGTTGCCCAGCGGAGTCACGGCGCCAATGCCTGTGATCACAACGCGCCTTTTCATCGACAAACCCCTGTCCGCGAATTAATTGACGCCCTTTTTCCGGAGAAAGTCGACGACATCCTGAATCGTCCGGATTTTTTCCAGCTCTTCGTCGGCGATTTCCACACCGAACGCTTCTTCCATTTCCATGATCAGCTCCACCAGATCCAGAGAATCAGCGCCCAGATCATCAATGAAAGAGGCTTCCAGCTTGCACTGCTCCGGTGTGACGTCCAGCTGTTCCGTGACGAGTTTTATGACTTTTTCTTCTAATGACATGCATCCCTCCTCGAGCCGAAGATTAGGTTAAAACGATTCAGGGCGCTTCCCCGCCCGTCATCCGCGGCCGGCAAAAGCCGGGCGCCTGCCCGGACGGCATTAGTCCATCTTTTCCGCCGGAATCACTTCCCTGCCCTTGTACGTGCCGCAATTCGGGCAGACCCGGTGGGGCATTTTCGGCTCCCCGCACTGCGGGCAAGCCGACACGGAAGGCTGTTTCAGAAAATCGTGCGCCCGGCGCATGTTGCGTCTTGTTTTAGAATGTCTTTTTACTGGGTTTGGCATGGCGTATCCTCATGATTGAATTATTTTTTTACTGTAAACTTTTTCAGCGCCGCCAGGCGGTCATCGACCGTTTCCGAACGGCAGCTGCACGAACCGGTATTTAAATTGACGCCGCAATGCGGGCATAGCCCTCTGCAATTTTCGGCGCAGAGAAACTTCATCGGCGCCACCAGAACAATCTGTTCGCAGATGATCGGGGCCAGATCGATAAAATCACCGCGATAGCAGCCGGTTTCCAGCTCTTCCGCGGAAAGTTCCAGATCTTGCGCCGTCTCCGTCTTTTCCGGGACCAGCGTGTAGGCGAATGCTCCGCCCGCGGAAATCGTCGCGGGCTCCAGACAGCGGCTGCATTCCCGGCTCATTTGCGCACTGAGGTCCCCGCGGACATAAATCGTATCGCCCGAGCGGGTGATCAAACAGTCCGCATCCGCGCTGACCAGCGAGAATTCCGGCGGCGCATCGCCTGCAAAACATCCCTGAAACCAGGCGTTGCCTTCGGAAAATCTCAACCGCAGGCCATCTTCCGGGAGAATGGCCAGATTAATTTTCAAAGAATCAGACATTGAATCTTGCAGCCCTGTTGTAATAAGCCCAACTCCGATTGAGCGGGGAAGTTAATGATAAAATGATTGTATTGTCAAGCATAATTTGCTTGCCGAAAGGCAAAAGCCGCTTGACAAATGATTGGCCGCCGCCCTATAACAGCGCAAAAATCAAGAGGAACAGGATGACCGCCAAAATTCGCACCCGCTTTGCCCCGTCCCCGACCGGCTATCTGCACATCGGAGGAGCCAGAACCGCCCTTTTCAGCTGGCTTTTTGCCCGGCACCAGGGCGGTGAATTTGTATTGAGAATTGAAGACACGGATCAGCAGCGCTCCACGGACGAATCCACCCGGGCGATTCTGGACGCCATGACCTGGATGGGCCTTGCCTGGGATGAAGGACCGTATTTTCAGGCCCAGCGGGTGGACCTGCACCGGCAAATGGTGCAAAAGCTTTTGGAGGAAGGCAAGGCCTACGTCTGCACCTGCACGCCCGAAGAACTGGAGATAAAAAGAAAAGAGGCGCTCGCGGCCGGGAAAAAACCCAAATACGACGGCGCCTGCCGGGACAAAGGCCTGAAAAAGTCGCCGGGCTGCGTCGTCCGCTTCCGCGGCACGGATGCCGGCGTCACCGTCGTGGAAGACCTCATCAAGGGGAATATCGTATTTAACAACGAAGAGCTGGATGATCTGATCATCGAGCGCGGCGACGGGTATCCCACGTATAATTTCGCCGTGGTCATCGACGACGCGATGATGAACATCACGCATGTCATTCGCGGCGACGACCACGTCAACAACACCCCGCGCCAGATTCTGATGTATCAGGCGCTGGGCTTTGAGGTTCCGAAGTTCGCCCATGTTCCGATGATTCTGGGATCCGACAAGACCCGCCTGAGCAAGCGACACGGGGCCACCTCCGTCATGGCCTACAAGGAAATGGGCTATCTGCCGGAAGCGCTCGTCAACTACCTGGTGCGCCTGAGCTGGTCGCACGGAGACCAGGAAATTTTTTCCCTGAAGGAGCTGATCGAGTTCTTTTCGCTCGATGCGGTCGGCAAATCGCCCGCTGTTTTCAATCCCGAAAAACTGCTGTGGCTCAACGCCCACTATATCAAGGAGGCAAGCCCGGCGCGGCTGGCGGAAGAAATGAAGCCCCTGTGGCCCGCCGAAGCCCGTTTGGGCGACGCCGCGTTTGCGCAAAAGGTGATTGCCGACCTGCAGCCGAGAGTCAAAACGCTGGTGGATCTGGCGAAAGCCGCGGAATTCTACTTTACCGACGAGATCGTTTACGAGGCGGAAGCCGCGCAGAAGTTTCTGACCCCCGACGTATCGGCGCACTTGCAGTCCATCGCCGCGGCCATTCCGGGCATTGAGGATTTCAGCAAGGCAGGCATCGAAGCGTTTTTGAAAAGCTTCATCGAGGCCAAAGGCATCAAGTTCAAGGCGATCGCCCAGCCCCTTCGGGTCGCGCTCACCGGAAAAACCGTCAGTCCCGGCATCGACGAAGTCATGGTCACACTGGGGAAAGAGCGGGTGGCAAAAAGAATCACCGCCGCCGTGGACCACATCGCAAAGCGGCAGTGAACCGGCCGAAGACAGGCAGAGTTTCGGCATGAGGCGGCAATTTTGCCTTGACATTTCGCGCCGGTTTGACTAGGTAAACACGCTCGACTTTCAACTGCTTTTGGCGGATTGTCGTTTGGCGGCACCCGGATAGAAAGAATTTCATGGTCCCATCGTCTAGTGGTTAGGACGCTGGCCTCTCACGCCGGAAACCGGGGTTCAAACCCCCGTGGGACTACCAAAAACATTTGGGGTCAAATCTTTATTCTTGACATTTGCCTGATCTCTCTCTGATTTCATCCTGTTCCCGGAACAGGTTTTCTAACAAAAGAGAGAAACACAGGGCGAATTTTCAGGTGCGCTACCAGGGGACTTCAGGGGCGCCGGCGCGGAATGGTCGCGGCCGTTCCCTGCAGACCCGTCACTCATTGCTCATTGCTGATAAAGAGGCGCTGTCCCTGATTTTCCGGTCGAAATGTCAAGAATAAAGATTTGACCCCAATTACAAAAGGAGGCTACGGTGAACACAACGTCAAAACTGATGATGTATTGCTGCATGGTGATTTTTGTTTTATTGATGATGACGCCGGCTTTTGCCCAGGAAGGAAAAGACGCGCCGCCGCCAACGGTTGTTGCGGGCCAGGAAACCGACTCCGCGGCGGTCGTCCCGGAAGCCGCGACCAAGTGGTACGTCGGCGTCATTGCGGGCGGAGCGCTGGCCGATGATCTCAACATCGCCAATAACGCTTTTCCGGGAAACATTGAGCCCAAGGCAGGCTTCGCGGCGGGCGTGGCCGCTGGTTTTAAATTACCCTATGGCCGGTTGGAGGCGGAGTTCTCCTACCTGCGCAATCAGTTGGGCAAAGTCACCGCCGATGGAAAAGAGATTGCCTCATCGGGCGCGATTTCCAATTTTGCGTTGTTGATCAACGGCTACATTGATTTCAAAAACAGGACCGCCTTTACACCCTACCTGAGCGCGGGCATGGGCGCTTCCAATTTCAACATCGATTCCATGCCGGTGAAAGTGGGCGGCGCCTACGTGATGGAAAACGCGAACAGCGTCGTCTTTGCCTACCAGTTGGGCGCGGGCGTCGGCTTTGCCGTGACGGACCACTGGACCATCGATTTGAAATGCCGGTATTTTGCAACTTCCGATCCCGACGTGGCCAAGTCCACGCTGAAATTCAGAAGCAGCAATATCTTCCTCGGAGCAAGATACTCGTTTTAATGCTTTAAATGGTTTTCGATATCCTGATGGTAGCGTGTAAAAAGCAGGGCGGCCTCGGTGCGGTTGCGGACGCCTGTTTTCTCGAAAATATTGCGCACATGCGTCTTGACGGTTTTGTTGCTTAAAAAAAGTCTGTGCGCGATTTCTTCGTTGGTCAGGCTTTCGCTGACCAGCTCCAAAACCTCCATTTCCCGGTGGGAAATTTTATTCAGCTTCACCAACTGCTCGCTGGTGGGAGATTTGACCATATCGCTTTTCTGTGAATCCATCAGGAGCTTGCCGCAGACGCGGCCCAGCAGACCGGGCGAAAGCCAGACCTCGCCGCGGGTGACGACGCGGACGGAGGGGGCGATATCCTCTTCCAGGTGATCTTTCTGGACAAACCCGCGCGCTCCTCCCCGCATCATCGCAATCACGTTCTGCTCGTGATATCGGTTGCCCAGAATAATGAACCGCACGGAGGAAAATTTGCGCACGTAATCCATCAGCCGCTTCATATCGATCGCGGCTGCCTCGCGCAGGACGGCCATGTCCAGGATGATGACATCCGGCATCTTGTCGATCGCCTTGTTCAGAAAGTTCAGGAAATTTTGCGCTTCCGCCCTCACGTTCCGGACGACAATAGCCCCGCTGATGCTGAATTCCTGATCATTGTGCAGTCCGTGGAGCACCCGCGCCTCGGTTTCTTCGTCATTGCAGATCACTGTCAGTTTGGTCATAGAAGGATCCCTTTCTCAGTCAACCCATCTCACGAACCCGTCACGGGCGTAGCGCTGAAACGCCTTGTCCAGCAGCGGGGGGCTGGTTTCCACCTCATCCAGATAGCGGGTTTCCGCAGCCAGCAGATCGGCGCGGAAACTGCCCGCATCCAGCACCGTGTAGCCGTGATGACTTGTTGTAAGATGCCTCTGCGGCTCATCGAACGTCAGCTCATACATTTTGTCTTTAATCGTAAACAGGTGAACCAGGCCGTTTCGCAGGCTGTCATAAAGGCCCTTGGCGTTATAGCGGCCGCGCGGCAGAAAATACTCGTTGATAAATCCGACATAGGCCTGCCGGGCCATGCCGGTTTCCCGGTTTTCACCCCACCAGAAACCGGCCAGATAATCGATGCTGCAGGACATGAAGACAAAAGCGACCAGCATATCATCCTTCTGCAGAGGAAATTTTTTGATGGGATTCAAAACAAGGGAATCAAAATGAGGCCGGAAATCCCGAAACCAGATGCGTTTTCCGTCGGGGATATCCATATATTCCGCGGCACTTTTCACGATTCACCCAGTCGGTTTCTATCATTTGTCTGTTTGAAAACGCTGCTGCGTTCACCGCTTGTACGCTGTTGGAATCAACCCATACTCATAAAGTAGTAAAAATGCAAGCAGGAAAATAGGGCAATTCGGGAGACATAACAATTAATCAATTAACAATGAAGCGAAAGAGTGTCCGGATCGCACCGTCCGTCCCGCATTTACAGACTGTGTCTCAAGAACATAGGAAATATCGATTTAATGTCCCCGCCGGAAACTTCCCCGCCCCTGGCGGGCGGGGACTGAGGGGCGGGGGTGCAGTCTTTAATTTTCACCCTCACCCTAACCCTCTCCCCTCAAGGGAGAGGGACAAAACGTCCACCCCCGGTGTTTTCACGCCACCCCCGGTGTTTTCGCGCCACCCCCGGTGTTTTCACGCCACCCCCGCCGGCGGAGGTGGTGAGGTTGTAGGGCGCGGTCCCCGAGCGCGCCGCTTTCCGGACTGTTCGGGGAACAGTCCCTACATCGCAAGCATGTAATGAGACGTTTGCACAACCAATAAAACCAACAATTTTATCATTCCCGCGAAGGCGGGAATCCAGGATTCAATAATATTAGTGGATTCCGGGTCAAGCCCGGAATGACGAAGATAATTGTGACGCTGGTGGTCAGTCGTCATGCCGGCGGAAGCCGGCATCCAGGAAGAACAATGGGTTGCAACCCCTTGTTCTATAAAGACCGAAGCAATCGGCGTTGAAGCAGATCGTCCAGATCTCTGCGCCCGTCCAGAACACAGTGGATAAAAACCTGCTTTGCAACGATTGAATAAATAATTCGGTACGGCTTCAAATGAATCTCTCGATACTCGCGAACGCTTATTCTGTCCAGCTCAGGTGGAACATGGCCGCGCATCGCCATGGTTTCAAGGCTGGAACACGCCTCCTGTAATTTGTTAAAAACAGCATCAGCCTTTTCAGGCGAATCATGGCGTAAAATATAGTGATAAATCTCGAAGATATCTTCTTCGGCATCAGAAATCAGATAAACGTCGATTTTCATTCTATTTCCCGGATACGTTTTTGCAAATCGTCAAAAGCGTTTTTTATCGGCTTCACGCGGCCTTCTTTAAGGTGATTCGCGCTGAGGGCAAGTATTTTCAGCAACGCCAGGCTTTCCTGGAATTGTTCAAAGGTTCGAATATCCTGAACGACAACCTTCGCCTCGCCATTTTGCGTTATGATCAGGGTCTTTTGATTATTCGAAACATCTGCGATGACTTCCGAAGCATGTGCTTTAAAGTAGCTGATCGGTTTTATATCTTCTGATGGCTTCATGTTCAACCTCCCTTGTTGACCAATATATAGATCATTAACAGGTCTGCTGCAAGCAAATAATTCTGGGGACATAGCACATTATTCGCGAATTGCGCCACTGGCTTAAGACTCAAAACAGTTTTACGAGAGCGTCATGTCCAGGATTTAAAGAAATGAAGTGAAAGAGAGAAATTAAGTGTTATTTCCCCGGAATTACAAATACTTAAAACTTAATACTTATTTTAAAAACGTGTGTTTACGGTGTAGCTGCCGGTGGTGGTGGCCCGGACGTTTTCGGTGTAGAAGATGCCCATTCCACTGCCCGTGAGCACATTCTTGCCGGACAACGTTCTTTCGAGAGAGCCGGAGTAGTCAATTTCCTGATTGTCCAGCGTGACGGTAATGTTTTCCTTGCCCATCGCAAAAAGGCTGTAGAGCAGGTCGGAGGATGTTTTTTCGTTGGCGGCGGCCGACGAGGTAGAGGTCGCCGCGTCCGTGGAATTTCGCTCGACTGTTTTTTCCGCATTGGTGGCGGTGACGACCGAAACCGGTTCCCCCGTCACGGTAGTGTAGGCCTTGGCCATTTCTTCTTCATCGAGTGCATCCGCCGCAAAAGACGGGTCCATGAAGACGAAACAAAGAGCCGCGGCAACGAGCAGAAAACAGAAAATAAATCGTCTTTTTGTCTGCATTGTCGGCTCCTGTGGATTCCTTTTTTACCCCGAATTAAGCGCTTACAGTCCGCCGATCTTCACATTCAAACGGTGGAACTGAATGCCGTCGATGGCGATGGGGCCGAAGTTGTTGCCGCCGAAATTTACCTCCGCCACACGGATGCTGCCGGCTGCAGGCAGGCTCATATAGACGGATGTTACCCCGCCACTGTCCGTCGCCACGTCCATCGTGGCGGGAGTATTGTACACATCGCCGATCGACCCGATCTTGAAGACATTGGATACCCCGCCAAACTCCCAGGTGGAAGGAGTTGCCGGATCATCCGAACCGCCCGTGGCCGCGCCGGCAATGTGAATGCCGGTAAAGCTCAGCGCCGCCGGAGTCGTGTTGTAGGTATAGGTGAACGCCTCAGCGGAAACCGCCGTCCGCGAGTCGAAACGGACTCCCTGTCCCGTTGTCGGCGCCCAGAAGCGATGCAAACTCGGTCCCGCCCGCAGGGCATCAACGTCGAGGGAGCCCAGCGGCTGATTCTGCAGGTGAAATTCGCCGAGGTCGCCGGGCTTCAACAGATAAGCCGCATAGGCGGCCGTCAGCGTAAGAAGGCCTGAATCAGCCGTTCCCGCAAGCAGCGTCACGTCGTTTGCAGCCCAGGTTGAAGGATCGCTGTAATCAAAACCGGCGCTCAGACCAAGAGCAGAAATCAGACCCGCGTTGTCCAAGGCATTGGCCGTCATGTAATGGCCGACCGTATTGGAAAGGTATGCGGTGTTCGTGATATTGGTGCTGTAGGCGTTGAGCACCAGGCTTGCCACGCTGTACCAGCGGGGGTTCAGGTGAGAGGTATCGCGAACGGAAACGAAGGTTGTGCCGACGGGAAGAGAAGAGCCGTCGCTGTCCGTGGCCACGTCGATGAAGGTCGGGTCCAGTATCCGGTCAAAAGCATCCGCCAGACCGGCGATATTTCCATTTCGGACATTGACATCCGATAAAATATCGTCCCGGTGGGTTGCCCAGGTATAAAGATTTTTGACGGGATCGGCGGCGTAGTACGCTAAAAAATTGTTTACCAAAGTCACCGGCTCGTCATCGCGCCTTGTGGCAATGAAAAAATTCCCCCCCGCGCCGTTGTCCACGGCTACGTTGTGCAGCTCGATCCAGTTGGGGGCGGTTTGCGAATCGGAGAACTTGTAGAGGTCCATGTGCACCTGAGCGCCGACCTGCATGTTGATGGAGATGCCGGCCTGGCCGGAAATCGTTTGCAGGTCGTAATCGGCAAGCGGCGCCATTTGAGCCGGGGAAGCCCCCGGCATCAGGCACAGGGAGAACAGCAGCCCAAACAGAGCAGCGCTTCCGCCCCATACGGCCCCAACGCCCCGCTTCACAAAAGAAGCAATGGCCCGGAAACGAAAACTCAACGGCCTGGCTTTAGTCATTTTCACGCTCGGCGCTCCTGTGAATTCTTTTTTACCTTGTGGATTGAACTATCCCAAAATAATCAAGCTGTAAATACTCCTTTCGGGGTATTTCTGCGCGCCGTCCGGCCGGACTTTCGTCAGCTTTTGATCTCCAGTTCGTAAACGGCGAACGCTTTGCCGGTAAAATCCAGCACCAGCGTATGCAGATGCGCAGCATCGTCAAAAACCAGCTTTGCGCCCTTGACAATCGCGCCGAAGCGGCTTTTTCCTTCCACGCCGTCCACCACCACCAGCCAGTTTCCCTTCTCCAGCGCCGCGTAAGCCAGATGCTTCGAGTCCGGGCTGTAAGCCGGAATGGATACGCCGTCGTAGGCCTTTTGCTCTTTGCCGTCCGCCACCATCCGCCACTTGCCGTCTTTTTGCGCCATGTAGCAGAAATGGTTCGAGTCGGGACTGAACTGCGGGAGCGAAATCTTGTCATAGAGCGGGCCCTCGCTTCCGTCTTTGACGATCAGCCACTTGCCGCCTTTTTGCGCTCCGTAGGCCAGGTGCCGGGAGTCCGGGCTGTAAAAGGGGAAAAGAATCGTATCGTAGCGGACGCCGGCTTTGCCGTCCACCACCATGACCCCCTTGCCGTCTTCCAGGGCGGAATAGGCCACGTGCTTTGAATCCGGGCTGAATTCCAGAAAGCCCAGCGCCTTGAAGCCCGGGCCTTCCTTTCCGTCAATCACCATGAACTGCTTGCCGTCCCGTATCGCCATGTGGGCGACGCGGGTGGAGTCCGGGCTGAAGATGGCGATGGCCACACTGTCGTAGCGCGGGCCTTCTTTGCCGTCCATCACCATGAACCATTTTTCGCCCTTTCGGGCGGAGTAGGCCAGCTTTTTGGCATTCGGGCTGTAGCTGCTGACGCTGATCTGCTCGTAGGCGGGACCGGCCTTGCCATTGTCGATGAACATGAAATGATCGCCCTCTTTGGCGGCATAGCCCAGGCGTGAAGAATCTTTGCTGAACAGGGGCGCGGAGATCAGGTCATAGTCTTTTCCCTTTTGTCCGTCGCGGACCATGACCATTTTCTTGCCGTTGATCGCCGCATAAGCCAAATGGGCGGAATCGGGGCTGAAGAGCGGACTGTTCAGCTTTATCGCGATGCCGTCAAAGGCCGGCTCTTTTTTTTCGTCCGCCACGACCAGCTGCTTTTTGCCTTTTTTTGCCACGTAGGCCAGCCGCTTTGAATCCGGACTGAAGACAGGCTTTCCGGCCGCCTCGAACCCTTCGCCTTCCCGTCCGTCGAGGAAAACGTGCCAGTTGTCGCCCCTTTTGGCGATGTAGGCCGCGCGTTTTCCATCCGGACTGAAAAGAGGCGTATCTTTGGCGATGCTGTCATACGAAGGGGATATCTTCCCATTTGTGACCACGGCATATTTTTTGTCCTTGCGGGCCACAAAAGCCATTCCTCTGGAATCGTTGCCGACGACGAGGGAAGGCGCAAAAACGTCCCAGTCCGTGTAGGCCGTGCCGAACGACACGGTTTTTTCGACGAGCTGCGGCGCGGCCGCGCACAAATAGCCGGCGCCAAGGACGATGATCGAAAGGATAAAAAATAAACCAAGAAAAGTGCGTTTCATGTTTGAACTCCTTTTAAAATGGCAGTGCCCGCCTATACAATTTTTGTCGGCAAAATGCAAATTACTGTCACCCTGAGCTTGTCGAAGGGTGCCAGAATTAAGTGATATGTCCCCCGAATTAGAAAGGCAGGGGGAGTTGCCTCCCCCTGCCCGGTACATCATGGCCTGAACTTCAGGCCGATACTGCAAGGTTAATCTTAATGGGC
>JAQUVQ010000083.1 GCA_028693285.1 Smithellaceae bacterium
GCGCGCAGGGCGTCCACGATTCTCAGGCGCGAGGCTCTGAGCGCCGGCAGCATGCCGCCCAGGAATCCCATGAGCAGCGCGAAGATCATCGATTCGATGATGATGCCGGGCGTCAGCGTGAACCGAAACGCAAGTTCGGAAAAAGTCTGGAAGTTCACCGTGGAAATCGTCAGAAACTGCATGAACGAGGCGAAAAACAATCCGATCAGCCCGCCCAGAAATCCCAGAAGCAGCGATTCGGTGAGAAACGCCAGCAGAATGTTGCGGCGGCGGAAACCCAGCGCGCGCAGCGTGCCGATTTCCGGCGTGCGGCTGGCGACGGCGGAATACATGGTGATCATCGCGCCGATGATGGCGCCGATGGAAAAAACCACCGTCAGCGTCGTGCCCAGTATGCGCAGAAATTTGGCCATCATTTCCGACTGGTCCGCGTAATACTTTGTTTCGCGCCTTGCCTCCAGCGTGAAGCGGGGGTCTTTTTCGATGGCGTCTTTTGCCGCGTCAAACGCGTCGGGCGTTTTGAGCCGGAAAATCAGCGATGAATAGACGGGGCGCCGAAACGCCTGCATCACCTGATCCACGTCCCCCCAGATTTCGGAGGCAAAGCCCGTATTGCCCGCGTCAAAAATCCCGACCACCGTCCAGGTCCGCCCGCCCCATTTCAGGGTCTGCTGAAGGCCCACGCCCTGGAAGCGCTGGGCGATGCTGTTGCCGACCAGAACCTCGGACGAATTGGGGCGCGGCAGACGGCCCGCCGCCAGCTTCACCTGATGCCTCAGCGAAAGAGACGGGGCCTGAATGCCGCGCACGACCACATTGGAATGGCTGGATGACTTCTCCTCGCCCTGTTTTTTGAGCGCGATCAGCACCACTACCTCCCGGGCCATCATCGGCCGACCCCCCTCGCCAGCGGCGACCTGCGGCAGCATTTCCACGATGGCCGCATTTCCTCGCTCAATCGCGCTCATCACCTCCGACTGCGACCCCTTGCGCACCACGACCACGTTGGAAGGCGAGCCGGTTTCCACCAGCGTCTTCTGCAGGCCGGCCGCCATCATCAGCACCGCGGCAAACACAAACACCACCAGCGCCATGCCGGCCACGGTGAGAATCGTCGTCAGCCGCCTGCGCCGAAGATTGCGAATGCTGTAGGAGAGGGGCAGCGCCATCAGCCGATTCTCCTCAACCCGTCGGCGATGCGGACGCGCACCGCGTGGCGCGCGGGAATGATTGACGCGAAAAAGGCCATCAGCACCGCCGCGGCCGAATCCAGATACAGCGTCGTTCGGGACACCAGAAAAATCGGAAAATAGGTGGACAGTTCTGCCGCAAAGATGTGCGCCGCCGGATACGTCAAAAGCATGCCGATAAAAGAGCCTGTCATCGTCAGCACCAGCGCCTCGCCGAAGATCAGCAGCGTGATCTCCTTCGCGCCGAAGCCCAGCGTTTTCAGAATCGAGTAGTCGCCCATGCGCTCGCGCGTGGTCATGGCCATCGTATTGGCGACCACGGCCATGATGATCAGAATGATGATCAAGGACACCATCTGGATCGCGGTGATAATCGCCTCCGCCATCGCGAGGAAGCCCAGATTGAACGCCTTTTCCGTTTCCGTCAGCGTTTCCGCCAGCGAATTTTTGAATGCCGCGTCAATCCGGACGGCCGTGTCCGCGGCGATATCCGGGCGGTTCACGCCGACCATGAAAAATCCGGCCTTGTCGGCAAAGACGGGGGCGATTTTCTTGACGGTTTCGTTGAGGTAGCTCCACTGAAAGAAAAACTGCGTCTCATCGACGGTTTTGTCGCGGCCCCGGTAAATGCCTCTCAGCACAAAATCCCAGTTGCCCGGATAGATCGTGCCTTTGAGCGTGATCGTGTCGCCGATTTTCCATTTGTATTTGTCGGCCAGCTTTCGGCCGGCCACCGCCCCCTTGCGGTCCAGCAGAAAATCCCTCTTCTGTTTTTCGTCCAGGATAAATTCCGGATAGAGGGAAAAGTAGGTGACGGGGTCGATGCAGAAGTTGGGGAAAAAGTTCTTCTCGTCGATGTAGATGCCGCCGAACCAGTTGCCCCAGGAAACCGTTTTGACGCCTTCCACCTGCTGAATTTTCCCCGCGTAGGAAATGGGCAGGGCGAAAATGATGGAAATGGCGTTGCGCGTCACCAGCCGCGAGGCGGACGACGCCTCCACGCCCGCGTAAAAGGAACTGATAACCGTGCGCAGCAGGCCGAACGCCAGAATGGCCACGGCAATCCCCAGAATCGTGAGAGAGCTGCGAAGCTTGTTGTGAAAGGCGTTTCTAAAGAGGATTTTGGCCAGCAGCATCGTTGAGATATCCCTTGTCCAGATGTCGCAGGATCTGCGCGCGGGCGGCCGCCCGCGGATCGTGCGTGACCATGATGATGGTTTTTCCCATGTCGCGGTTGAGGCGCTCCATCATGGAAAGGATCTCCTCAGCGGAGACACGGTCGAGATCGCCCGTCGGCTCATCGGCGACCAGAATCGTCGGATCCGTGACGATGGCCCGGGCGATGGCTACGCGCTGCTGCTCGCCGCCGGACATCTCCCCCGGATAATGGTCCATCCGGTGCGCAAGCCCCACCATCGAAAGCGCCATTTGGGCGTGTTCGCGCCGCTGTTTTTTGGTAAGGGCCGTGAGGTGCAGCGGCAGCTCGACGTTTTCCACGGCCTGAAGGACGGGAATCAGGTTGTAGAACTGAAAGATGAAGCCCACCGAATTGGCGCGCCAGGCGGCGAGCTCCGTCTCCGTCAGCGTGGTGATATCGACGCCGCCGACATGAATGCTGCCGGAGTCGGCCCGGTCGATCCCCGCAATCAAATTGAGAAGCGTCGTTTTGCCGGAGCCGGACGGCCCCATGAGCGCCAGAAATTCTCCGGCGGCAATGTCGAACGTAATATCAAAGAGCACCGGCACGACCAGGGAATCCCGGTGATAGCTTTTGTAAATCCGCTGAATTTCCACAATCGGTTTTGTTGGTTCGGCCATCATTTTACTCTTGTCTGAATTACACGCCGCGTCCGTCGCCAAAACAATGTAGCCCGGGTCTTTAGACCCGGTACCGGCGGACCTGAAGGTCCGCCCTACATAAAAAACAACCACCATTCACTATCCACTATCCACCAACCACCAGCACTACCGCTCGGCCACTTTGATCCTTGAACCGTCCTGCAGGCCACTGGGTTTGAGCACCGCGCGGTCTCCCGGCTTGAGGCCCGATTTGATCTCCCGCATGTCGCCCAGTTTGCCGCCGGCCGCAACCACCGTCTCCCGCGCCTTGTTGTCCTCAATCCGATAGACGAGAGTTTTGTCTTTCATTTCGACCAGGGCCGATTGATGGACGGCCAGCCGGGGACGAAGCTCTTCGGGCGCGAGCTCCCGGGAAAGGAAAGACACTTTGGCGCTCATATCCGGCAGCATTCGGGGGTCTTTGTCGCGAAAGCGCACTTTCACCAGGACCGTCGCCTTGGAGCGGTCCACCGTCGGCACAATGGCGTGCACCTCGCCGCGGAACCGGCGATCGGCCAGCGCGTCGAGCTGAATGTCGCAGGGCTGACCGACCTGAATCAGCGTGATGCTGGTTTCGGAGACGTCCACCTCGACCTGCAGGGAATCCATGTCGGCCAGCGTGACCACGGCGGCCTTTGAGGCGGCCGAAGCGGAAAGAGGCGTCACGATGTCGCCCACGTCGGCGTTCTTGGTCAGCACGACGCCGTCAAACGGCGCCCGGATGAGCGTGTAGTCCAGGTTGACCTCCGCGTGGCTGAGCGCGGCGCCGGCTGATTCCACGGCGGCCTGAGCGGCTTTCACCGCTTCCAGCGACCGCAGATACCGGGTATGAATCATGTCGTAATCCGACTGAGCCACATAGCCGCCGGCGATCAGCTTTTGATAGCGTTCATTCTCCTGCGCGGCATGATCGCGCTCCACCAGCGTCTGCTTGAGCATGGCCTGAGCATTGGCCAGGTTGGCCGTCCCCTGTTCCTTCATGGCGGCGACGTCGCCGCTCTCCATGCGGGCCAGAATCTGACCTTTCCGGACGCGGCTGCCCTCTTCCACCAGCAATTGGGTCAGGCGGCCGGTCACCTTGGACGCCACGGCCGCCTTGCGCTGGGCCACGATGTAGCCGCTGGCATTCAAGACGGACAGGGACTGGGCGGGATAAATCATCGAAACGGTGGTCACATCCACCGTGGCCGAAGGCGCGATCACGCCCAGACGATAGAGAATGACGGCGGCCGCAAGCAAAGTCAGCGCGCCGGCAATGACAAACGGCTTTCTTTTACGACCGCCCGCCACGCTTTGCTTGGCCGATGAATCGATTTTCAGCTTGCTCAGATCTTCCTGCGGCATATTTATTCACCTTAACAACTGGAAAGAATTTGCCGGAAGAATAACAGAACCGGGCTGAATTTGCCATACACATAAAAAACCATTTTTACTCCTTTTTTGCCTCTTGACATTGGAGGGCGTTGTTTTCATAATGCGGCCAAAATTGATTGGTTCAGAAACAGTTTCTTTACACCCGGACACAAAAGGATCGGCCATTTTGCCGGCCTGATCAAAGGGAACACAAGGCGCCTTATGACACCGGAAAAAGCAGAGAAGCCCCCGAGTCAGCCCCTGCTGGCCAGCCGCTTGAATATCTTCGGGCTCGCTTCGGCCCTTTTTCTTCTCCTTGTCTTCATTTCCTTTGCACTGAGCTTTCGCCATTATCAGGATGAAAAGCGGCAGATGCTGCTCAAGGACCGGCAATCCGCCCAACTGCTGTCCCTGATTGCCGAAACCTATATCCACGATATTCGAACCACCATTGAAGCCTATGCCAGCCGTCCTCTCCTGACGCAGGCCGTCCGGGAAAAAGATGCCTCTGAAGCAAGACGCCACCTCCTCATGC
>JAQUVQ010000084.1 GCA_028693285.1 Smithellaceae bacterium
CTGAAAGTGAGAGTCAGCTAATGTTTGATTTCATACACTCTTTCAAATAGTAATCCTTAATATTAATGAAACTGATAATCTCCGGTAAACAATCTCCGGTAAACGAGTTGAGATATTATACCGATCCAGATAATATCCCAGCTAAAAAAATAAAATATTGTTGAAAATGTTTTAATATTGAAGTATTAGCTTAATATCGTGTAAAATTGAAAAGGGGTATTATGCTGACGACGTTGTCAGCGTTTGCAACATTAGCACCGATCCATATAAACAATGTTAGAGCGCACATGACGGGAGAACGGCCGCGAGGCATCGACCACCACCAAGAGCCCAGGAATCGTCGCACAACAGGGGGACTGTCATGAAGGCATTCGTCGTCGAGAAATATGGCAAAACCGGTCTCCGCGCCGCCAAAGTGCCAGATCCCACCATCGGGCCCCGTGACGTTTTAGTCCGAGTGAGTGCCGCCAGCATCAACCCGCTGGACAAGATGGTACGCAACGGCGAGTTCAAGCTGCTCCTGAAGTACAAGACGCCGTTCGTGCTCGGACACGATGTCGCGGGCGTCGTGACGCGGGTCGGGGCCGACGTGCGGGACTACAAGGTCGGCGACGAGGTCTACGCCCGACCACGCGACCTGCGTATCGGGACCTTCGCGGAGTACATCGCCATCGACCATGCCGACATCGCCCTCAAGCCGAACTCACTCACCATGGAAGAGTCTGCAGCGGTCCCGCTTGTAGCGCTTGCCGCGTGGCAGGCGCTGGCCGGCCTCGCACAGGTTAAGCCGGGGCAGAAGGTACTAGTCCACGCTGGCGCGGGCGGACTGGGCTCGACAGTCGTCCAGCTCGCCAAACACCTGGGCGCATACGTCGCCACAACTGCGCACGGGAACGACGAGGTGGCGGTGCGCGGGCTCGGCGTGAACGAAGTCATCGACTACACGAAGGCAGACTTCGCCGAGTTGCTCTCCGGCTACGACGTCGTGCTCGACTCCCTCGGTGGCGACAACCTCGCGAAGTCGCTGACCGTGCTCAAACCTGGCGGCCTGGCGATCAGCGTCGTCGGCCCGCCGGACGCTGCGTTCGCCGAGCAGATCGGCCGACCACTATTGAAGCCTGTGATGGCACTGATGAGCCACAAGGTGCGGGCGCGGGCCAGCAAGCTCGGCGTGCGCTACTCGTTCTTCTTCATGCGGGCCGATGGCGCGCAACTGAAGACGTTAGCCGCTCTCTATGATGCGGGCACCCTGCGTCCGGTGCTCGACCGCACGTTCCCATTCGACGAGACGCTCGATGCGATGGCATATGTGGAACAGGGGCGCGCGAAGGGCAAGATCGTGGTCACCATGCCGCCCTCAGGTGCGATCTAACAACCGGTTGCAGCGGACGGCGCTTCGCGCCGCCGCTGAACCGGAGCGTTAAACCTTACAATTGGAAAGAAACACATTACCAAACATAACGATATTGCAACATTGTAGGTGCAAAGAGGAAAAGTACGCTTTAGTCGGACGAACCTTATTTGGACAGCAGACCGCGCAGGAAAGCCTCTGCCTCGAGCATTTTATGACGAAGCGCGTCCATGACCGGGTGGACAGGATGGTCGGAGCAGGTTTTTCCAGGCGCGGTTCCCCGAAGGTAAGCCTCCTGAAAGGTCCGGGGACAAAAGGATGTGGCGAGGGACCCGGAATCCGGATCGATCACCGCCCACTCAATCCCGTCCGGAGCGGCGACGGCCGGCGGTCCGGACTGCGAATAGAAGGAGCGCATAAAACGCGCATGAATCCGCAGCGCGCCGGTCGCGCCGGTCAGACCGGTATCCGCCCCGGAATCATACCCCACCCACACGGCGCAGACGACGTCGGGCGTATAGCCCACAAACCAGGAATCCCGGTTGCCGTTGGTGGTTCCGGTTTTGCCCGACACGGGGAAATCGATCTTAAGGGCCCTGGCCTCCCTGGCCGTCCCGCGCTCCAAAACCCCTTCCAGGGCATAGCTTGTCAGATACGTTGCCCGCGGATCAAACACCTGTTGGCGTTTTATTTCTCCGGACCAGAGCCGGTCTCCGTCCGGCGTCGTGACGGAAAAAAGGGCAAACCGTTCAAAGCGCGTTCCGCCGGAAGCAAGAGTCGCATAGGCATAGGCAAGCTCCAGCGGCGACACTTCAAAGCTGCCCAGCGCCATGGAGGGAACGGGCAGAAGGGGGCTTGCGATGCCGGCCGCCCGGGCGGTTTTCAGAACCTCTTTGAATCCCACGTCGGCGGCCAGCCGGACGGTGGCGGTGTTGACGGAATCTTCGATGGCTTTCCGGATCGTGATGCGGGCGTATTGCTTGTTTTCAAAATTGGTCGGCGTCCACATTCCTTCGGGCGTGGAAAGGGAAATCGGTTCGCCGGAGACCGGCGTGGACAGCGTCCATTCCCCCTTCTTTTCCAGCGACCGGGAAAGAGCCGCCAGAAGAACGAAGGGCTTGAAAGCGCTGCCCGGCTGGCGCAGAGCGTCCACCGCCCGGTTGAATCTTGTCTGCGCGTAGCTTCGTCCGCCGACCATCGCCGTGATGCGCCCTGTCTTGGGATCGATGGCGACCAGCGCCGCCTGCAGCGGCTCCGCGGCTCCACGGGCCTTCTTTTCGATGATCTCCATGCCGCGGGCAACCGCTTCTTCCGCGGCGGCCTGCTGAAAAGAATCAAGGGTCGTGTAATACCGGTATCCGGGATGATAGGGTCGCTCCGCGCCCAGATCTTCTTTGGTGATCCTCAAAATGTAATCGATAAAATAGGACGGGAGATGGGCGGGGGGCGCTCCGGCATGGATTCTTGCCGGCGCCGCCGAGGCCCGTTCGAACTCCGGCTGTGTGATCATGTCCAGCTGCCTCATGCTGGACAGGACTCTATCGCGCCGCTCCAGGGCTGTCCGGGGATTTCCGGCAAGGCTGTACCGGTTCGGGGCGTGGATGATGGAGGCGAGCAGCGCCGCCTCCTCCAGGGAAAGGTCCGCCGCATGCCTGGAGAAATAAAAGCGGGACGCCTCTTCAACGCCGTAAATGCCGCGATCGCCAGCCTGTCCCAGGTAAATTCTGTTCAGATACATTTCCAGAATCTGTTGTTTCGAGTAGCGCAGCTCCAGCGCCAGTGCGAGTTCCATCTCCCGCAGTTTGCGCGCGAAAGTTTTTTTCGGAGAAAGGAAGACGTTTCTTGCCAGTTGCTGCGTTATCGTGGATGCGCCCTGGGCAAATCGCTTCTCCCGAAGGTTGACCGATAAGGCCCGTCCGGCGGCAAGAGGATCGATTCCGATATGATGATAAAAGCGCTTGTCTTCGCAGGCGATGACGGCGTTTTGCAGGTAAGGGGAAACGCCGGAAAGAGAAACCGTCGTTCGGGATTCCATTTTGGGGCCCGCGAGGCGGCCGATTTCCTCCGGCTCCAGGCGAACCGAATCCAGCGGTTTGCCGTCCGGGGACGCAAGCGAAGCTACCCGTCCGTTGGCGAGGGCGATCTCCACAGGTCCGGAAGACTGCAAAAATCCTTTTTCGTGCGCGCCGCGCAGAAACAGCCACAGGCGCTCCTTGGTCAGTGAAAAGGTCCCGGATTTTGCCGGTTTTTCCCGAACTTGCCGGTAGGAAAGCCGATTCAGCCGCTCGGTCAGGCGGAGATTTCCCGGGTGATCGCCTTTCCGGATTTCCAGCGGCTGTCCGTAAAAGATCGTGGGCGCCGCCTTGGCGCCGCCGATGCCTTTGCCCGCCTCGATCAGCGCAAAGATGAAATGAATCAGCAAAGCGGCCGCCGCCAGCGCAAAAATGATTCGACGAATCAATGAATCCTCCCAGCCTCTTTTCAGATAAAGTCGATGGACGGCAAATCGTTTTTTCAGGGCCGAATCTTACGGATAACACGGCCGGATAGCAAGATAATTTAAGCCCCTTGCGATTTCCGCGTTGACGGCAAATGCAATTGCGGATATGCATGATCCATGAAGATCAATCAGCTTCCCGCGCCGGTTCTCACGTACGGCCTTGTGCCCCTGGCTCACCGCCTGATCCTGCTTCACACCTTTATGATTCGCACGGAGGTGGTCGATGAAGAGGTGATTACCTCCCGTCTGGACCGGGGAGAAAAGGGAATTGTGGCGATCTGGCATCAGCGCATGTACGGAGTCATCGGCTATGCCAAGGCCGCTAGCCGATACCGGCCTTCGGCCATCATCAGCCGAAGCGGCGACGGCGATCTGATCAGCGAGCTGGTCCGTCGCCTCCATTTCCGCCCCATTCGGGGCTCCAGTTCCAGGGGAGGGAAAGAGGCGCTCGCCGCCATCGTGGAGGACCTGAAAGAAAATCTTCTCGCTATCCATGCGGTGGATGGGCCCCGTGGACCCGGCGGCACGGTCAAAGCCGGATTGATCCGCATGGCCGAGCTTTCCGGCGCGAAAATCTTTCCGGTTTACGTCTCCTTCAGCCGAGCCTGGCCTTTGCGAAGCTGGGACCGGTTTCTGATTCCCAAACCTTTCAGCCGGGTCCGGATCCGCTGGGACCAGCCCATCTCCGTTCCGGCAAACATGAAGGAACAGGAGTTCGAATCCATCCGCCGGTCGCTGGAAATTCACATGCGGCAAAACCAGATCACCGACGACCGGTCTTTCGGTCAAGAGAGTCTGCTCCTTGAACCATAGGTTTGTTTCACGGGGCTGCCGTCCTTTTCGTTGATCTGCTTTTCGCAATTTTTCCTCACAGACGGAATCATGAGGCCGCG